>JAGWOX010000008.1 GCA_028877145.1 Acidobacteriota bacterium | reverse complement strand
GGTTCGAAACGTCTTTCGGTTCTTCGAGAAACTGTCAATCGGGAAGGCGGTCTGATTCATGGCGAATCTGGGTTTCGTGGGCCTCGGAGTGATGGGCGGGCAGATGGTGGCCCGGTTGATCGAGAAGGGACACACCATCACCGGTTACAACCGCACGCGGGCAAAGGCGGAATGGCTCATTGAGAAAGGGATGAAGTGGGCGGAGTCGCCCCGAGCCGTTTGCGAGGCGGCCGACGTTATCCTGACGATGGTGACGAACAGCGCGGCGCTCGCCGCGATCACCGATGGGTCCGACGGCGTTCTGGCGGCGATCGGCAAGGACAAAATTCTGGTCGACATGAGCACGGTGAGCCCGGAGATGAGCCGGGCGGTGGCGGCGAAGGTGCGCGAGCGAGGTGGCGACATGCTCGACGCTCCGGTATCGGGCAGCGTTGTGACGCTGCAGCAAGGGAAATTGGCGGTGATGGTCGGCGGGCGGCGGGCGACGTTCGACAAGGTGAAGCCGCTGCTCGAGGACATCGGGCCGAAGGTGACGCACGTCGGCGACAACGGCCTCGCCCTCTCGATGAAGATCGCGACGAACCTGAGCCTGGCGGTGCAGATGCTGGCTTTTTCCGAGGGCGTGCTGCTGGCGGAAAAAAGCGGCATCGCGCGAGAAGTCGCTGTGGACGTTCTGACGCACAGCGCGATCTCCTCGCCGATGGTACAGTATCGCGGTCCGTTCGTTCTCCAGATGCCGGACGAGGCATGGTTCGACGTGAACATGATGCAAAAGGACATGCTGCTCGCGCTCGAGATGGGCCGGAAGCTGGATGTGCCCCTGCCGACGACGGCCGTGACCAACGAATTTCTGACTGCAGCCCGCGGGATGGGACTGGCGAAGCAGGATTTTGCGGTAATGTTCGACGTTTTGGCCAAACTGTCAGGAGTTGCGAGATGAGCACTGTGAGCAGCCGCACCGAAACCGCTTCTCATGCCGACGTGGAGCTTTGGATTCGGATGTATCGCCAGATGACGGCGATTCGTTTGTTCGAGGAGCGCGTGAACGAGTTGTACACACGCGCATTGATGCCCGGCCTCGCGCATCTTTACATCGGCGAGGAAGCGGTGGCAGTGGGCGTGTGCGAGGCGCTGCGGCGGGAGGATTACATCACCAGCACGCATCGCGGGCACGGACACTGCCTGGCGAAAGGCGCGTCGCCGGATCGGATGTTCGCCGAGCTGCTCGGCAAGGCCGCTGGATACTGCAAGGGCAAGGGCGGATCGATGCACATCGCGGATCCTTCCACCGGCAACCTGGGCGCGAACGCGATCGTGGCCGGCAGCGTGCCGATCGCGACGGGTGCGGCGTTCTCCTCCAAGTATCTGGGCAACGGCCGGGTGGCCGCGTGCTTCTTCGGCGAGGGAGCGCTGGGCCAGGGCGTGGTCTACGAAGAGATGAACCTGGCGCAGCTTTGGAAATTGCCTGTAATTTACGTTTGCGAGAACAATCTCTACACCGAATATACGCACGTTTCCGAAACGCTCGCCGGGGACATTCTGGCGCGCGCGAAGTCCGTCGGGATGGCGGCGGAAACCGTCGACGGGCAGAACGTGCGGGCGGTACACGAGGCGGCAGCGAAGCTGGTGGAGCGCGCGCGGGCGGGCGAAGGACCGTCGTTTCTCTGCTGCAACACCTACCGTTTCCACGGCCACCACGTCGGTGACATCAACCGCGAATATTACCGCTCGAAACGAGAGGAACAGGACTGGAAGAAGGAGCGGGACCCGCTCGCCGTTCACGCGGCGTGGCTCGTCGCGCAGAAACACGCCGACGCCGCGCAGCTCGAACAGATCGAGGCCGAAGTGAAGGCGGAGATCGCAAAGGCCGTCGAGTTCGCCATCAACGCGCCGTACCCCAACCAGGAGGAAGTGGACCGCGATGTCTACGCATGAGGTGGTGACTCGCGAAATCACGTTTGCTGAGGCAATCCGCGAAGCGCTGGCCGAGGAGATGCGGCGCGATTCGCGTGTGTGTATTCTGGGCGAAGACGTCGCCGAAGCGGGCACGCCCTTCAAAGTTCTCTCCGGCCTCGTCGAGGAGTTCGGCACGGGGCGCGTGATCGATACGCCCATCTCGGAAGCCGGTTTCACCGGATTGGGCGTCGGAGCGGCGATGACCGGGATCCGGCCGGTGGTCGACATCATGTTCGGCGACTTCATCACGTTGACGATGGACCAGATGGTGAACCAGGCGGCGAAGATCCATTACATGTCCGGCGGAAGATGGAAAGTGCCGATGGTGATGCGCACCACGCTCGGCGCGGCTCGCCGCTCGGCGGCGCAGCATTCGCAGTCGCTGCACGCGTGGTTCAGCCATGTGCCCGGATTGAAAGTGGTGTTGCCCTCAACGCCTTACGACGCAAAGGGGCTGCTGAAAGAAGCCATCCGACACGAAAATCCCGTCGTCTTCTTCGAAGACAAAATGATGTACAAGATGAAAGGGCCGGTGCCGGCTGAGGACTACACGATTCCCCTGGGCGTGGCGGACGTGAAACGCGCGGGCGAGGATATCACGTTCGTTGCGACGAGCAGCATGGTGCAGGTGGCTCTCGGCGCGGCCGACCTTCTGGCCGAGATTGGCATCAGCGCCGAAGTGGTGGATCCGCGGACCACGTGGCCGCTCGATGAGCAGACGATCGTCGAATCGGTAAAGAAGACTTCGCGCGCGGTGGTGCTCGACGAAGGCTATGAGCGCTACGGCGTGACGGCGGAGCTGGCTGCGCTGATCGCCGAGCGGGCGTTCTACGACCTGGATGGCCCGGTGCGGAGAATGGGAGCGATGCACGTTCCGATTCCCTTCTCGCCTCCGCTCGAAGACGCGACGATTCCCACTCCGCAAAAGCTTTTCGAGCTGGCGCGGGAGATGTGCGGGCGGTCCTGATTCCGGGAAACAGGAGGAATGCCATGGCGTTGCCGACATATGGAACGATGGCGGTGGATTGGGAAAACCGGGTGGATTTCGACCGGCTGCGCCGCGAGCGGCTGGAGCGGGTGAAGACGCTGCTGGCCGAGTCGGAAATGGGCGCGTTGCTCTGCTTCGACATGAACAATGTGCGCTACATTACCGCGACGCACATCGGCACTTGGGCGCAGGACAAGGCGAACCGCTTCACTCTGCTGCCGCAGAACGACGAGCCGATCCTCTGGGATTTCGGCTCGGCGGCGCGGCACCATCAATTGCATTGCCCGTGGCTCGGCGAGCGCTCGCGCCCCGGCATTTCGCTGCTGCGCGGCGCGATGTCGCCGGAGATGGGGCGCGCTGAAGACGTGGCGCGCAAAATCCGGATCGAACTCGAAAAGCGCGGACTGCACAAGGAGCCGGTGGGCATCGACATCATCGAGCTGCCGCTGCTCTTCGCCTTGCAGAAAGAGGGCATCAAGGTGGTCGACGGGCAGCAGATCATGTCCGACGCGCGGCTGATCAAGACCCGCGACGAGATCACGCTGCTGAACCAGTCCGCGACGATGGTCGACGCCGCGTACGACGAGCTGTACCGCGCGATGAAGCCGGGCTTGCGCGAAAACGAAGCGGTGGGCCTGGTGAGCAAGGTACTCTACGACCTCGGCTCGGAATACGTGGAAGCGGTGAACGCGATTTCGGGCGAGCGCTGCAATCCGCATCCGCACGTCTTTTCCGATCGCGTGCTGCGGCCGGGAGATCCCGTCTACTACGACATCCTGCATTCCTACATGGGCTATCGCACCTGCTACTACCGCTGCTTCACGATCGGCTACGCCTCGCACGCGATGAAGGACGCCTACAAGCGCTGCCGCGAATATCTCGACGCGGCGATTTCGCTCGTGCGCCCTGGCAGGACGACCGGCGAGATCGCCGCGGTCTGGCCGAAAGCGCAGGAGTTTGGCTTCCCGAATGAAGAGGCGTGTTTCGCGCTGCAATATGGGCACGGGATCGGCCTTGCCATCTGGGAAAAGCCGGTGATCAGCCGGCTCGTTTCGCTTGATCATCCGCATGAGATCAAGCCGGGCATGGTCTTCGCGCTCGAAACGTTCTGGCCCTCGACCGACGGCTGGAGCGCAGCGCGAATCGAGGAAGAGATCGTGGTGACGGAGACGGGCCACGAAGTGATCACGCGCTTCCCTGCCGAGGAATTGCTCGTGGCGGGCGCGCACTACTTCACCGTGGATGGACCGCTGTCTACCCTGCGCGAACACGAGGCGCCGCCAAGCCAGCGCGTGGTGGAAATGGTCGAGGCCAGCGCGAGAAGCGAACGCGTGGAAGTGAAGGGTTAAAAGGACGTCGTGTAGAGGCGGTTCAGCCCGGCATCCTTTTCCACCGACCCGGCAAGGTGCCGCCCTGAAGGGCGGCGCTACACACCCTGCGTTCAGGGCATCGCAGCACGCGTGAAAACTGAAGAAATACATACTCTCTGAAGGAGGCGTTTTCCTTCGCCGCGAAAATACCATGGCCATCAGCGTCGTAATGCCCGCACTGGAATTGACTCAGGAAACCGGCAAGCTCCTCGCCTGGAGGAAAAAGGAAGGCGAGGAGGTAACCAAGGGAGAGCCGCTGCTCGAAGTCGAAACCGACAAAGCGGCCGTGGAAATCGAAGCGCCCGCGGATGGAATTCTTGCCGGCGTGAAGGCCGGCGAAGGGGACGTGATTCCCGTCGGCCAGACGATCGCATGGATCGTGAAGCCGGGCGAAGAACCTCCGAAAGAAGCGGCGCCGGCGGGTTCCTCGCGAGGAACGACGACGGAAGCGGCGCGGCCGGCTGAGAACATGGCGACGGCAAGCCCGGCAGCCGGCGCGGGCGCTGCCGCGGCAAGAATCTCACCGAAGGCGCGCCGCCTCGCCAAGGAACACGGCGTGGATATCGCGAGATTGCAAGGATCGGGCCCGGGTGGCGAAATTCTCGCTTCGGATGTGCTGGCAGCGGCTGAAGGGAAAGCCCCGGCTGCGGCTCCGGCGGCAGCGCCCAAAGCGGCAGCGGGAACACTCGAGCCGCTCACGTCGATCGGCCGGCTGATGGCCGAGCGGATGACGCAGAGCTGGACGAGCGTGCCGCATTTCTTCGTCACCCGCGAAGTGGACGCAGGCCCGCTGAATGCGGCACGCGAGAAGCGGCTCGCGGTGGCGGAACAGAGCGGTGGCGCGCGCCCAACGCACACCGATCTGCTGGTGGCGCTGGTGGCGCGCACGCTGCGCAAGCATCCGCGGCTGAACGCCACATGGACGGCGGAAGGCGTGCGGCTCAATCCGGATGTGAACATAGGTATCGCGATCGCGGTGAACGACGGCGTGATCGCCGCGGTGATTCCGAACGCGGACAAGGCGACGATCGCCGAAATCGCCAGGCAGCGGCGCGAGCTTGCCGATCGCGCCAAATCGGGCCACTCGCGGCCCGCGGACATCACAGGGGCGACATTCACGATCAGCAATCTGGGCATGTACGGCGTGGACGCGTTCACTGCGATCATCACCCCGCCGCAAGCGGCCATTCTCGCCGTGAGCAGCATCGTCGATCGCGTGGTTCCGGTCGATGGCGCTCCCGGCATCAGGCCAATCATGAGCATGACGCTCTCGTGCGACCATCGCGTGTTCGATGGCGCGCGGGCGGCGCTCTTTTTGAGCGACCTGGCGGAAGCGATCGCCAGGCCGGAGGAGACGCTCGGATGAGAACCGGCGAAATGGAAAGGCACGCCTCGATGGAGAGCGGTGCGAAACAGCGCGGTCGGCGCCCGGCGGAAGTTTTGCCGGGCGTTTCGTTTTCACGGGCTTCGCGCCTGAGCCGGCTCGGGCTAAGCGCGGCCGTATTGCTCGTTGCTGGCGCCCTCGGCGTCAGCGCGCTGGCCGCGCAAAAAGGCGCGGCAAATAAGGAGGCCCTCATCGCGGCCGATCACTCCTTTGCCGAAGCCGCCGCGAAGGGAGACGAGAAGGCCGCGGCGTCGCTGCTCGGCCCGCGATTCACCTGGACGAACCGCGACGGAAAGACTTGGACACGGGCGCAGGCGCTCGCCGCGTGGAAAACGCTCGGCGCAACGGCGGGAAATGAGAGCGATCCCGATGCGCGCGTCTACGGCCGCGTGGGCGTCGTCACCGGCATGGGAAAAGTCGGCAACGAAGACGTGCGCTTTGGACGAATCTGGATTGCCGAACCTTCGGGCTGGAAAGCGATGGTCTATCAGGCCAATCCCGTGCTGCCTCCAACACCGGTCGCCGCGCCGGCTCCCGAAAAGGGCAAGGCCACCTGCATCAATCCGTGCAAGGAAGTGCCCTACGCGCCGAAAACCGCAGCGGTGCACAGCGTTGTCGCTTCCTGGCAGGCGCTTGAAACGGCGAATTTCGGCCACGATGCCAAGGGGTGGGCCGATCACGTCTCCGAAGATTTCATGCTGATCCGCCCGAACGGCGGCCTGCTCGACAAGGCCGATCGCATGAAGACGATTCGCGACCAGAAGGAACATTCCACCGTCGTCCATGTGCCAGAGGCGCAATGGGTGCGCGTGTGGGTGTACGGCGATACGGCGGTGATGATCGCGCATCACACACTCTTCAACGGAACTCCGTATCGCGCCACGCGCGTCTGGATTCTGCGCGACGGCGTATGGAAACTGGCCATCAGCCAGCAGACGATCATCAAGTAACCAGCGCGCCGCGGCCGCCGGCCACGACGAGGAAGGGGGAACCGATGCCGCGTCTTCGTCCGATCGAGGATTCCGAAGCCACCGAAACGCAGCGGCTGCTCATCGAAACGGCGCGCGCCAATGGTGCGCCCGATCCGCTCTGCGCGCAGATTTACGTGCGCAGCGAGGCCGGGCGCAACTGGCTGCGGCACTGGAACGAGCTTCTGAACGGCGGGATCCTGCCGGTGCCGCTGAAGGAAGCGGTGCGCGTGTTGATCTCGATGAAACACCAGTGCGGCTACTGCTCGACGGTGCGGTCAAACGTGGCAAAGGCGCGCGGGTTGACCGAAGAGAAGCTGCTGGCGACGATGGATTTCGAGACGAGCGAACTATTCGACGAGCGGGAAAAAGCCGCGTTGCGTTTCGCCACGCTTTTCAAAGCCGGAGACGACGCGATCGATTCCGACGAGGTGTACGCGGATCTGAAGCGGCATTTCACCGAGGAAGAGATCATCGAGCTGGCGCTCCTCTGCGCCGAAACCGACGGCGTCGGCAAATTCGCCCGGTCGCTCCAGATGCGCACGTGGGATGAGGCGTGCGAGTTGCAACCGGAATTGCGCGGACGCCGGGGAAAAGTCGCGGCAAAGTAGGCCCGGCGGGCGTGCTCCATCGGGCCGCCGGTGGTACGATTCGGGGGACGCGGCGCGCTTCGCGCGCGGGAACGCGAAGCGCCGGCGCGGGCGGGACAGGCCGATGAGCGCGGTGCGGACGAGCCAATGATCCACTCCCACTTCTACAACAAGGAACTGGAGACGCTGGACCGTGGCCGCTTGCGCGAGTTGCAGAACGAGAAGCTCGTGGCGCTGCTGCGCGCCATTGGCGCAAACAAGTTTTATGAGGAGCGGTTTCGCGCGGCCGGTATCCGGCGCGAGGATGTCCTCTCCGTAGAAGACATGCAGGCGCTTCCCTTCACTAGGAAAAGCGACCTGATCGCCGAACAGGAGGCGCATCCGCCGTTCGGGCGCCTGCTCAGCTTCCCGCTTTCCGAATATCTGTATTTCCATCAGACGTCGGGTACGACGGGCCGGCCGCTCATCTGGCTCGATACGCGAGAGAGCTGGGACACGTGGCTGCGATGCTGGGGATACGTCTATCGCGGCGCGGGCGTTACCGAGCACGACGTCATCTACTTCGCGTTCTCCTTCGGCCCGTACGTGAGCCATTGGGCGGCGATCGATGGCGCGCGGCGCCTGGGCGCGCTTGGGATTTCCGGCGCCGGCCTCAAATCCGAACAGCGATTGCGCGCGATTCTCGAAAACAATTGCACGGTGCTCGTGTGCACGCCGACTTACGCGCTGCACCTGGTGGAAGTCGCGCGGCGCCACGGGATCGATCTTCGCTCCTCGGCGGTGCGGATTTCGATCCATGCGGGGGAGCCGGGCGCCAGCCTGCCGAACGTGAAACGCGCGATCGAAGAGGGTTGGGGCGCGGCGTGCAACGATCACGCCGGGGCAACAGAAGTCGGCGCGTGGGCATTTCCGTGCACGGCGGCCGATGCGGGCGGGATTCATCTGAACGAGGCGGAATTTCTGTTTGAAGTGATCGATCCGTTGACGGGCCACGCCGCGCCTGAAGGCGAGCGCGGCGAATTGGTGGTGACGTCGCTCGGGCGCGCCGGAATGCCGGTGGTGCGCTATCGGACGGGGGACCTGGTGGAGGGGACCACCGAGCGCTGCCCGTGCGGGCGCACGCACGCGCGGATTCTGGGCGGTGTGCTGGGCCGCGCCGACGACATGCTGATCGTGCGCGGCGTAAACCTGTATCCGAGCGCGATCGACAACCTGATTCGCAGCCTGCCGCACGTCGTCGAATACGAAGTGGAAATTCGCCGGCTCGACGGCATGGACGATCTGCTCGTCAAAATCGAGCGGGCGGAGGGTTTGACGGAAGATCCCGTGGCGGCGCTATCGAATGCGTTCCGCTCGCAGTTCAACATCCGCGTGACGATCGAGGAAGTCTCGAGAGGCAGCCTGCCGCGCTACGAATTCAAGGCGCGGCGATTCAAGCGCGTGGCCGATCTGCCGCAGGGATCGGGCGCGAACAAATAGCCGGACGAGGCCTCAGGAGGGGCGGCAATGAAGGCAATCACTGCACTATTTCTGGCAGCACTCATGACAGGCCTTGCGCCGCAGGCCGTCGCAAAGGCGCGGGCCGAACGCGGCAATGGAACCGCGCACGCCCCAGCAAAGAAAACGCGCGTCGCGAAAGCAGTCGTCAATGGCAACTGGCCGGAAGCCGACCATGGGCTGAAAGGCACGCGTTTCAGTCCCCTCACCCAGATCACCGCCGCGAATGCGGCGCAACTCGAAAAGGCGTGCTCGTTCACATTTCCGGCGAAAGAGCCCGCGCAGACCGCGCCGGTGGTTTGGGACGGAGTGATCTACGCAACCAGCGCGCATTACACCGTGGCGATCGACGGCTCGGAGTGCACGGTGAAATGGCTGGATGAGTGGAAGCCACGCGGGCCGGAACCGCTCGACACGCAGCGCGGCGCGGTCTACGCCGACGGAAAAATCGTTCGCGGCATGCCGGATGGCTATCTGGTCGCCATGGACGCCAAGACCGGCAAAGTTGTCTGGGCGCGCCAGATTGCCGATCCGCACGACGGCTACTTCATCAGCATGCCGCCGCTCGTGCATGACGGGCTAGTCTACGTGGGGCCGGCGGGCGCGGAATGGGCGAGCAGCGGCTGGGTGGGAGCGTTCAAGCTGTCGAACGGAGCGATGGTGTGGAAATTCCACACGGTGCCGCTCAATGGCCAGCCCGGGGCGAATACCTGGGGAAAGAATCCCGCGGCGCGCACGCATGGCGGAGGGAATCCGTGGACGCCGTTCACGTTCGATGCCGAGCGCGACCTGCTCTACGTACCGGGCGGAAACGCGGCGCCAGATTTTTACGACAACGGTCGGCCGGGCGCGAATCTCTACACGAATTCGATCATCGCGCTCAATGCGGAGACCGGGCGCCTGGTCTGGTATCACCAGTTCATTCCGCACGACACGCACGATTACGACGTGACGCACGTCAGCCCCGTTTTCAGCGCCCGTATTCACGGCAAGATGCGGCCGCTTGTCGCTTCGACAGGCAAACAAGGAATTCTGAGCGTGGTCGATCGCGATACGCACAAAGTGGTCTACAGCGTGCCCTTCGCTGCCCAGCTCAACGACAAGAAAGAACTCACCACCAAGCCGACGCGCGTCTGCCCCGGCACGCTCGGCGGACAGCTCTGGAATGGGAGCGCGTACGAGCCGAGTTTGAATCTGCTCGTGGTGCAAAGCGTCGAGTGGTGCGCGGAAGAAGAAAAAGACAAAGAAGCGCCGAGCGCGGAAAATTCGCACGTGCATGGGCGCTATTTCGGCGGCGGACACAAGTTCGATCCGTGGTCGGATGCGCACGGAGGGGTGACAGCCTTTGATGCCTCGACCGGAAAAGTCGTTTGGCGCGACGACATGCCCGAGCCGATGGTCGGAGGGCTCGCCACGACGGCAAGCAATCTCGTCTTCACCGGCGAACTCGACGGGAACTTCGACGTGATGGATGCGCGAACCGGGAAAATGCTCTTCCAATATCAGCTGCACGACCCGGTGCAGGGCGGCGTGATCACGTATACCGCGCACGGCAAGCAATACGTCGCCGTGGTTTCCGGCATGGGCGGCCTGTACAACCGCGTGGAACCGCAGATTGGCGGCGGGAATCCGACGATCACCGTGTTTGGATTGCGGAATAGCGGGAAGTAAGAATGAAGGCTGGCACGCACACAGGAAGGATGGACCTGGATTCCAACAATTCGTCCTGCAGCCAGTCGGCGAGATCCCTTCTCGTCCAGTGGCCGCGCGGATTCGCTGGCGACCGGATTTCCACGGGTCGGGATTGCTGTTCAGCCGTGTACGCACGGATGCCCATAAGCTTTGAAGTGGGAGCTTCAGCCCCCGAGTAGTCGATGCCGATGTAGCGTTCGAATTGCGGCATTAGAATCTGGCGGAGAGGGTGGGATTCGAACCCACGAGCCCGGTTTTTGCCAGGCTACCCGCTTTCGAGGCGGGCTCTTTCAACCGCTCAGACACCTCTCCGCGCGGTTTCCCTATTGTAAACGGAACGGTTGATTCGCTCCACGTGGGTTTCGACGTGACAGGATGCGGGGTTGCGCACATCCCCCTAAAAGCAGCACAGGCAGGAATGCCTGTGCTACCGAATCCGGCGTGGCATTCCGTGGCACAGGCGCTCCTGCCTATGATTGTCTTCTCTCGACGCGGGGCGTGCGGCTACCTTCAGCGGGTGCGCGCGCGGGACGTGGAAAGCTTCCGCAGCAGGGCCTCGGACATGGCGCGGTAGGGCGTTTCGAGCTTGGCGGCTTCCTCGAGGGCGGCGCGCGCCTCCGTGTTGCGCTTCATTTGCGCGAGCGTCGAGCCGAGGCGGTAGAGATTCCTCGCGTAGTTCACCGTGCTGTCCTTGAGCAACGGCTTGGCCTGCTCGAAGGCGGCAACGGCCTTGTCGTTATCTTTCTGATCGACGTAGACCTGGCCCAGAGCGGAATAGGCCTGGCCCTTCTGGCCGTTCGACTGTTTCTCCCATTGAGCGTCGGTCATGCCGGCCGGCTTCGTGGCGGTGGAGAGAAGCTGGATAACCTTGTTGGCGGCGGCCGAGGCGCGGTCGAGGTCGGTTCCCTTCCCGCTCAGGTAATCGGCGAGCAGCACCTGCATGCCGATGTCGTCGGGATTCACCGCAACGCGCTTCTCGACGAACGCGAGAAGTTTTTCCGTCTCGCCGGACCGGTTGTACATCTGCGCCATGCGAATTTCGGCATTCTGGGTATAGGTGGAATCGGGAAACGCGTCCATGAAACGGTTCAAGGAGGCTTCGGTGCGTTCCGTGGCCACTGCCGAATACATAACGCCCGCCACCCAGTTGATTTGGGGCGCGGCGGCGTCCAGGTTTTGTTGCTTCTCGGCGGCCCACTGGTCGGCGGGGACACCAGTTGGCGGCGGTTGGGCCTTGTAGCGATTCACCATTTCGCCCACCTTCGTGCCGTAGTTGAATATCTTGGTCGTGCTGTTCTGGAGTTGCGCCGCGCGGACCAGATCGACGCCGACTTGGAGGTTGTTGGGATCGATAGCGAGCGCCTTGTCTCCGTATTCGTAGACTTTCGGATAATTCTTCAGGGACAAATAGATGCTGACGTAGAGCTGATCGGCCATCAGCGCCATTTCGCCCGAGGGATGCTCGGCGGCAAACTTATCGAGCAAAGCCAGTTTCTGCTGGGGAGTTGACGCCTGATTGATGGCGGTGAGCGCCTTGTCCTCTGGCGTGCCAGCTTGCACCGCGACCTGCGTGCCTAATTGCGCGGCGGCCGGCGCAGCCGCCATTAGCAGAAGAATGATTACCAGACCCAATCGCCGCATGGTTACCTCCTCTAGGCTCCGGTGAAGAAACCGTTCTGTATCGCGGCAACAGCAACATGGCGGTCAACGGTCGATGGCCTCCAGATTGTGCCGGGGCCACGCCGGGGCGGAACGGTCGGGAAGCACTTCGGGCCGCTTCGAACCACGCCACCAGGCAGCGGACACCCGGCTGCTGCTTTCCGGCCACATCTTAGTCCCATACGCGCCCGTAGCCAATAGGAAGGAATGGGTTAGGAGACAGAGGGCCGCAAGAGTGCCCTGATGTCGCGACCGAAGCGCTAGCGGACGGAAGGGTGCCCGAAACGTGCCGGGAGAGACTGCTCGTTCGTTCCCGGGGGGAAATGCCACACCTTCACTGCTTCATCCTTACTTCCCGAAACCAGCCATTTCCCATCGGGCCCAAAGGCGACGGAAAACACGGAGCCTGAGTGACCCAGCAAAGTGCTCAGCAGATTGCCGTTGCTTACATCCCAAATTCTGATGGCTCTATCCGTGCCCGCAGAAGCGAGAAAATGGCCGGACGGGTCGAATGCCACGCACGAAATTCCTGCTGAGTGGCTGTCCAATGTGGCCATCTTCCGACCACTCGCAGGGTTCCAGATCGCAATGATCCCTTCGTCTCTCCACGCGGAAGCTAGCCAGTGACCATCCGGACTGAATGCGACCGAACTTACCTCGTATGCGCTCTCGTCAAGAATGCGCGGCGCAGACTCATGCTGCAGATCCCACAGTCTTATAGTCCCATCCCAACTGCTGGATGCCAGCAAGTGGTCATCGGGACTGAAACTGATAGACGTAATCAATGCGGTGTGGCCGGAGAGCGTGCGCAGCTCGCTCCACGTCTTCACATCCCACAACTTGATGGTATCGTCGCGACTCCCAGTCGCGAGCAGAGACCCATTGTGGCTGAAGGCCAGGGCAGTCACACGATCCTTATGCGCCTTGATCGTGTGCACTTCGCGGCCGTCGGGCAGCTGCCAGATTCTGGCAGTGGCGTCACGACTGCCCGAGACGAGTAATCGCCCAATGGGGCTGAACGCAAGAGCAATCACACGATCGGTGTGGCCCCTGAGAGTAAGTTCTCTCCGCCCGCTGCCCGTGTCCCAGACGGTGACAGTTCCATCCCATCCCGCCGAGGCAACATGGGAACCATCCGGACTATACGCGACTGCGAGGACCCAGCCATGGTGGCCCTGCAGGGTGAGAGAAGAATCATCCCGAGCAGGACGAGCCAGCCATGCGCTCATCTGAAATGCAAGGAATATGAGGACCAAGAACAAGAAAATGAGTGCACTCGCGAGCTGGAGTGCCCGGTTTCGTGGCGCCAAGAAGTTGTTGCCTGGAACTTCTCGGGTCGTGAGCATGGCACGCTTATGCGACTCAGCCCCGCCTGCATCGCAGGTAGCGACCGAAATAAGCCGCAGGCAGGACCAGCAGAATCATCCCGGCTCGAAACCATGAAGGAGCCTCCGCCCCGACGCCCCGGACCAGCCATAGGCCGATGATGGCAAGAAACAGTATCCCCATAGGCACGGCGGCCAGCCCCGTTGTGCGTCCCCCAACTTTCGTCGCAATATATCCGCCCGCTATGGCCGCCACGATGCCAATCGCGAGAAGGGCTGTCGTGAACGCAAAGATGGCCGGCTGCACGCGCGGAATTATGGGCAGGGTTCCCCGCGCGACGATTTCGAGCAGCAAAATGCCGGCCGCCATTACCCCGGCACCGGCCAGAGTTGCCAATCCTTGTTTCTCGAACGATCTCCATGCCAGATGACCGGAAGATTCCATAGCTTGCCTCCAGTACCAGAGATTTGACCGCTTTTCCGCGAAAAATTCTTCCGCCAAATCCCCAAGAACGAATTCTCGCTCCTCCGCCGACAGGATAATGCTCAGCAGCGTGGCGGCTATTCTGGGAGGAGTTCGATTCACGCCATGCCTCTCGTCACGCGCACACCGAGCCGCATCCGGCTCAGCGCTTCTTCAGAGCGCTTCAGCGCCTCCGCCCCCTCAGCCTCGATGCGGAAGAATCGCTTTGCGCGCCCGCCGCGTTCCGCCGTCGGCTCGCCCAGACGCGAGGAGACATAGCCCTTCGCTTCCATCCGGTCGAGTGTCGCGTAAACCGCTCCGATAGCTACCGAGCGCCCCGTTCGCTGTTCAATCTCTTGCCGGATGCGCATTCCGTACGCCTGTTTGTCCAGCCGCAGCAGCGCCAGCAGGACGATGTGCTCGAACTCGCCGAGGTAGTCTCTCTTCATATTTCTACAATGTAGAATAAATGACCATCCGTGTCAACCCCCGGCTATGCCCACTCGCACCATAGCCGGAAGTGGGCATTCGCGCGGCCGGCTGTCACCTTTCCAGGCCATGGGAACGGTTGACGGAAACCCCGTTTCCGTCGAGCATAGTGGCTCTCGGAGTGGGCGAGAGTTGCCTGGGGCGCGGCAGGCACGCGTTCGAATTCGGGGCGAAAGGCAGCCCGCCCCGACAGATCACCGCGCAGTTGATACATTATCGTTCGAAGAACAATACGGAGGAGCGACGCATGAAAGCGATGGCCTGGGAAGAGATGGAACTCGAACGATTGAACGACAAGATCACGCGGCAGATGACGAGCGGCGCCAGTTCCACCGTGGCGCGCATCGAGCTGGCGAAGGGCGCCTACGTTCCGCGCCATTCGCACGTGAACGAGCAGGTGACGATGATTCTGGGCGGCTGCCTGAAATTCTTTTTCGATGACGGCAACGAGTTCGTCGTCAAACCCGGGCAAGTGCTCGTGATCCCCGCGCACGTGCCGCACGCCGCCGAAGCGCTCGAGGACACGATCGATATCGATTTCTTCACGCCGCGCCGCGAGGACTGGATCAACAAGCAGGACGCGTATCTGCGCACGGGCGAACCAGCCCCGGGACGTTAGGTACGATGGACCTCGGCATCCAGGGACGCGTGGCGATTGTTGCGGCGTCGAGCCGTGGGCTAGGCCGCGCAATCGCCATCGAGCTGGCGCGTGAGGGTGCGGAAGTGGCGATTTGCTCGCGCTCGGCGCCCGATCTCGAGAAGGCGGCTGAGGAGATTCGCCGCGTGACTGGACGTGAGGCGCTGCGGCAGGCGCTCGACGTCAGCCGGGGCGAAGACGTGGAGCGGTTCGCCGATGCCGTCGAGAAACGGTTTGGGCGTGTGGATATCTGCGTGACGAACGCGGGCGGACCGCCGTCGAAACCGTTTGCGGAGACTTCACTCGACGACTGGCGCGGCGCCACGGATTCCCTTCTCCTCGGCACGATCCATTTCGCTCATGCCGTGCTGCCGCGCATGAAAGCGCGGGGCTGGGGGCGGCTCATCACGATTACCTCGGTGACGGTGAAGCAACCGCTCGATAATATGGCGCTCTCGAACTCCGTTCGCGCGGCTGTGGCCGCGCTTGCGCGCACGCTCGCCAATGAATACGGGCCATACGGTATCACCGTCAATAACGTCTGCCCAGGCTATACGCTCACCGAACGGTTGAAGGAGCTTGCCGGAATGATGGCCGGTCGCGCCGGCACGGAACCCGAGCGCATTTTCGAACGCTGGAGCTCGGAAGTGCCCGCGCGAAGACTTGGCAAGCCGGAAGAGTTCGCGGCCATGGTCGCGTTTCTTGCTTCGGAACGCGCGGCGTACGTGAATGGAGTGAGCGTAACGGTGGATGGCGGGTGGGTGAAAAGCCTGCTGTAATAAAATCGACAAATCAGGGGCCGTGCACCACAGCCGCTGAAGGGTTTACCGCCCCGGAGCATACAGGATGAAAACTTCCCTGGTCGCCGCGAAGGCAGTGGTTTTCGGGAGCGGATTTCTGCTCGTGTGGGGCTGGGTGGCGTTGCGGTTTAGGCGGCTCGATCCGCTGCTGGGCGGTGCGCTGGGCGCGTGGGCCCGATGGCCTGGCGTCGTTCTGATGATCGCGGGCGGGGCGCTGGGTGTCGCGTGCGTCGTGGATTTCGTCGTGCGCGGCTCGGGCACGCCCGCTCCGTTCGATCCGCCAAAAAAGTTCGTCGCCGCGGGGCCGTATCGCAAGGTGCGCAATCCGATGTATATCGGCGGTATCGGGCTCCTGGCGGGATTCGGTCTCTATCTCCGTTCGCCTGCGATTCTGCTGCTGGCCGCTATTTTCCTTCTGCTTTCCCATGTTTTCGTCACGCGCGTCGAAGAGCCGGGGTTGCGAAAGAAATTCGGCGCGGCCTATGAAGAGTACCTGAAGTCAGTTCCCCGCTGGCTGCCGAAGCGGTGACGCTCACGACCGATTAGCGTTTCGCAAAGAGCGAATGCGGTAGGGCCTTCATTTTTACTTTACACTACAAAGTACTTTGCATATGATGCTTCCGACTCGCCGCGCGGAGGGCGTTCCTCATGCCGGTAAGACGACTCGTCAAGCGGCTGGCCAAGGCAATTGTTGCGCTGGCTGTATTCGCCGTCATCGCCCTGATGATCCTGTTCGTCTTGCTCTGGCGTGAGCACAGGACCGAACTCACGTTGCCAGCGCCCACAGGCCGCTTCGCCGTGGGGAGAACCATATTCACTTGGGTGAACGACGCCGAAACGGACGCACTGGCTCCCTCCCCTGGAACCAGGCGCCAGGTTGTCGTCTGGATCTGGTATCCGGCGTCGAACGCGGCATCTGCCTCATCGGCCGGGTATCTGCCGACGGAATGGCGCGAAGCCTTTACGCGGTCTTCGGGCGTTCTGATGAGCCAGTTCCTGACTCGGGATTTGTCGCTTGTGCGGACCCACAGCACAGTTGATCCCGAAGTCTCGCCGGCTGAGAAGTCTTACCCGGTTGTGATCATGCGGGCGGGCGGCGGCGCGTTGACCGCGACCTACACTACTCTTGCCGAAGACCTGGCGAGTCATGGCTACATCGTCGCCGGCTTCGATGCGCCTTACAGGACCACGGTCGTTGTCCTCCCGAATAAACGCGTGATCACAAGGGTTCCGAAAGCCGACCCCGAGGACATACCCGCCGCCCAGGCGGATCGCTTGATCAACAGACTCCTCTCCATGTGGGTCGACGACACAAAATTCGTGGTGAACCAATTGCAGCGCCTGAACGAGAGCGATCCATCGGGCAGATTCACAGGCAGGCTGGATATGGAACGCCTCGGCATGTTCGGACATTCATTCGGCAGCGCGCAAACCTTACAGTTCTGTCATGAAGATGCGAGGTGCAAGGCGGGAATCGATATTGATGGGGCGCCCTACGGCAGCGTCGTACAGGAGGGCCTGACACAGCCTTTCATGTTCATCTTCAGCGACCACAGTCGCGAAATGTCCGATCCGGCCAGCAGGAAAATCCTCTCGGATATCCAATCCATTTATGACCGCCTCCCGGACGGACGTCTGCTCATAACTATTCGCGGAGCGAATCACTTCAGCTTCAGCGACCAGATGCTGCTGAAGAGCCATTACCTGATCGGGGTGCTGCGCCTCTTCGGATTCGGCAATCTGGGCGCGCGCCGTGGGCTTGCCATCACCGCCGAATACGTGCACACGTTCTTCGACGTCTACCTGAAGGGCGCGCCTTTAACTCTGCTGAAGGGTCTATCCGAGAAATATCCAGAGGTTGCAGCAGGACCGCACTGGCAGTAAGCGACCACCAGCCTGGTTGGTGGAAGGCGGGCCCTGCCGGCAATTCCCTTGCCTGGCGAACGCCAAGCAGGGCCCTCCTCACCGAAACCTGACGATGATCTTTGCCGCTTGCCGCGACGGCGCTACTTGTCGCCGTGGAACGGCTGTCCCAGGGGCGGCCACGTGGTGATCCCGGGGCCATCGGTGCTCGAACAACCAGCCGTCGAGCCAGGACCGCGGGAACAACCCCACCAGTTCTGGGTCGCGTCGACTGGGTTGCTGCCCAAGTTATCCACGCCGAAACCCTTCACGAGCAGATCGTTCAGATGCGCCTGAATGAGCGCCGGAGTGTTCACCGCGATGCCGATGTCTTCGTCCTTGATGATGTTTTGCGAGATCACGGTGCCGCTCTCGGCCGAGACGCCAAACACATTGATTCCGGTTGTGCCGGGAGTGAAGGCATCTTCCGTATCGGCGCCGTTTCCGGCGATGTAGTTGCCGATGATGGCGTTGTCCCGGAAATTTCCACCCGGCGCGTGGCTGTGCATCGCGACGCCGGGCAGGCCGTTGCCGATCAGGCGATTGTGGACCACCACGTTGGCATAGACTCCCGCCCCGGGAAGGAAGCCGAAAATACCCACGCCGGCGCCCGCTCCCTCGATGGCGACCCCATTGCCTGAAGACACGTTATCGGAAATCGTGTTGTGGTAAACGCCGAACGGAGACGTGGCGCCCGTGACCTCCGCCGGCGGATGTGACGCGAGGGTGATGCCGCAGTCGAAGGGATTGTTCGCAGTGGTGTTGCCGGTGATCAGATTGTCGTGCGTGGCGCCGGTATCGTCGCTCAGCAGGATGCCACCGGCATTGTGTGCGATCATGTTGTTGGCCACGGTGGAATGATCGACGCCGGAAAGATGTATCCCTTCTCCACAATCGAAACCCTCGGCCGTCTCCCAGTCCGGAATGCCGTTGCAGGTCGCCGCGGATGCGTCGAGACCAAGGTTGTTGTTCACGATCGTATTGCCCCACAGTGTGACGTTGGAGGCGTTGGTGACGACGATGGCTTCGAAATTCGCATTTTCAATGGTGAAGCCTGAGATCGTTACGTTAGCCAGGCCCGCGTTGTCCAGGCCATCCACGTTGATGCCGGTTGACTGGCCGGTGGCATCGATGATGGTGTTACTGGCATTCGCGCCGATCAGGGAAAGCGGGATGCCGATCGTGACGCCCTCGCGGTAAACGCCGACTTTCACGAGGATCGTATCCCCGGGCGAAGCCGCGTTGACGGCGTCCTGGATGGTCGTGTGGCAACCGTTCGTCCCGCTGGGACTCACGCACAGGGTGCTCGCAGCCGCCGCCTGGAATGTTCCACCAATGGCGATCGCGCCGACGGCAAGCAAAATTCGTGCGAATGGCCGGCTCGCCCAACTGGGCGAGCGTAATTCCAACTTCTCTAACATCGTCTCCTCCTCAGGGTCAACGGCCAGCGGCGTCCACGCATGACGCCCGCAGGCCACTGTCAATACCGCTACTAAAGGTCCGGCTCGAGGATAGCGTGCTAAAAATCGCAGGTTGGGGGAGTATACACCGAAATCGCCATCTCCATATCGGCACAGGGAAGTTCTAGTACTATGCTGACCGGCCAGCTTGTGTGCCGAATTCAGTGGCTCCCGGCTCCCCCATCTGTGACACTTCGCAAATCGTAAACATTGAATACACAAGGCTAAGGTGACGTGTCGATAGGGGCTCTTATTCGTGCAGCAGAACGCGGAGGTCGCGCAGGTTGTTGCCGGTGGGGCCGGTGTGGATGGCGTCGCCCAGGCGGGCGAAAAACGTGTAGGAATCGCTGCGGCGGAAGAAGTCCCCGGGATCGAGGCCGGCTGCGCGGGCGCGGGCGAGCGTCGTGCCATCGGCGATCGCTCCCGCGGCGGGACTCGAGCCATCGATGCCGTCGGTCCCGGCGCTGAGGACGGCGATGGGGTGGCCGGCGATTTTCTGTGCCACGTAAAGTGCGAACGCGGAATTGCGGCCGCCCATGCCGTCGCCGGTCACTCGGCAGAGGACTTCGCCATCGGCAATCAGGGCGACGGGGCGATCGGGATTCGCGTGCTTGTGGCGGGCGAGCAGATCGAGCAGGAAATCGGCGGCGCGCTCGAGCGGCCAATCGTCGGTGGAATTGTCGCAGACGGTGGCGAAGCCGTGGGATTCCGAGGCGCGATGCGCCTGGTGGAACAGGCGGTGATGATCGAGGACGAGCACGAAACGCGAGCGGGCGAAGGCGGGATCGCCGGCCTTGGGCGTTTCGGCGAGCTGGCGCTCCATGAATGCCGGGGACAATGAGGCGGGCATGCGATCGAGCAGTTTGTATTTCTCCACCACGCGATAGGCGTCGTCGACGGTCGAGGGATCCGGCAGCGTGGGGCCGGAAGCGAGCGCCGATTCTCGGCCGGCGGGAACGTCGGTGATCGCCAGCGTGAGTTTCGTCGCGTTGGGCGCGGCGGCGGCGAGCCGGCCGCCTTTGACGGCTGAAAGATGCTTGCGGACAAAATTGATTTCGTCGATCGAGCCACCGCACGTGACGAGCGCGCGATGAAGTTGACGCATGTCGTAGAGCGAAATGGAGGGATCGAGCGGCAATTCCACCAAGGCCGAGCCACCGCCAGAGAGCAGGAAAAAGACGAGCGTGCGGCCGTTCGCTTTCCCCAGAAGGTCGAGAATCGCGCGCCCCGCCGAAAAGCTCTCACCGTTGGGCATCGGATGCCCGCCGACGAACAGCTTCAGGCCCGGGATCGGGCGTGGGGGCAGTGACGGCACGACGAGGATTCCACTAGCGCTGTAATCGGGGGCGAGAACTTCGGCGAGGCCTTCCGCCATCGCCGCCGATGCCTTGCCGAACGCGACAACGCGCAGCGAAGAGAAATCGGCGAGGTCCACTTCCCCGCCATCGACGACGAGGCGGCTGCCGTGGCGTTCGAGCGCCGCGCAGATGGCGCGGCGCGCGTCGACGGAGGCGAGCGTCTGGTTGAAGATTTCACGCGCGAGTGTTTTAAGGTCGGGCGTCGCAGTCATCGGAACACGCTTTCGAACGGCATTACGAGTCGGCCAGCGCCGCGGCGCCGGCGCGAGCGACGTCGGCATCTTCGTCCTGGCTGCCCGCGCTGACGCCGATCGCTCCTATGACGTGGCCATCGACGATGAGCGGAATGCCGCCGCGAACCGAAGTCTGCTGATCGGGCCGGGCGACCGCGAGGCCGAGGGCCACGATGAGATTCGGCTGGCCTTCGTGCATGGGTACGTCGGTTGGCGCGCGGCGAAGGGCGGCGGCGCGCGCTTTCGTGATCGCGATTTCGACCGAAGCGGGTTTCGCGCCATCCATGCGGGCGAAGGCGAGAAGATGGCCGCCATCGTCGACGACGGCGATGTTCATCGGGCGCTGGATCTCGACAGCTCGGCGCTCGCCCGCGGCGAGAACGGCGCGGGCTCCTTCGAGAGTAAGTCGGGGCATGTTCCGTTCGACGAGCGGCATCGGCGCGCGCTCCTTTCAACCACGGGATTTCTCGAGCACATCGGGATTGAGCGCGTTTGGCGGGCGGCGGCCGTCGAAGAGGGCGATGGCATTTTGCGCGGCGATCATCGCCATTTTCGTGCGCGTTTCGAGCGAAGCGCTGGCGATGTGGGGCGTCAGCACGGCGTTCTTGCGGCCGAGCAGACCGGGATGAACGTTCGGCTCGTTTTCGAAAACGTCCAGGGCCGCGCCGGCGATCTTGCCGGAATCGAGAGCCGCGACGAGCGCGGCTTCGTCGACCACCGGGCCGCGCGACGTGTTGATGAGAAACGCGGACCGCTTCATGCGGGCGAATTGCGGAGTGGACATCAGGTGGCGCGTCGATGGGAGCAGCGGAACGTGCAGAGTGACGAAATCGGATTCGGAGAGCAGGCGATCGAATTCGACGTATTGGGCGCTCGCTTCGCGTTCGACTTCCTCGGCGACGCGCAACGCGTCGGAATAGAGAATCTTCATGCCGAAGCCGCGGGCGCGGCGCGCGACGGCCCGGCCAATGCGCCCGAAGCCGACAACGCCGAGCGTCTTGCCCCAGACGTCCGCTCCGCAGAGCTGATCGAGGTCCCAGCCCTTCCACGTCTGCGACTGAATCATCTCGACGCCTTCGAGCAGGCGGCGCGCCACGGCGAAAATCAGCACCCAGGCGAAATCGGCGGTGGTTTCGTCGAGGACGCCGGGCGTGTTCGTGGCGACGACGCCGTGACGCGTGCAGGCGGCGACGTCGATATTGTCGAAGCCGACCGAAACGGTGGCGGCGAGCTTCAGGTTTGGCGCCCCCGAGAGAAGCTCCTCATCCACTTTTTCGGTGAGCAGGCAGATGAGGCCATCCTTACCCGCCACGCGGGAAAGCAATTCGGCGCGTGGGATGCGCTCGGGATTGGTCCAATACTCCATGGAGAAGTGGTCGTCGAGCAGGTTGCGCACAGGCTCGAACAAGGGACGAGTAGCGAGCAGTCTTGGCTTGGACATTAGATTTTCCCAAGTTCAGGTAGCACAGGCGGTGCGCGGGTGTCAACAGAACGGCAAACGAAAGTAGTGTTTTGACGGCACGGCTGATCCTGGCGGCGAAAATCATGTGTCCGGCCACGGCGGCCGGAATTATTGTCTTTGCCAGGTGTGGCCGGCGTCTGTGGTGAGCCACGTTTCGCCGGTGTTTGTGGTCAGGCGGCCGTGCTGGGCGTCGGTGAAATCGATGTGCGTGATCGTGGACGTGAGCGGGATCCCATTGGCCACGAGATGGATTTGCGTCCAGTGGGCGCCGCCGTCGGAGGAGTGAAAGAGCAGGCCGTCGGCTCCGCCGGCCCAGACTTCGAATCCGGTCGCGGAGAGCGCGCGGAAACGCGATCTGTTTCCGAAATCGGCTTTCGTCCACGTCTTGCCTGAGTCGGTCGAGCGCTCAAGAACGCCATCGGAAGACAGCGTCCATTGCGGAGGGTTCGTGCTGGCGACTTTCTTCAACGACACAGGCGGCGCATTCACCGCCGGTCCTGGCAATGCTCCTCCTACGACTCCCGTCGGAGCGCCCGCCGAGGGCACGGATTGCACGACCGGCTTGGGTTGGAAATCAGGCGAGTTGAAAACATCCGCGGCCCCCTCTGTCTCGACGCGTCGGGCGCTTTGCGATTGGCCCGCAGGAGTTGAGGACGAAGCTGAGCCGCCCGCAACCGCATCCGCCATCGCAGGCATTGCCTGCTTGCCCGGCACTCCACCGGCACTTCCGGTGCCGCCGTTGACGGCCGCCGCCGGTGCTCCCTTGCTTGCATTGAGCGGCCTGGACGTGATTTGCAAAGCTGAGGAAGAAGCCAATTCGCGTCCCTCTCGTCCCACCGAACCGGAACGGCCGGCAGATGACATCGCGCGCCGCTTCGCACGCGGCCGCGCGGCCGATGCCGAGAGGACAGGAAATGCTTTGGCTTTTCCGGCAGGGCCGCCAACCGGCTTTTGGGCTTTCGCGAGGCTTTGCCTGGATTCCGCCTCCGCTGGCGCGGGGGGTGGAGTCCTGGCGACGCGGTTCGCATCGTTATTCGCCGCGAGATTCGTTTCCGAGGGCGTCGTTTGCTTCCACTCATGCCGAATGACGAGAATTGCCGCCAAGCCCACACACGCGGCGAGCGCAGCCCAGCGCACTACAGGCATTTGGAACCAAGGCCGCGATCGTATTTGCACTGCGGCCACTTCGCCTGCTGGCGACGTCGCTTCCGGCGCGCCGGAATCGGCTGCGTTTGTGGCGAGCATCACCACCTCGCGACACTCGGCGCAGCGCGAGAGGTGCTTCACGACCGGCAGGCGCTCGGCCTCGGAGAGCGAGTTTTCGGCGAACGCAGTGAGGAGGTTGGGATCAGGGTGGTCTGCGGCCTGGCCTGCTCGCAGGCGCTCGCGGACGATTTTGGGCAGTTGCTCCATATGCGATCCGAGCCGGGTTACGTCTCCACCTTTTCGGCCGGCAAGGGCTTCTCACTGGAGAACGCGCCGGCGGCGGAATCTTGCGTCAATCTGCGTCGAATATCCACGGCGATGTCGCGCACGTCAACTTCGAGCGCTTCCTGGGCTTGCCGGTCCGTCATGCCGCGAGAGCGGAGCCCGGCGAGAATGCATTCTCTGAGCGATTCCGTCAGCTTGCCCAGCCTGCGGCTGATCGTGGATTCGTGAACGCGCAATATCTTTCCGATCTCGGCCAGCGTGCGTTCGTCGAGAAAGTAACAGGCGAGCAGGTAGCGGTCCTCCGCGGAGATCGATGCCAGCGCTTCGTCGGTGGCAGCGTCGAGGCGCGCATCGATTGCGGGAGCGGCGTCCGCCTCGGGCGCATGGCCTGGTTCCCTGCCCTCGCCTTCGCTATCGAGGCTCACCGTGTGGCGGGCATCGCGGTAATTATTCACGTAGCTCTGCGCGAGCACAGTGCGCAGCCAGCCGGCCAGAGATCCCCGCCCGCAGTAATGAGCCAGTTTCGAAATGCGGCGGCCGTCGCGCGTTGGCGTGCCGAAGAGATCCGCGTAGAGGGAATCGGCGAGTTCACGCGCCCGGGAATCGTCGCGCGTGATGGCGAGGGCCGCAGCGCGAAGCTTCTCGCGGTAACGGCTCATGAACTCTTCCCAGGCGCGTTCACTGCCCGCGGCGCAGGCTCGCGCCAGAGCAATTTCCTCGACGTGAAGGCCGCGATACAGATTTTCGATTTCGGATTCGCTGCTGCCGGCCGGGAGGTAGCGGTCGGCGATCTCCGCCAGGATCGCGGCGAATTCGCCGCTGCCCAGGCCGTAGGTCCCCGCTCCGCTTTTTCGGTAGAGCTCTTGCGCCAGCGATTCCAAGGCGAGCCTCGTGACGCGCTCGACGGGCCGGTGCCCGTTACCTCAAGGACAGAATAGTCTCAATTCCTTGGATGCGGGATGCAAGAAATGCGGACACGTGCGTTCTCCTGATGAATACAGAAAAGGGCCCGTCCGGCGGGAAAATCCCCGCGCCGTCCCGGCGGACGATTCAAAGGCGCCATGAGGAGGATTCCATGAAATGGCGAACCCTGGCTGTGTGTCTGGCGGTTCTGGGACTTGTCTCCCTCGGCTCATCGGCCGATGCTCGCAAACCGGCAAGAGCGACCGGGCCGGCAGATTCCATCGGGCCAAAGTACAGGGTGCTGGCTCCGATCGAGCACAACAATCTCAGCGTGTTTCCCGTCGTGGCTTCCGTCACACATGATACGTCCGGGTTCCTGACGCTCGACCAGGGTGTGCGGTCGGGTGAAGTGGTCGTGACCGAATACGGGAAGCTGGATACGATGATTCGCGGACGAGACGTCAACGGCCCAATCCCGGAGCAATGGAGCGGGCCGCAAGTGAACCGCCTGGTGCTGGTCAACAATTCAGACCGGCCGCTGCTTCTGCTCGCCGGAGAGATCGTCACGGGCGGCCGGCAGGATCGGGTGGTGGGGAAGGACATGATCGTTGCGCCGGAGAGCGATCCAATCGCGCTCGATGTTTTTTGCGTCGAACCGGGCCGCTGGGTGGCATCGAGCAAGAAGTTTTCCTCGATGAACTCGGCGATGGCGGCGCCCGAAGTGCGAGGCAGCGCGATGGGGAGCGCAAACCAGGAGCAAGTGTGGGCGCAAGTGGGCAAGATGAAAGCCGGCGTCATCGGCGGTAGCGCGGGCGGAGCGGAAGCGGACGAACTGCGCTCGACCACGTCTTACGCGCAGGTGATGAAGAACCAGGCCGTGGCGAACCGCGTCGACGCCATCGCAGCGCCGATCGAGAAGAGCTATCGGGACCTCGTGGAAAAACTGCGTGATCGCCACGCGGTCGGCGTCGTCGTTGCGGTGAATGGCCGATTCGTCTGGGCCGATATATTCGCCAGCACGGATCTGCTTTTGCGGTACTGGCCGAAATTGATCCGGTCGTACGCGGCAGACGCGATGGTCACTGGACCCACCGGCGGCGGAACGCCAAGCGTGCAATCCGCGCAGGCCTTTCTCGACAACATGGAGGGGAACCATCAATCGGTGGACATCAAGCCAGGGCTCTTCCGGCGAACGGAGATCAGCGGGGACGGGTTCAAGGTGTTCGTGCTGGCTTCGCTGCTGCCGAAGACGGGCTACGATCTGCACATCGCGAAAATGGCGACACGGAACAAATTGGGCACGTTGCGCTATCCCTGAGTCAGGCGCATGACACGGGCGACGCAGGGGCGCGTGACTGCGCCGCTGCGTCTGTCCGAAACGCAGAAGGAGTTGGGAAACTACCCGCCCCGGCCGAATTGCCTCGAGAAAGAATCGCTGATACGGCGAGATCTTCAGGGTCGTTTTTTCCGAGGGCTCTTTTTGCGTTTGCCCGGCCGCTTGGCAGGCTTCCTGGCCTTTTGTATCTTTTTTTCGGGCGGGGGCTCCCACAGCTCGATGCGATTTCCTTCGGGGTCCATGACCCAAGCGAAGCGGCCATAGGGCGAGTCTTCACGCTTCGGGTCGATGGAGACACCTTCCTTGCGGAGGGCATCGAGCACCGCGTCGATATTCTCCACGCGAAAATTCACCATGAAAGAAGCATGGCTAGGCTCGAAGTAAGTGGTGTCGGCGGGAAATGGAGCCCAGACAGTGTAGCCTTTTTGCGAGGGATCTTCGGCGTCTCGCCAATCGAACTGGACTGGCGCGGGGAATCGCGACTTCATCCCCAGGTGCTTCTCATACCAGTCCGAGAGGGCTTGGGGATCTCTGGACTTGAAGAAAATTCCGCCGATGGCGGTAACTCGTTTCATGGCTGCGATCCTCTCCTTCGGCTTGGAGACCGCCTTCCATGGCCCCGATGGGCCATTGGCTTCACAGCAAGCTTAGGCAGCCGCCGCGGGAAAGGCTTGTCAAATTCAACCTGAAGTACCCTGAGCGCAACACCCTTTCCGACGTGAACCTGATCGCATCGTAAGGGCGGGTTTGAAACCCGCCCCTACGAGATTCCTGTGACGCGCTAGCGGGGCCAGAGCCAGCCGAAGGTGCCCGCGGTCAGCAGACCGTAGATCAGGCCGTCGATCACTTCTTTTATGGTGACGGACCAGGGCCGGCCGCGCCAGATGCTGTTGCTCAAGTTGCCGAGGCCGTAGGCGAGGAACCCGGCGGTCCCGGCAACTTGAAAAACGCGCAAGTAGTCCGCACCGGGCGCCAGGGTGCGGCCCGTCAGATAGGCGACGAAATAACTGACAATCAGGGAAAAGACGAACCACATCGTCAGGAATTTCGGCATGGCGATGGGACGGCTGGGCATGACCGTGAGTTGTCCGACCGGTCCCTGCTTGAATTTCTCTGCCGCAGCGGGTGTGTTCATTTCCTTGGGTGTGCAGAACGGGAACATGTAGAGGCCTGGCTTCACGCCCGCGGCACGAATGGCGTTGAGAACCTTGCTCTCATCGGGGAGCTGGCCGTAGTCGTTGCGGTGGTAGGGCAGCACCATGTGCATGACGGAGCTGGCGATGAACACAATCACGGCAGAGAGCACGATGGGGAGCCAAAGGGCGGTCAGGTGAACCATGCGGAGCCTCCTTGGAAGCGAGATCGACGATGGAGATTCGCGACAGGCTACTCCCTTGCGGCAACGGTGGTCAAGAGGCTCCACCGCTGCAGGGCGGGGAGACCCCGCCCTACAAACAACTCTAGGGATTGTCTCCTTCACGCGTGTAGCGACGGGTTTGAAACCCGCCCCTACAACCTAGGTCTACGGGCGTTTGTCGGCGCCTCGGCGATACACTATATTCAAACGCTGACATGGCACACAGACGGATCAATCCGGACGCGATTGCGGAACTCGAGCGGATCGTGGGGCGCGATCAGGTGCTCGCGAGCGGTGAAGAGTTGCGCATGTACGAGTATGACGGGTCGGTGGAGACCGGGCGTCCCGATTGCGTGGTGTTTCCCAGCGACAAGGGCCAAGTGGCGGGGATTGCCCGGTGGTCGAACCGGCACGGGGTGCCAATGGTCGGGCGCGGAGCGGGTACGGGGCTTTCGGGCGGGGCGCTGGCGCGCGAGGGCGGCGTGCAGGTTGTCTTCTCGCGGATGAACCGCATTCTGAGCGTCGATTACGAGAACCAGCGTGCGGTCGTCGAGCCGGGCGTGGTGAACATGGACCTCTCGCGGGCCGTGGCCCATGCGGGGCTGCATTACGCGCCCGATCCCTCGAGCCAGAAGGCGTGCACGATCGGCGGTAACGTTTCCGAGAACGCGGGAGGGCCGCACACGCTACGTTACGGCGTGACCACGAATCACATTCTGGCGCTCGAAGTGGTGTTGCCGGATGGCGAGATGGTGCGCATTGGCGGCGACGCGGTGGACCCCACAGGGTGCGATCTCGTGGGATTGTTCGTGGGATCGGAAGGGACGCTGGGGCTGGTGGTGGAAATCACGGCGAAACTGACGCGGCTGCCGGAATCCATAAAGACGATGCTGGCTGTTTTCAATACGCCGGATGACGCCACGGAGACCGTGGCCGCATTCACGGCGCGCGGCGTGACGCCCGCGGCTTGCGAGATGATGGACGGATGGACGATACGCGTGGTCGAGTCGTGGATTCACGCGGGGCTGCCGGCCGATGCCGGGGCGCTATTGCTGCTCGAAGTCGATGGGACGCGCGAGGAGGCCGAAGAGCAGGCGGCGAGGGTGATCGACATTTGCAACGCGAATCATGCGCGCGAGGTGAGAACTGCGAAGGACGAGCGGGAACGAGAAACGTTGTGGAAGGCACGCAAGAATGCGTTTGGCGCGGCCGGGCGCGTGGCTCCCGATTGCTACGTGCAGGACGGCGTGATTCCGCGCACGCGGCTGCCCGAGGCGTTGCGGCGCATCGCGGAGATCGGGCGGCGGCACGGGTTCGAAGTGGGAAACATCTTTCACGCCGGCGATGGGAACCTGCATCCCATGCTCTGCTTCGACGGACGGCAGCCGGGAGAAACCGAGCGCGCGATCGCGACGGCGGACGAGATCATCACTCTGTGCATCGAGATGGGCGGTTCGATCACCGGCGAACATGGCGTGGGGATGGAGAAGGACCGGTTGATGCCGCTGCTCTTCAGCGAGGCGGATCTCGAGTTGATGAAACGCGTGAGGAATGCCATCAATCCTTTGGGACTGCTGAATCCGGGGAAAATCTTTCCCGTGGGCAAGGGATGCGGGGAGATTCATACGCCCGCGGCTGTGGGCGGGGACAAGCGCACAGCCTGAAGGCTGTGCTACTGACGGCGAGGTGGCGGGAGTTCGAGCCATGACGGGGCGGCGAATGAGAGCATTGGAAGGGACCGACTTACGCATTGAAAAGTATTTGTGGCAAGTAATGTCGAAGCGCGACGTAGCGTCGGGGTCCTTTGCTTCGCCCAGAATGACAGGATTTGCGGGCACGGAAACGGGTGGGTTGGTGAAATGAGCGGGGATGCGGAGAAACTGCTGGCTTCGCTGGCGGGAATTTGCGGCGAGGCGAACGTCAGCGGCGAGGCGCAGGCGCTTGCGGGTTACGCCATTGACGGGGCGATCCCTCGCGCGATTGCGCGGCCCGGGAGCGCCAAGGAAATCGCGGAGATTTTGCGGCTCTGCTCGGCGGAAAAACTCGGGGTGGTTCCGGCGGGTTCGGGAACGAAACTGCGGATGGGGCCGGCGCCGTCGCGGTACGACGTGGCGCTCGTCACTACGCGTCTGAATCAAGTTCATAGCTACGATCCGGGCGATTTGACGTTGAGTGTCGGGGCCGGGGCGCGGCTGAATGACCTCGAAACCCTCCTCGAAAAAAATCGCCAGATGCTGCCGCTCGCTGTTCCCTTCCGCGACCGGGCGACGATCGGCGGGACCGTGGCCAGCGGAATCGATTCTCCTCTGCGACAGATGCACGGCTCGACGCGCGATTTTCTGCTGGGCTGCGAATTCGTGACCGGCGACGGAACGAGCGCGAAGAGCGGCGGGCGCGTGGTGAAAAACGTGGCGGGATACGACCTCCACAAACTGTTCATCGGGCCGCTAGGGACGCTGGGCGTGCTGACGAAGCTGAATTTCAGGACGTTTCCGTTGGCGGAGACGAGCCGCGCATTTCTCGCTGCTTTTGGCGGACACGGAGAAGCGCTCGGCATGGTGGGGGAAATACGGCATTCGGCGCTCACGCTTTCTAGCCTGGAGATTCTCGATCCCCTGCTTGCCTCGCTGTTCGCCCGGCGCACGCCGCCGACCGCGCCGGGACTGGGGGATTGCGGCGCGTGGCTGCCGGTCTCGGGCTGGCTTGTCGCGGCGGGATTTGGCGGAAGCGACGCGGTGATGGCGCGCTATACGAATGATCTGGAGCGGATGGCGGGCGAAGCGGGTACGACGGGGACGGCGATCCTGGGTGACGACAAGAGGCCGGCGCTTTGGGGCCGGTTGCGGGAGGCGATTCCGCTGCTGCTTGACGTTTCTCCAGCCACAACCATGGCGCGCGCGAGCGTGGTGCCGAGCCGGATGGGCGAATTGATTGCCGCGGCACGACGCGCTTCCGAACTGCATGAGATACCGGCCGCGATTCTGGCGCGCGGAGTGGGGATGATTTACGTCGCGTTTCTGCCGGAGACGAGAGACGCGGGAGTTTTGGACCGGCTGGCTTTGGCTGCCGGCGAAATGGTGGAAGCGGCGGCCGCGGCCGGGGGATTCTGCGCAATTCCGTGGTGCCCGGCGGAGTTGAAAAGTCGCGTGGCGATCTGGGGAAAAGAACGGGCGGACATCGGGCTGATACGGAAGGTGAAAAACGTGTTCGATCCGGAGGGAATCCTGAGTCCGGGTCGATTCGCCGGAGGGATGTGACGGTCGTGGCGACGGAAACCACGCAAACGAGAGCGCCGGAAACGGACGAGGCCGGCCAGGTCGATCGGCCCGATTACCGCGATTTTGCGCGGTGCGTGCATTGCGGACTGTGCCTGAACCACTGTCCGACCTACAAGCTGTGGGGCCGGGAAGCGGATTCGCCGCGCGGGCGCATCCGGCAGATGTTCCTGGTGGATCGCGGAGAGATGCCGATCGACGCGACCTTCGTGACGCACATCGACCGATGCCTCGATTGCCGCGCGTGCGAGACGGCGTGCCCGTCAGGCGTGGAATACGGGAAGCTGGTGGAACTGGCGCGCGGGCGGATCGAACAGGAGTACCAGCGTCCGGCGGCGACGCGGCTGGCGCGCGAAGTATTCTACCGTCGGCTGCTTCCCTTCCCTGGGCGGATGGCGGCGCTTGGCCGTCTGCTGCGGTTTTATCAACGATCGGGGCTCGAGCGTCTGGCGGCGGAACTCGGGCTGCTGAAACTGCTGGGACTCGCCGCGCGGGCGGAACTGATGCCGCCGATCGACTCGAAATTCTTTTCGACGAGCGAAACGCAAACGTTTCCGGTGCGCGGCGAGCGGCGGGCACGGGTGGCGTTTTTCGCGGGCTGCATCGCGCGGGTGACGTTCACGGCGCTGAGCGAGGCGACGATTCGCGTCTTGCAGGCGAACGGATGCGAAGTGGTGGTGCCGGGCGGTCAGTGGTGCTGCGGTGCGCTCGAAGTGCACGCGGGTTATCGGGATGTGGCGCGCGAGATGGCGCGGCGGAATCTGGACCTTTTTCTGCGCGAGGATTTCGACGCGATCATCACGAACGCTGCGGGGTGCGGATCGACGTTGAAGGAATATGCGCTGCTCTTCGGGCCAGGGACACCTGAGCATGAGCGCGCGGAAACATTTGATTCGCGCGTGAAGGACGTGACGGAATTTCTGGACGAATTGGGGCTCGTTGCGCCGATGCGGCCGCTCGCGCTGCGCGTGACCTATCAGGATTCGTGCCATCTGCTGCACGGGCAGAAAGTGCGCGAGGCGCCTCGGCGGCTGATCGCTGCCGTGCCCGGCGTGGAACTGGCGGAGATGGCGTTCTCGGATCAGTGCTGCGGTTCTGCGGGCGTCTACAACGTCACCCAAACGGAAACCTCGATGGAACTGCTGCGGAAGAAGATGGATTGCGCGCGGGCGACCGACGCGAGGGTGATCGTCACGGCGAATCCCGGATGCCTGCTGCAACTTCGCGCGGGCGCGAAGATGGCCGCTACCCGGCAGGACGTAATGCACGTGGTGGAACTGCTGGATCGGGCGATGGGCGATCCGGGTTAAGAGCCGGAAGTTACTGCGTGAAAAGCGATCTTAGCCACACGGAGGCAGCGCCAAGGCCGAAGAGGGTGAAGGCTATCCCCGCGATGCGGAGTTCCCAGGTGAGGGCGACAATCAACTCCTGCGGGACGAGCGGATGGTCGGTCCATTTGCCGAAGACTCGCGTTACCCACTCGCTGGCGTAGAGCAGGATGACGTAGCCGGCGGCGACGCCGAGCATTGCCGGAACGATCAGCCAGTTGAATTCCCTCGAGCCAATCGGAGCGCGCATCAGGTTCGGCATCATTCCCAACGTTCCCGCCAGCAAAAGAAAACCACCGAACAGGGTGCACATTCCCAGGATGCGGACCTGCAGCAGCGCTCCTTTCACCGAGCGCGGCAAGAGACTGGGAAGATTGCCGGCGGCGGCAAACGCCTCACAGGCGGCGGCGAAACGGCCCGGGTTGACGAGCATATAGGCCCCGGTAACCGCCAGCAGCAGTGAGATAACCAGGAAACCCGACATCATCAAGATGAAATCCATCGCTGCCTACCCCTTGGAGGGAGCTAACGAGCAGTGTAAATGAGGGGCTGGACGTAGTACATCGGAAGTAACTAACTGTCGTCAAAGAGTAAATGAAAACACGACACAATCGCTCATATTTCGGTGAGCGGGCCGTTCAACAGGAACAGGAAAACGCCGGCCAGACCGGCAGATGATGCGAAATGGGATCAGCGCTCGCCAATCAGGTAGCGGCAGCCGGCGGGACCCATCAGGGCGGAGTGGACCGTGCCAGCGGGGACGTCGGCACGGTCGCCGGCGCGGTAGGTGACGCTGCGGCCGTCCATGGTGAGAGTCATTTCACCGTCGAGAATGACGTGGGCGGTTTCGGTGGCGTGGGTGTGGTCGGAATAGTGGGCGTGGGGACCGTCCTGCCAGACGTAGGTATGGACGAAGCCCTCGCCTCGGAGTTGGTCTTCAAAGGTTTGCGGGTCCACGGCGAAATCCCTAATTCGAGTATACAGGGATGAGTAGTGTGTCTTGCAATGGCAAAATGCGCGCCGCAGTGGCGAGGCCGTACTCATCACTAGGAGCGATCGCGACGCGCGGTAGGAGGCGCCTGACACCATCCCAGTCCGCGTCTACGCGATCACAAATTTAGTGGACGGACGCGGAGCGGGAGGAAGACTTGCCTGGGGGCGCCTTTGGGCGGGGAGATTTGGCGCCCCCAGCTTGTCTTTCCCCGTGGAGGGAAATCACCGCGAGGAACTCATGGGAAATCGCTGCCCGGGCCGGGACGACGGCCGGGTCTGCGGCCGGGGCGTCCCGACTTTTCGGTGAAATCGGAAGGGACGGTGAAGAGCGATGGTGACGGTTCGGAAAGATCGATGTTGCTGAGTTGGAGGGTGGTGGTGCCGAAGCGCGGATCGGTGCGCTTCTGCAGGATCACCGTTTGCAGGGCGGGCGAATACCAGCGCTCGGTGCTGATGACGATGGGCTTCTCGTTGCCGATCTGGCCCGCGGGGATGGTGCGCGTGATGCGCGTGCCCTCGACGACGAGGCCGTCCATCGTCTTTTCGCCGAGCGATTCGGTTTGCGTTTCGCTCTTGAATTCGGTCCAGCGCCGCGACCGCGGCCCATTCTGCCGCGGCTCGTATCCGATTTTCGGCGGCGGAGAAATTTTGTAGGCGATTTTCCTGTTCTCGTCGAGCGTGTACATCTTTTGCGCCACCGGATCGGTGATGAAAACGAGGACCGGCGGCTGTCCGGCGGAGGCCCAAGGGCCAATATTTTCGAGCGTCATTTGGCGGCGGGTGCGGCCTTCGTTGTCGCGGGCGACGTTGCCGGTGGACTTGTGGTCGATCACGTTGCCGTCGGGAAGCTGCTGAACGGTTTCGCGAACGATCTGCGCGGAGAACGGCGCGCCCTTGACGACGTGACTGTGGACGTCGGAAAGCGGCTCGACGAAGGAGAACACGCCGCCCATATCCGGGCCGCGCGGAAGCATGGATTCCGGGCCGAACTTGCCCGGCGCGGGGCCGTTCGGACCCGGCGGGGGCGGTGGAAATTGCGCGCGCGCGGCGGTTGCCATGCCGAGCGCCAGAACCGCAGCTCCGATGAGCGGAAGCATCCTTCGCCCGGAGGTCCGCGCGGATGCCGGGCGGGCCGTTTCGTCAACAGTGAAGCACTTCATTTCCTCAACTCCTTCTCCTGACTTCGTCACCAAGCGGCCGGAGTTTGCCGATGCGCCGGCCTGGGCCTTACCGAATCTTTTCATCGCACGATCCTGACCGCGCGCGGCCAGCCGTCCTCGCCGACGAGCAGATCGGCCTGGACCACGGCGTTGCTCTGCAATTCGTCGATCGGGTAGCCGAGTTCAGCGAGCGCGGTGCGCGGAACCTGAACGCGAACGATCACGGCCGAATCGCCTGGCGCGATTCCACCGGAATAGGGCACCGGCACGAATTCGGAGGTGTATTCCGCTTGCCGCGCCTGGACAGGAACGGAACTCGCCGGCGTCCGGAACACAGCGATTGTGGCGCGCGGACTGGTCACCCTAGTTGCGGCAGCCGGCGTTCCCGCGCCGGCCCGGACCATCGGGGAGGGTCGATGGTCCGGAGCGCGGTGCAGCAGTACAAAACTGAGAAGCGCAGCGGCCGCAACGGCGCCTGCCCAGCCGAGCGCCATGCGCCAGCCGAGACGGCGATGCGCCCGGATGCTGCGGCGCGAGGCGTGCTCCCGCCGGAATGCTCCGAGCAGATTCTGCTCGAGACGCTCCGGCGCGACAACGCAGCGGCCTTCGGCCGAAACGTTTTTGACGAGGGCCGCAAGGCGTTCGGCTTCGGCGAGCCGGCAGCCGCAGTGAGGGCAGGCTTCGGCGTGGGCGCGAGCGATGGCGGCAACGGCGGGATCGAGTTGCTCCCGTCGAACCAGCTCGTGAACCACCCCGGCAAATTCCCTGCACTTCATTCCATCACCTCGTTTCAAAAGCGCCAGTGGCGGAGATGCGCGGCGCCGGGCTGGGATCGAGCGTGACCCGCAGCTTTTCCGCCAGCATTTCGCGCGCGCGATTGAGTCGCGACCGGACCGTACCCACGGGACAATTCAAAATGGACGCCGCACGCTCGTATTCCATCTCTTCCAGGTCGCAGAGAGTGACCACCTCGCGGTAGCGCTCGGGCAGGCTGAGCACGGCGCGACGGACTTGCGCGACGGTTTCGGACTGGATGAGGCGCGCGGTGGGGTCGGGAGCATCGGGCTGGAAAAGCGCGGGGCCGTGGCCAGCGAGAGCCTCCGGCCCCTCTTCCGGCAGGCCTTGGTAGCGGCCGTCGGCGTCGAGGAAGCGGTGGACGTGATTGCGAGCGATGCCGAAGAGGAACCCCGCGAGATCGCCGCGCCCCGGGTCGAATTTTGCGCTTCCGCGAATCAAGACCATAAAGGTTTCCTGGACAACTTCTTCCGCCGCTTCGGCGCGCCCGGTCATATGCAGCACGAAGCGGTAGAGCGGGCCGTGGTGGCGTCGATAAAGAGCCCGGAAGGCCTCTTCGTCCCCCGCCGCTAGCCGTTCGAGGAGGAGTTCGTCGGGAAGCTCGGCTGCGTCGATCATCTATATGGGTTTGACGCCTTCAACTGGCCTCCAGTAACAGTTCAGTTCCAGGCGGGGTAAAGTTCCATTATTTGTTGGGATTGGGGCGGCGGGAGCGGGGCCCGGCCGAGGTGCAAGACAGGAAAAGATTTAACACAGAGGGCGCAGAGAAAGGACGGAGGACACGGAGAACCCGAGGGCTCTGCGAAGCCTCTGCGTCCTCTGCGCCTCTGCGGTGAGCGTCCCTTTTCCGATTAACCCAGAGAGATCGTCTCCGTGCCATCCGTCCTTTCTCCGTGCCCTCTGTGTGCAAATCTTTGGGCTTGCTGGCCCAGCGGGTACTGCCGGGTTTGCCTTGACCGGGCCGGAAGTGGTGGCCTAGGGTATTAGCCGTCCGACGATTCCCTGCCTTCATCGGGAGGAAGCCATGAGCGAAGCAAATCGCCACGTCCTCGACGAAAAACCAGTGCCGCCGCCGGAGGAGTTTCGCAAACAGGCGCGCGTCAAATTGATGCTGGAATACGAGCGGCTGTACCGGTGGGCGCTGGAGGACCCGCAGGGTTTCTGGAGCGAGCAGGCGAAGATGCTGGATTGGTTCGAAGCGCCGAAGAAAACGTTCGAATGGGAGCTGCCGCACGCGAAATGGTTCGTCGGCGGAAAGCTGAACGTCAGCTACAACTGCCTGGACCGGCATCTGGCCGAGCGAGGGGACAAGACGGCGCTGTTGTGGGAGCCGGAGGAAGGCGAGCCGATCCGGATTAGCTACCGCGAATTGCACGCGCGCGTGTGCCGTTTCGCGAACACGCTCAAGTCGCTGGGCGTGAAGCAGGGCGACACGGTCGCCGTATACCTGTCGATGATTCCAGAATTGCCGGTGACGCTGCTGGCGTGCGCGCGGATTGGCGCGGTGCACTCGGTGGTGTTCGGCGGATTCAGTTCTGTGGCGCTCGCCGACCGCATTCGCGATTGCAACGCGAAAGTGCTGGTGACGGCCGACGGCGGATACCGGCGCGGGCGCATCGTGCCTCTCAAAGCGACCGCAGACCACGCGCTCGAAAGCTGCCCTTCGGTGGAATCGGTCGTCGTGGTGCGGCGAACCGGAGAGCCTGTGAACTGGAAGGGCGGGCGTGACGTCTGGTTCCACGAACTCGACGCGAAGGCTTCGGCGGAATGCAAGGCCGAGGCTTTTGATTCTGAGCAGCCGCTCTACATCTTGTACACGAGCGGAACGACGGGGAAGCCGAAGGGCGTGCTGCACACATCGGCGGGATATTTGCTGCAATGCGCCTGGTCGATGCGCCTGATTTTCGATTTGCGCGAAGACGACGTGTATTGGTGCACGGCGGATATCGGCTGGGTGACCGGGCACAGCTATATTGTCTATGGGCCGCTGGCGAATGGCGCGACGGTAGTGATGTACGAAGGCGCGCCGGACCATCCGGCGAAAGACCGCTTCTGGGACGTAATCGAGCGGCACCGCGTCACGATTCTTTACACTTCCCCGACCGCGATTCGCGCGTTCATGGCCTGGGGCCGGGATTGGGTGGACAAGCACGACATTTCGAGCTTGCGGCTGATCGGCAGCGTGGGCGAGCCCATCAATCCCGCGGCGTGGAAATGGTATTCGGATACGGTGGGCAAAAACCGCTGCCCGGTCGTCGACACGTGGTGGCAGACGGAAACCGGCTCGATCCTGATTTCGCCGCTGCCGGGCGCGACGCCGACAAAGCCGGGCTCGGCGACGATGCCGCTGCCGGGGATCGTGCCGCGCGTGGTGAATCAGTCGGGCGAACCGGTGAAGCCGGGCGAGACCGGATACCTGGTGATCGATC
>JAGWOX010000207.1 GCA_028877145.1 Acidobacteriota bacterium | reverse complement strand
GCCGGGATCGCCATTCCGGCGAGCGCCTGCGGGGCGAGCGCAGCGATCGCATTCGGCGAGGCTGCCGTGCGCAAAATCACCTCGCTGCAGCAGTTCGTAGATTGCGCCTCAGGCAAATAAACCGTCGGGACAGGCGCTTGAGACCAGTAGCCGGTGAAGTTCGCCGCTACCCCGATGACCTTGTAACCCTTCTGGAACTTTGGCCCGAATGCGATTTGCGAACCCACTGCCTGCTGCGGTGAGGGCCAGTTCCTTCGCGCCATGTCCAAACTGATGATCGCCACCGGCTGGCCGCTGCTGTTGTCGCTCTCGTCGAAGCCGCGGCCGAACAGGATAGGAATCCCGAGCGTCTGGAAATAGCCGGGCGATACAGACGTTGGCACGGAGACCTCGCGTGCAGTGCCGGTCGCGTCGCCCTGCTTCTCAAAGGAAATGGGCCAACCCGGCGGCGGAAACAGGTCTGCCAGCGCGATCGCTTGCGTGCCCGGCAGACGCTTCAGCCGCGACAGGACCTGGCGGTTGAACTCTGCTGTCTGGGCATCGGTAAGGATCACATTGTCGCGTGTGTCGACCGATAGCAACACCGTGCTCCGCGGTGCCGGTCCGAGATCGGCGGTCGAGAGCGCGGCGTATGTCCCCGCCGCCAGCGCCGCGGCCGCCAGCAGGCAAATTCCGATCCCCGCCTGTGCTGCCAGCAGAATCAGCCGCCAGCGGCCTGCTCCACGACTGGAATCGCTGCGTCCGGTATAGCCCAATCCGCCGCCCGCCGCCAGCACGTGCGACCACGCCGGTGCATCCGCCGAGGCCACCAGCAGCGCCGACCAAACCAGAGCCGCGGCCAGCGCGAAGGCCGCAAAGCAGAGCAGAACAGCTAAGTTCAATGACGGCGGATGCTCCAGCGGAGGGCCAAGCCCGGCTGCAGGCACCAATTGCGCCAGCAGGCGCAGCAGCGCGAACGCTAGCGCCACGCCCAGTCCCAGCGAAAACAGTGTGAGCAGGCACTTCTCCGTCGCAACTTCATGCCACAACCGCCACCGACCCGCGCCCAGTGCGGCTCGAATGGCAATCTCCCGTCGTCGCCGTATCCCCTCCGCCCCCATAAGAATGGCGACGTTCACGCACGCGACCAGAAAAACCAGCCCTACACCCAGCGCCAGCAGACCCGTTGTCCGCCGGGCCGGGCCTTGTGCGATCTGCTCCAGGCCCCGCACGAGCGGGACCTTCCTCCTCTCATAACCGTAGCGTTGCGCCAGACGCCCGGCCACTACCGTCAACGCGGCCCCCGCCTGCGCCACGTTGGCCCCTGCACGGAGCCTGCCCAACCCGAAGAATACGGTGGATTCCCGCGAGCGGGCTGCGACGTCACGCGGCAGTAGGTACCATATGCCGACTTCGTTTTGCGTGAACGGAAGCGGGATGCCGACTCCAGGCGGCAGCACGCCGACTATGCGTACGTGCAATTCGTCGGACCCTGACGCGTCCGTAGCGATCCCGACCGTCGTGCCGACCACCGAGGGACTGCTGCCGTAGCGGCTCCGCCAAACCCGATAACCGATCCAGGCTGGAGACGTGCCCTCGCTGACCAGAGGTTCATCGTCCGGCCGGGGGCCTCGCCCCAGAACAGGGCGTATGCCCAAGTCGCTGAACACGCCCGCTTGGATGTAGCAGGCGCGGATCCCTGTAGCGCCCCTGGAGTCGATGAGCCAGACCTGCGGGATCGCGAAGCCGCCGAATGCCGAGAAGACGTTATGGGTTGCGTCCGCGAAGTCCGCTACGTCCGGCCCTGATATCGCCATCACATGAGCGCCCGACTGGACACGCTCCCAAACGGCCACCAGCCGCCCCGGGTCGCGATATGGGAGTGGCTGATAACCTAGCGCCAACATGAGACTCGCCAGCGCCGTCACCGCACCCATGCCGATGGCGACCGTGATGGAGAACTGCGCCGTCAACAGCGGGCTCCGCCGCCAGCTTCGCAACTGAGCGCCTAGCATGGTCTGCCTAACTCGAGCGGCCGTTCTCGGGTCCTATTCGCATGGAACTTGGCTGTGAAACCTTCTTAATGGGGAGAGAATCGCCGCACAGGCACACTATCACACCACTAACCCGAAAGGAACACCCGGGCCCTGACCGGCCCTCTAACCAATATGGTCAGGTGCTCCCGCCTGCCTCATGCCGCAGTTCCGGCCGCCCCGTCCTAATGCTTGTGAACGACAAATTGCTCCGACACCCTTTGCCAGAAAAAACTCACCCCTAGCTAAAAAGGCGCAGCCTGCGTCAGGCCGAGTTGCCGAGGGTGGTGCTTTTTCCTAGACTGTACGCTCATCACTATGGCCACGTCGTCGCGAGAATCGAAGCGGCCCGCACCGCCCCCACTCACCCCCGAGGAGCAGCGCCTCGAAGCCGATCGCCTTCGCCAGGCCCAGTGGAAACGCTGGGGCCCCTATCTCTCCGAGCGACAATGGGGCACCGTTCGCGAAGATTACAGCGCCTCCGGCGACGCCTGGAACTATCTCCCGTTCGAGCAGGCCCAATCGCGCGCCTACCGCTGGGGCGAGGATGGCCTCGCGGGCATTTGCGATCGCCATCAAATGATCTGCTTCGCGCTGGCGCTGTGGAATGGCAGCGATCCCATCCTCAAGGAACGCCTTTTCGGCCTTTCGAACGGCCAGGGCAATCATGGCGAGGACGTCAAGGAATACTATTTTTACCTCGACAGCACCCCGACGCATTCGTATCTGCGTTCCCTGTACAAATATCCGCAGGCGGAATTTCCCTATCGCAGGCTGATCGACGAAAACGCCCGCCGCTCGCGCTTAGAGTCCGAATTCGAATTGCTCGATACCGGCATCTTCGACGACAACCGCTATTTCGACGTCGAGATCGAGTACGCCAAGGCGGCGCCCGAGGACATCCTCATCCGCATCAGCGCCACCAATCGCGGCCCCGATCCCGCCGGACTGCACATTCTGCCGACCATCTGGTTCCGCAACACTTGGTCGTGGCTCCCCAATGCCCAGCGCCCAACCCTTTCCGCCGAGCCGGGAGAGACGGACGCCGGCAGCCGCATTCGACTCGAAAACGAATATTACGGCAAACGCTGGCTCGTGATTGAGGGGCCATCGGAGCTGCTCTTCACCGAAAACGAAACGAATTTCCAGCGCCTCTGGGGCGTCCCCAACCGCTCGCCCCACGTCAAGGACGCCTTCCACGATCTCGTCATCGCCGGAAAGCACGACGCCGTCAATTCCGCCGCCACCGGCACCAAAGCCGCGGCCTATCGCCAGGTTCCCCTCGCGCCGGGCGAGACGTTCACCTGGCGCTTGCGCTTCACCGATACGCCGCCCGCATCTGGAATCGGAGCCGATTTCGATACCGTCTTCGACGAGCGGAAACGCGAAGCCGACGAATTCTACGCCAGGCGCGTTCCTCCCAATTGCGGCCCCGACGGCCGCAATATCCAGCATCAGGCCTTCGCCGGCCTCCTCTGGTCCAAGCAGTTCTACGCCTATGACATCCGCTCCTGGCTCACTGGCGACCCCGCCGGCCCCACCCCGCCGCCCGAGCGCCTCCACGGCCGCAATCACGATTGGCTGCACCTCTACAATTCCGATATCCTCTCGATGCCTGACAAATGGGAATATCCCTGGTACGCCTCCTGGGACCTGGCCTTCCACACCGTCGCGCTTGCGCTGATCGATCCGGATTTCGCCAAGCAGCAACTCGTGCTGCTCCTGCGCGAATGGTATCTGCATCCCAACGGACAGCTCCCCGCCTACGAATGGAATTTCGACAACGTCAATCCTCCCGTTCACGCCTGGGCCGCCTGGCGCGTCTACAAAATCGAGCAGCGCATCACCGGCCGCGCCGACCGCGGCTTCCTCGAACGCATCTTTCACAAGCTCCTGCTGAATTTCACCTGGTGGGTGAACCGCAAGGATCCGGAAGGACGGAACCTTTTCGAAGGCGGCTTCCTCGGCCTCGACAACATCGGCCTTTTCGATCGCTCGCAGCCCTTGCCCGACGGAAGCAGGATCGAGCAATCCGACGGCACCAGTTGGATGGCCATGTTCAGCCTCAACATGATGGCCATCGCCATGGAACTCGGCCGCCACAATCCCGCTTACGAGGACGTCGCCAGCAAGTTCTTCGAACATTTCGTCTGGATCGCCACCGCCATGAACAATATCGGCGGCCACCGGCGCGGCCTCTGGGACGAGCAGGACGGCTTCTACTACAACGTCCTGCACCTGGCCGACGGCGCCCATATCCCGGTCCGTTCCCGCACGATCACCGGCCTCATCCCGCTCTTCGCCGCCGAAACGATCGAACCCGAGGACATCAAACGCTTCCCCGCCTTCTATCGCCGCATGAGGTGGTTCCTCGATCACCACCCCGAAGTCCCGAATCTGGTCACGATGACGCAAGAGACTTCCAGCGGCCCGCGCTACCTGCTCTCGATTGCCAATCAGGACCGGCTCCGCCGCCTCCTCTCCTACATGCTCGACCCCGCCGAATTCCTCTCGCCCCACGGCATTCGCTCGCTCTCCCGTTATCATGACGAGCATCCCTGCCGCCTCGCGCTGGACGGCCATGAATACGTGGTCGATTACGAGCCCGGCGAATCCACCACGAATCTCTTCGGTGGCAATTCCAACTGGCGCGGGCCGGTCTGGTTCCCGCTGAATTTCCTGCTGATCGAATCGCTGCAAAAATTCCACTTCTATTACGGCGAGGATCTCAAGGTCGAATGCCCCACCGGCTCCGCCAAGCAGCAGAATCTCTGGGAAGTCGCCAGCTTCCTCTCCCGCAGCCTGATCCGCCTCTTCCTCAGCTCGGCCGAAGGCCGCCCGGTCAACGGCTCTCGCGCGAAATTTCAGCAGGATCCGCACTGGCGCGACCTCATCGAATTCCACGAATATTTCCACGCCGACACCGGCAAAGGTCTCGGCGCCAGCCACCAGACCGGCTGGACGGCCCTCGTCGCCAAGCTCATCGAGCAAAGCGGCGCCGGCTTCTGCTGAGAAAGCTGTGGCCAACCTGTTTTCGTCAAGAGGCGCATTGGCAATGCTGCTGTGCTGCAAAAAGAACCTGTCATCCTGAGAGAGTGTGAGCTTTTTGAATTTCGGTGATTCTTCCCCGCCAGGTGCCCCAGGCTCCGTCATTGCGCCTGGGGGTGTTGCCTTCTCATCCCACACCCTTCCCGTAATGAATAGAATCCCCCCTTCTAGCTCTCCAACATCGTGTCATCCTGGGCAAAGCCTTTGGCGACGAACGCAGTGGGTCCCGACGCAGTGTATCGATAAGGACCCCGTCAGCGAGCCGACGCTTCACGCTATCCGGTGGCAAGCGGAGAGACGTAGATGACGAATGGAGCAAGCAGAAGGCGAGGGAAAGCGCGTCTGCCCCTCCGCGGATTCCGCGTCGTGTCAACCGCCGTCAACCTGCCCGGCCCGGCCGCCGCCGCGCGCCTCCGCCTGCTCGGAGCGAAAGTCGTGAAAGTCGAGCCGCCATCGGGCGACCAATTTCATGCGTTTTCTCCCGACTGGTACCGGGAATTGAACGCTGGACAAACCATCCTCACGCTGAACCTCAAGAAGCCTCGAGATCGCGCCCGTTTCGATCGCCTGCTCGACCTCGCCGATCTGCTCCTCACCGCCAGCCGCCCGTCGGCCCTGCGCCGCCTCGGCCTCGATTGGCCGCATCTGCACGCGCGCTTCCCCCGCCTCTCGCACGCCGCGCTCGTGGGCTACGCCGCGCCACGGCAGGAAATTCCCGGCCACGACCTCACCTATATCGCCCGCGCCGGCGCTGTCGATCCCCCGCGCCTGCCGATCAGCTTGTGGACCGATATCGCCTGCGCCGAACGCCTCGCCGCCGAAGATATCGCCCTGCTGCTCGGCCGCCAGCGCTCGGGAAACGCCGCTTTCCGCGAAGTCTCCGTCGAAGAAGTGGCCGCCGCCTTTGCCCAGCCTCTGCGCTTCGGCGTCACCACGCGAGCCGGCATCCTTGGCGGCCAGTCGCCCCGCTACAACATTTATCGCGCGCGCCAGGGCTGGGTCGCCGTGGCCACGCTCGAATCACACTTTTGGGGAAAGCTGCTCAGGGAACTGAACCTGAAAAAAGGAACGAAGCCGGTACTGGCCGCCGCCTTCCGCAAACGCTCCGCCAAGGATTGGGAACGCTGGGCCATCGCCCGAGATCTCCCCATAGTCGCCGTGCGCGAGATCGCCGGACCCACGCTCAAGTAAAGAAATCCGCGTTGATCCGCGTGAATCCGGGCCCCAGCCTTAAGACTCGTTGCCAACCAACTCGATGAGAATTTTCCCAGCGGCAGGCGCCGCCACAAGAAAGAAATTCACGTGAGTCCCATTCGCTCCCGGCCGCGTCTCCGGATACACCGCCTGAATCGAAAACCTCTCGCGCAAAATTGACGTTGCCCGATCGACGTCCGTCACAGGAAATTCCACCTGCTGAATCCCCTCGCCACGGCGATCGAGGAAACGCGCGATCGCCCCGGGCCCATGCGGCTCGCGCGTGGTGAGAATGTCGAGCGAAATGTTCCCGGGAAATGCCAATTCGAATTCGCGCGCGTCCTGTTCGGGAGGCACGTCGGCCAGCCCCGGCGATCCGTTTGCCGAGCGAATTCGCTCAAAGGTTTCTGGCAACACGGCAACGCCGACGGTCGCATGTCCCGTAAGGAGCGCGCCCAATTCCGCGTCTTCGCGCCACGCTGCCGTCGCAGCGAGGGCCACGTCGCGACCGGCATCGTACAGCCCAGCAGCGCCGCGCACGCGCGCAGCCTGGTCGTCAGCGCCGAGCGCCAGAATGGCTTCGGCAGTTTCCCCTTCGTTCATCGTGAAGAGCTTATGCGCGCAGGTCACAACCGCGCAAGAAACACTGATCGAGCCGTGTAGCACCGCCCGGAATTTATCCCGACGCGTCGGGAGGGCGGCATCGTGCGGAATTAGGGCAACAGGCTGCAAAAAAAATTCCCAAGCCTTGTGGGTCGCGGCTTGAGCCGCGACAGAACGTCCGCACAAGGAAACGGGG
>JAGWOX010000206.1 GCA_028877145.1 Acidobacteriota bacterium | reverse complement strand
TCCGGTAGCGATTCTCAGTTACCAGGCCTGGCGGCAGCTGTTCAGTTCCGACCCGGGCATCGTGGGAAAGAACATCATTCTCGACGGAAATCCGTTCACGGTGGCGGGCGTCCTGGAGCGGGGGGTCCTGCTGAACGCGGAGGTTCTGCCTTCGGAAGGTCCGATGGACAATGTGGACGTCCTTCTGCCACTGCCCCTGGGGCCCGATGCGGAGCAACGCAGAGGCGATGAAAACTACAATGTCGTCGTGCGCCTCAAGACCGGCGTTTCCCTGCAAAAGGCGCAAGCGGATGTCGACATCATCGCCAGCCATATCCGTGAAAAGGACCGGCGCGACTCGAGCTTTGGGATGGACGTGGTTGGCTTGCAAGACCAGGTGGTTGGGGGCGTCCGCCGCGCATTGCTGGTCCTGCTCGGTTCGGTCGGCCTCGTCCTGCTCATCGCCTGCGCCAATGTTGCGAACCTTCTGCTTGCTCGCGCCATCAGCCGCGAAAAGGAAATGGCCGTCCGTGTGGCTCTGGGAGCCGGCTGGCAGCGGTTGTCGCGACAACTCTTGACGGAGAGCATTCTGCTGGGGCTACTTGGGGGAGCCGCGGGACTGGTGGTCGCCGAATTCAGCCTTTCGATCGTGCGGGCGATGAATCCTGGCAATATTCCCCTGCTCCCGGCCATTCAGATCAATGGCGCCGTGCTGGGCTTCACGTTCCTTCTGTCGGTTGCGACCGGCGTTCTCTTTGGCCTCGCGCCGGCATGGCGAGCGATCAAGGTCGATCTGAATTCCTCGTTGAAAGCCGGAGGGCGCAGCGGAACCGCGGGCAGCGGCCTCCACATGAAGCGGAAAGGCTTGCGCGGATTGCTGGTTGTATCGGAACTCGCGCTTTCACTCGTCCTCCTGATTGGTGCCGGACTTCTGATCCGCAGCTTCGTGCGTTTAGAGGGCGTGCCACCCGGCTTCACCGCGGACCACGTGCTGACGATGCAGGTCGCGGCGAACGCTCCTAAATACCGCGACGAAAAAGCCCGCGCCAGGTTCGATAGCGAAGTAGAGGACCGGATTTCCCGTTTGCCGGGCGTTGTCGCCGCAGGCGCAGTTTCGGCGCTCCCTTTGACCGGATCGGTCGGATGGGGAGGCATCAACGTCGAAGGCTATACTCCGCCGCCGGGAGAGGAGCTGCAGGTGGACCTGCGGACGGCCAGCACGATTTATTTCCGAACGATGAGGATTCCTCTCGTCGCCGGCCGCTATTTCTCCCGCCAGGACACTTTGGAGATGCCGGGCGTCGCCATTATTGACGAAAAATTCGCGCAGAGATTCTGGCCGCATGGTGATGCTGTGGGAAGGCACTTGTGGTTCGATCCGAAGAAGCCCATGACGATTGTAGGCGTAGTCGGCGTGGTCAAACAGTATGGACTGGGAACCGACGGCAAGATCGCGGTGTATTTTCCGGAGCAGCAGGCGCCTGGGCAACACCTGTTTCTTGCGGTCCGTACATCCGGCGAGGAAGCAGGGCTCGCTTCGGCAGCCGTCAGCGAAATCCACACTGTAGATCCGGACGCCGTTGTTTACGGAATCCGGACGATGCGGAACATCCTCTACGATTCGCTCGCGCGCCAGCGCTTTTCCAGCACGATGCTCGGTGCATTTGCGGGTCTCGCTCTGCTGCTCGCCGCGGTCGGCTTGTATGGGGTGCTCTCATATCTGATCAGTCGGAGCACACACGACATCGGGATTCTCGTCGCTCTGGGAGCCCAGCCGGCGGATATTGTCGGTCTCGTTCTTCGTCAGAGCGTGCGACTGTCGCTGATGGGGATTGTTGCCGGTCTCGCAGCCGCCTTTGCGCTCACTCGCGTGGTCTCCAGCCTCTTGTTCGGCGTAAGCGCGTTCGATCCGGTCACGTTCGTGAGTGTGCCCGCATTGCTGCTTGTGGTGGCTTTGGCCGCGGCAGCGATTCCGGGATGGCGCGCCGCGAGGGTGGATCCGATGGTTGCGTTGCGAGAAGAGTAGCCACGGCTCAATTGGAGCCAGAGCGAGTAGGTGCGGAGCGCGGATGGAGGCCGGTTTCAGACCCGCCGGATTTTGTCAGGAACGTGGCGGCCCGGCGTGTTTTGCAGGGAAGGACAACGGCGAGGGCGTGAGGGTGGCGAAAGTGGCTGAAATCAAGTAACATTGGGTGGATTTTCTGCCGAAGCTGGCCCCTCCTGTATGGCCACTGGTGGAAGGGTGACCCATGAGTCAGATACTCGACAAGGCGCAAAGCGCCTCATTGCGGAATGACGTGCCGAAATTCGGGCCGGGCGACACTGTCCGGGTCCACGTGCTGCTGCGCGAAGGCGACGGCGACAAGGAAAAAGAGCGAATTCAGCCTTTCGAGGGCGTGGTGATCGGCCGGCGCGGGCGGATGGCCTCGGAATCGTTCACGGTGCGGCGGGTGAGCTACGGCGTGGGCATCGAGCGGATCTTCCCGCTCCACTCGCCGACGATCGACCGGATCGACGTGATCCATCGCGGGCGCGTGCGCCGGGCAAAGCTCTACTACCTGCGCGGACTCAAGGGCAAAGCGGCGCGCATTCAGCGCGTCGACACCTTCGCGCAGGATAAGGCCGCCGCCGCAAAAGAATAATTGCGAAAACGGAAGAACAGCGGCTTCAGGGGCTAAAGCCCCTTTGGCTTTGCGGGCTTTTTGTCGCGGCTGAAGCCAAATCGCCTGCGCCTTCAGGGGTCGGGGCTTAAGCCCTGCTGCAACCTTCGGGGGTTCCTCCGCGACCCACAGAGCCTCTGGCACAGCTTCCCGACAAGGAACGTCGGGACGCGAAAGGCGCGGATGCGGACCGGAGCGGCGAACCCGCTGTGATAAAATCGCGCGGGATTCGAAGCGATGGGCCGACTTTGTTCGTCACGATACGAGCGGCAGGCCCGCCACCTGGGATTTTCGTGCATCGCCGGACTCGACGAAGTGGGGCGGGGAGCGCTGTTCGGGCCGGTGGTGGCCGCGGCGGTGATCCTGGATCTGGCGCGCCGCATTCACGGGCTGGACGATTCGAAGAAACTTCGGCCGGAACGGCGTGAGGAACTGGCGGTGCGAATCCGGGAACGGGCGCTGGCCTGGGCGGTGGCGGAGGTCGATGCAGGACGCATCGACGCCTGGAACATCCATCAAGCGAGTCGCCAGGCGATGCTGCTGGCGCTCGGCGACCTGAAAGTGACTCCCGATTATCTGCTGGTCGACGCGGTGAAGCTCGAAACCTCCATTCCGCAAAAACCCCTGATCCACGGGGATGCGCGGTCGATCTCGATCGCCGCGGCGTCGATCCTGGCGAAACAGGCGCGCGACCACATGATGGACCGCTGGGCGAGCCTCTATCCCGAGTACGGCTTCGAACGCAACCGCGGGTACGCCACGCCCGATCACCTGGACGCGCTGCGCCGCGTCGGGCCCACGCCGCACCACCGTTTTTCCTTCGCGCCGGTGCGCAATTCTTCCTGCTGGTCGGCTTCCGCCACCCAGACCCTGCTGCCGCTGGCCGACGCGCAGGGAGAGAGCGCGGCCGAATGACGCATGCGTCCATCAACGACCGGCTGGGGCGAGTTGTGCTCGCGTTCGCGTGGTTCGATCTGGGCCTGCTGGTGATGCTCCTGCCATGGACGCGGCTGTGGGAGAGCAACTCGCTGCTCGCGCATTATCCGGGATTGATTCCCATCGTGCTGAGCGGATACGTGCGCGGGATCGTGAGCGGCATCGGCGTGCTGGACATGGTAATCGCCGCCGACGCGCTCGTGCGGCGGCCTGCGGCTGTTGCCACACGGCAGTAAGTGCGAGATACGGGCGAGAAGAATCACGCGGAGGGGTGCGGAGGGACATGGGGATTGGATTCTCGTCGGCGACTTCAAGGGCTGAAGCCCCCTTTGATGTGGCAGGCTTGATGTCGGAGCTTCCCCACCAAAAACGTCGGAACGCGAAAGGCGCGGAAGCCGCGAGCCCGAAGGCCTACGCAATTTTTCTCAAATTGAGAAAAAGCAGTTGTGCGATACATGCTGTGTGGCGGCGGGCTTCGAGCCCGCCATATTTTTCTGCGCCGGCCCAGCGGGATGCCGAGCAACATGCCGCCCTTCCCGATGGATCGGGATAAATTCCGGGCAGCGCTACACGAACGGGGATGGAAAGAGGGCGACCCAGCGGGTCGCCCTTACAGTGGAATTACCGCGCAGGAGCCTGGTTGTGTTTCGCTGTGGGCGGATGGCTGGGCGGAATGGTGAGAGATGGCGGTGAATTCCGTTCTTTGCCATGTGAGCGACCGGCGGTCGATGGAGACGGCGCCGGGCGGCGATTCGGCCGCGGCGCTGGTTGCGCTGACGGCGCAGGCTGCTCGCGCGGGCGTCGATTGGATCGAGATTCGGGAGAAGGATCTCGGCGGGCGGGCGCTTGTCGATCTGGTTTCGGCGGTTGTGGGGCGGGCGGGGGCGGCGCGGATTTTGGTGAACGATCGGCTGGATGTGGCTTTGGCTGCCGGCGCGGCGGGCGTGCATCTGGCGGGAACCAGCGTTCCCGTGGCTTCGGCGCGCGAGTTGTGCCGGAAACTTGCGCCGGGGATGATGATTGGAAAGTCGTGCCATTCGATGGAAGAGGCGTTCGCTGCGCAGCATGACGGCGCGGATTACATTTTCTTTGGACCGATTTTCCAGACGCCTTCGAAAGTTGCTTACGGGGCGCCGCAGGGGATCGAGCGGTTGCGCGAGGTGTGCGGGGCGGTGGCGATACCGGTGATCGCGATTGGCGGGATTACGCCGGAGAATGCGGGCGCTTGCATCGCGGCGGGGGCGCGTGGCGTGGCGGCGATTCGGTGGTTTCAGGAGAAGGGGGATTTGGAGGCGCGCGTGGGCGCGCTGCGCGCGGCTTGCGGGTGAGTGCGAGCGCTTCTTCCTTTCCTGCGACTGGATTTCTGCTCAACTGACGGACTGGTGCACATCGGGAAGGGATTTGCCTGGTTTGAGACACAGGCGCGCGGGCAAGAGTGCCCGCGCCACTGGGCGTTTCTCGATGCTGAGGGTGCACGCTACAATCGATTTTTCTTATGGCTAGAGAACTTTTTGGGACGGATGGAATTCGCGGGGTTCCGGGGCGATTCCCGCTCGACGACGCGACGGTGTACGCGGCCGGGCGGGCGCTGGGGCATCATATCGGCGATCCTGCGGGCACGGCCGCGCCGCGCGTCCTGATCGGGATGGACACGCGGGAGTCGGGGCCTCGGCTGGCCGCCCGGCTTGGGGCGGGGCTGGTGGCGGCGGGGGTGGAACCGGTTTCGGCGGGCGTGATCACGACGCCGGGCGTTGCTGCGCTGGTGCGGGAGGACGGGTTCGCGGCGGGCGTGGTGATTTCGGCTTCGCACAATCCGTTCAGCGATAACGGCATCAAGCTTTTCAGCCGCAAAGGGATGAAATTTCCGGATGAGATTGAAGAGCAGATCGAGGCGGAGATTCTGCGGCCGCGAGAGGGCCAGGCTGGCGACGGAACGACCGCTTTCGCGGCGCCCGAGCCGCAGCCGGAGCTGGCGGAGAAATATCTTTCGCTGCTGCGAGGGCGGGCGAACGGCGAGGCCGATCTCGACGGGTTGGTGATCGTGCTCGACTGCGCGAACGGCGCGGCGAGCCGATTGGCGCCGGAGCTGTTTGTGACGCTGGGCGCGCGCGTCATCGTGTTCAACGCCTCGCCGAACGGGCGGAATATCAACGCCGGCTGCGGGTCGCTGCATCCGGAAGCGATGTGCCGCGCGGTAGCGGAAAATGGGGCGCACCTGGGCGTGGCTTTCGACGGCGACGCCGACCGCGCCATCCTCGCGACAGCTTCGGGCGGATTGATTGATGGCGACGGCGTGCTGTATGTGGCGGCGCGCGCGCTGAAAGCCGCGGGCAAGCTGCGCGGCGGCGCGGTGGTTGGCACGACGATGACGAATCTGGGGCTGGAGCGCGCGCTGGCCAGCGAGGGAATTTCGCTGGCCCGCGTACCGGTGGGAGACCGCTACGTGCTCGAAGAGATGCTGCGATGCGGCGCGAATCTGGGCGGTGAGCCTTCCGGGCACATCATTTTCCTCGACGAGGGGCCGGCGGGCGACGGAATGGCTACGGCGCTCAAAATGGCCGCGGCTGTGAAACGCCACGGGCCGCTTGAAAGGCTGGTCTCCGGGCTCACGCTTTACCCGCAACGGATCGTCAATGTGCGCGTGGCGGAAAAGCCGCCGCTCGAGGCGCTGCCCGAGGTTGCGCGCGTCGTGGAAGAGGCGCGCGGGGCGCTGGGCGAAACGGGGCGACTGGTGGTTCGGTATTCGGGGACCGAGCCTGTGGCGCGGGTGATGGTGGAGGCGGAGAGCGCCGCTGAAGTGGAACGCTGGTCGGCGGCCATTGCCGAGGCTATTCGGCGGCGGATTGGGGCTGAATCTGGGTAGACAACTCCTGTTAACACAGACCTCGCAAGAGCGGGGCCGCTTCGGAATTTGCGAGATTTACTGTTGGGGGGGAAAGGCCGCAGCCATGAGTGGCTGCGCTACTGTAACGCCAGCGGCTAGCCTCGGAGGCTGCGGCGCTCAAGCGTGCGCGCGCCGAGCAAACCTAACGTGAGGAACACGATGGCTGCGGTCGGGAGCAATACGGGCTGATCGATAAACAGCGTCGCGAGGCTGCAGATCAGCGCTGCAGCGAGCAGCGCACCGACAACGGCCTGGCCGCGCATGCCGCCTTCGTCACTGGCGGTGATGACTTGTTTGCGTAGTTCGTTGATGTCCATCGGAATTGTCCTATAACCCCTGCCGACGGCCGGTTCGGGGAAATCTGCGGTCTCGTCAGCGGTAACCCTGCTTGCATTCGAGAATCCACCTTTATACGGGATTTGACGACAGCTAAGTCATTTAGTACCAGCATGCTGGCAGATTGGGAGGTAGCGGAGTTTGTGGTAAGGGGGTGAAAAAGATTTCCCTCGAGGGAAATTTTCCCGAATCCGAACTCCCACCCGGTCGCTAAAAAGCCCCGGCCCGAAACTTTGGGCCGGGGCCTGGAGGGAAGTAGCCGCTTGTTCGACTGCGGATTAGCTGCAGCCGGA
>JAGWOX010000205.1 GCA_028877145.1 Acidobacteriota bacterium | reverse complement strand
AGGTCGAGGAGACCACCTCTGACTACGACCGCGAAAAGCTGCAGGAACGCCTCGCCAAGCTGGTCGGCGGCGTGGCCGTCATCAAGGTGGGCGCGGCGACCGAGACCGAGCTGAAGGAAAAGAAGGCTCGCGTCGAGGACGCCATGCACGCCACGCGCGCCGCGGTCGAGGAAGGCATCGTCCCCGGCGGCGGCACCGCCCTGCTTCGCTGCATCCCCGTGCTCGAGAAACTGAAACTGCACGGCGATGAAGCCATCGGCGTCAACATCGTCAAGCGCGCGCTCGAAGAGCCGGCTCGCCAGATCGCCCATAACGCCGGGCACGAAGGCGCCGTGATCGTCGGCCGCGTTCGCGAGAACGCCGAAGCCAACTACGGCTTCGACGCCGACAAGGGCGAGTTCGTTGACCTGGTGAAGGCCGGCGTGATCGATCCTTCGAAGGTCACCCGCCTGGCGCTCCAGAATGCCGCTTCAATTTCGGCCCTGATGCTCACCACCGAGGCGCTCATCGCCGAAGTGCGCGAGGAAGAGCCGAAAGCCGCGGCCGCCGCGCCCGGCCCGGGTGGCATGTACTGATCGCCGCACAAGACGGCCCCCAGGGCCGTCAATCGGCAAGCACCGTAGGGGCGGGTTTCAAACCCGCCCCTACATTTTTGCCCCTCAGTAGCGCAGCCAATCTTGGCTGCGGCCTTTTGAGCCACCAGCACCCCAACCAAGATCCCGCAACCCGCACAGCCTGCGCCCAGGAGTAGCTGTCCTACTCCCAAGCAAACAGGCCCTAACCGGCCCAATACGGTCCGCTTTCGCGCCGTCCCCCGCCTTGCCGTTTTCCGCGACCATCGGCTATAGTCAACGCACTCGTGGTGATCATTCGCTCCTGGAGTGTGCATCGTGGCCGGTTTGCTGAGCAAGATTCTGCCGCGCGACCAAAGCTTCTTTTCGATGTTCGTCGATCTCGCGGAAACGGTGAATGAAGCCGCGAACGCCCTGGTCGAGATGCTCCGCGATTTCAACGAACCTGAACGCCATGCCGAGAAAATCAAGGATCTCGAGCACAAGGGCGACACCATCACCCACGGCCTGATCACCAAGCTGAATCAGACGTTCATCACCCCGTTCGACCGCGAAGACATCTACATGCTGTCGAGCCGGATCGACGATGTGCTCGACTTCATCGACGCCGCCGCCAAGCGCCTGGTCCTCTACCAGGTCCGCCAGATTCGCCCGGGAGTGCTGGAGCTGGCCGAAATCCTGCAGTTGTCCGCCGCCCGCATTCTCGACGCGATTCGCGTGCTCGACAAGAAGGACCACATCCTCGACGACTGCATCGAGATCAATCGCCTGGAGAACGAAGCGGACCGCATCTCGCGCGACCTGATCGCCCAGCTCTTCACCAAGGAGAAGGACCCCGTCGAAATCCTCAAATGGAAAGAGATCATCGAGGTGCTCGAAACGGGCACCGACAAAGCCGAAGATGTCGCCAACGTCATCGAAGCCATCACGCTGAAGGGAGCATGATGGAAAAACCGGCTCCTGTTTCTATCTCCCCGGTGGAGCGGCGGGGTGATGGGCCGCCGGCCGCGCCATGAAACCGTATCAGATCCTCTACATGGTCGTTGTGCTGGCTCTGGCGTTCGACTTCACGAACGGCTGGCACGACGCCGCCAGTTCCATCGCCACCGTCGTTTCGACGCGCGTGCTGACCCCCACCTGGGCCGTCATCTGGGCCGCCTTTTGGAATCTCGTTGCGCCGTTCGTCTACGGCACCGCCGTCGCCGCGACGATGGGCAGGGGCCTGGTGCACCTGCACATGGTGAATACGTTCGTGCTGCTCGCCGGCCTGGTCGGCGCGATCGTCTGGAACTACGCCACGATCCGTCTGGGCCTGCCCTGTAGCTCGTCTCACGCGCTCATGGGCGGCTACGCCGGCGCCGCGATTGCCGCGGCCGGCCTCAAGTCGATCATCCTCTCCGGCTGGGTCAAGCCGGTTATCTTCATTTTCGTTGCGCCGGCGATCGGGCTTACGGCCGGCGCGCTGGTCACGGTGCTCACCTCCTGGGTCGTGCGCAAGCAGCCGCCAAGCCGCGTGGACCGTTGGTTTCGCCAGCTGCAACTGCTTTCCGCCGGCCTGTTCAGCTTTGGCCACGGCACAAACGACGCGCAGAAAAGCATGGGTATCATCACCGCCGCACTCGTCGCCAGTGGCGCGCTCAACTCCTATCGCGTCCCGGACTGGGTTATCATTTGTTGTGCGCTCGCCATGGCCGCGGGAACGATGAGCGGCGGATGGCGCGTTGTGAGGACGATGGGTCAGCGGATCACGAAGCTGCAGCCCTTCGGCGGGTTCGCCGCGGAGACTTCCGCCGCGCTCACCCTGCTCGGCACGGCCGCCGCCGGCATTCCCGTCAGCTCGACCCACGTGATCACCGGCGCCATTTCCGGCGTTGGCGCGTCGCGGCGTCTTTCGGCCGTGCGCTGGGGCGTGACGGCGCAGATCGTCTGGGCCTGGATCCTGACGATCCCCGCCGCCGGGATCTTCGGAGCGATCGTCTATTACGCGTTTCGGCCGATCGTTCACTAACATGGTTGATTCGGTATGAGCGAGCAAAAGAGAACTTTCGTTCCCGTCGAGGAAGCGGTTGAGGAGATTCGCCACGGGCGGATGGTCATCCTCGTCGACGACGAGGACCGCGAGAACGAAGGCGACCTGACGATGGCCGCCGAGAAGGTCACGCCCGAAGCGGTGAACTTCATGGCGAAGTTCGGCCGCGGCCTCGTCTGCCTGGCGCTCACCGAGGAGCGCTGCGATCAGCTCAGCCTTACGCCGATGTCCCCGCGCAATACCGCCGCGCTTGGCACCGCCTTTTGCGAATCGATCGACGCCCGTCGCGGCGTCACCACCGGCATCAGCGCCGCCGACCGCGCCACCACCATCCTCACCGCCATCGACTCGAACTCGCGCTCGGAAGATCTCGCCCGTCCCGGCCACGTGTTCCCGCTCCGCGCGCGCCGCGGCGGCGTGCTCGTGCGCGCCGGCCAAACCGAAGCCTCGGTGGACCTGGCGCGGATTGCCGGCCTCGAACCTGCCGCGGTGATCTGCGAGGTGATGAACGACGACGGCACGATGGCGCGATTGCCGCAGCTCACCGAATTCGGCCAGCAACACGACCTGAAAATCGTCACCGTGGCCGATGTGATTCGCTACCGGATGCAGCACGAGCGTTTCGTGCAACGCATCGCAGAAACGCAGCTCACCACGCGCTACGGCGATTTCCGCATGATCGCCTATGCGAGTTCCATCGACCGCGAAGTCCACGTCGCGCTCGTGCGCGGCTCGCTCGAAGGCGAAGCGCCGCCGCTCGTCCGCGTGCATTCGCACTGCCTCACCGGCGACGTTTTCGCCGCAAGCTCCTGCGACTGTCACGACATCATCGAGCGGTCGCTCCAGGCCATCGCCCGCGAAGACCGCGGCGCCTTTCTCTACTTGCACCACACCGGCCGCGGATTCCGCATCGAATCGGATCCCTTCAAGCCGGGCGAGCTGCCGCGCATCGCCTACCACCGCCGCGGCCAGCTCGATACCGACCTGAACCGCCAGCGGCTCGTGCAGCGCGAAAGCGGCGTCGGCGCGCAAATCCTGATCGATCTCGGGCTCAGCTCGATCCGCGTCCTCACCAACCACCCCCGCAAGGTCGTGGCGCTTGAAGCCTACGGCCTACGCATCGTCGACCAGATCCCGTTGACGGCAAAGCCGGCAAAAACCACGCACCAGATGCTCTAAGGGGTCGCAAGGTGGCATGGGCACTCCTGCCCGTGCGCTTGTGTTCCAAATCACGCACCAAGCAAAAAATCCCCACCGACCATCGAATCCGATCCCACCGCCGAGTCCTTACTTCGATTTCTTACGGATCGAGCCGCAGTTCGTCGACCCGAATTCAACTTGATCCAACGGCGCTACGCGATGCGGCGATGTTCAGGATATGTGTGGCATCCCCGTGTAAGGGCATGGCGCCAGATGTCCGCAGAGATCGATCGCCGAGCTGACGCGACTGGGAACCTGCCGTCACGCCAGCCCCATCTTGTGGAGTATTTCAATGTAGCGTGGGTTTTCGCGATGCGGGCGCAGCAGCGGCCAGTAGCGAAAGACGGGTTCCACGAAGAGCAAATGGTTGTCGTGCCCCTCGTACGCCTTCTCGAGCATCTCGAAGCCGCGATCCACGTCCCCGAGCGCAAGATAGAGACGCGCGATATCGAACGGCGAATGACGACCGGCCTGGTCGGGTCGCGTGATTTCCTCGAGGATTTTTTGCGCTTCTTCGCGATTTCCCGTCATGGCGTAGCTCACACCCAGCGTCGCTCTTTCCCAGGTGCCGCCCTGCCTTGCCAACTCCAGGCCCTTTTCCGTCTCTCCACGAAGCATGTAAAGAGCGCTCAGCGTGTTCTTTGCCATCGGAAAGTTCGGGTCGATCTCCAGCGCCTGCTGCAGCTTCTGTTCGACACTGTCCTCGGGGCCGCCGCCGAAAAGAATCACCCAGGCCAGGTGCGTCAAAGCCGTCGGATCGAGCGGGTTCAATTCCACCGCGCGCTCGGCATACGACCGCGCCTCATCGAAACGGCACTGGAAAGCCAGCGGCCAGCCGAGCAGCGTCTGCGCGTCGGCGTGGTTCGGGTTCAACTCGAGCGCGCGTTCCAGGCTGCTCTCCGCCGTTCGGAAGTCCCAATCGAACGCCAGCGCCACCACCCCCTTGCCGACGTGCGCTTCCGGCAGGTTCGGGTTCAACTCGAGCGCGCGTTCGGCGGCGGCCCTGGCTTTCGGCGCTGCTTCGATGGCTTCCTTTCCCCTCAAAAAGCCGATCATCGCCGCCTTGCCGTAGCAGGTGGCAAGCCCGGCGTGGCTCGGGCTGTAATTCGGGTCGCTCTCGATGGCCTTCTCGAAAAACTCGATGGCCTGCTTCGCCGCCGCCGGCGACCACTTGTTCATGTAGTAGATGCCGCGGAGGTAGAGGTGGTACGTGGAGATGCTGCGCGGCTGCTCGGCTCCGCCCGAGAACGCCGTCAGGCCGACGCCGGAGAAGCGGGCGCGGATCGCATGCGCGATATTCTGGGAAACGTCCGTCTGAATGGCGAAAATGTCCTGCATCTCGCGATCGTAGGTTTCCGCCCACACCTGGCTGCCTTCTTCCACTTCCACCAGGCCGGTAATGATTCGCACGCGGCTGCTGAAATGCTGCACGCTGCCTTCGAGCAGGAACCCAGCGCCAAGTTCGCGCCCGATTTCGGGCAAGCTTTTTTCGGAATCCTTGAACCGCATCGCGGACGTTCGCGAAATCACCTTCAAGCCGGGAATTTTCGAGATGCGCGCGTTGAGTTCGTCGGTCATGCCCTCGACGAAATAGTCGAACTCTTCGTCCCGGCTCCGGTTGACGAACGACAGCACCGCGATCGACGGAAGCAGGCCAGGCCCGGTTCGCGGCCGCGGCGTAATCGCTCCCGAACGCACGCCGCTGCCGCGCGCTCTTAACGCCCTGCCCACTTCCCCGGCCGACGCGTAGCGCTCGCTTGGCGCCTTGGAAAGCATCTTCGCGACCGTCTCTTCAAGCCCCTCCGGACAGCCTTCGATGAATTGGCTGAGCGGCGGCGCATCCTCCCGCAGAATGGCCGTGGCCGTTTCCACGTAGGTTTTCCGCAGGAAAGGATGCCTTCCCGCGAGCATCTCGAAAAAGATGATTCCCAGCGTAAATACGTCGCTACGCTCGTCGGCCTTCTCTCCCTGAATCTGCTCGGGAGACATGTACGTCATCGTGCCGATCATCGCTCCGCTGGCCGTCAGGTTGGGTCCGCTCAGGGTTGAGCTATTGCCGGTAGGGACCACTCTCGCCAGGCCGAAATCCACGATTTTCACGTGGCTGTCCGGCGTCAACATGACGTTCGACGGTTTCAGGTCGCGATGCACCACGCGGCCCGCGTGAGCCCTCGCCAGCCCGTCGATGATCTCGAACCCGATCCGCAGCGCCTCGTCGATGGGCAGGCGGCCCTTGCGCAGCCTCTCGTAGAGGTCCTGGCCCTCGATGTATTCCATGGCGATGAAGATGTCGCCACCGGTCTCTCCGGCCTCATAGATCTTGCAGATGTAGGGGTGATCGATCGCCGCCGCTGCTTTGGCCTCGCGCAACAGCCGTTTCCGCGCGGCGGGGTCATGGCGGGAAGCTTTCGTGAGAAATTTGAGGACGACCTTGCGGTCGAGGAGCAGATCCTCGGCCAGATACACTTCGCCCATCCCTCCGCCGCCGAGTTTTTTCAAAATCTTGTAGCGATCGCTGTTTTCAGGCACCTTGGGTCATGGCCCCGCTCTGCGCCGCGAAGCCGGCTCCTAGGGGTAGAACATGTCATAAGTTGAGGCTGTGCTAATTGGAGGCTTTCGCAACTTGAACGCGGCGGCCTTTGCATCTACAGCCTACTCCAGAGGGGCAACCGTCTCGCCAAGGCGTGGCGGCGCTTGCCGTCTGCCGCAAGCCCATGCCCGCTCCGTCAATCGAAATCATGCTACACCGCGCCTCCCCGTAGCCGCAACGGTCAGTGCGTGGTGGCGCAAAGTAGCGCAGCCACTCTTGGCTGCGGCCTTTGCGACCCAAAGCCGACCCACACCACACCGCCAACCGTGCCCACTCGGGCAAGTGACGCATAGTTCCTGGAAGAATTCTTCGAAGGCCGCAGCCAAGAGCGGCCGCGCTACCGGCGTCGCGAATTCCGCTGGCGGTTGGAGGCGGATCGCGGAGAATTTTTCTTCTCCTGCTGCTTCTTCCGAGGAACGACGATCACATAAGGCCGCAGCCTGTCGAAGCGCTTGCGCCCGATGCCAGGCAGCGCCAGCAGATCGGTGACGTGTTCGAATGGGCCGTTCTTTTGCCGAAATTCGAGAATCGCGCGCGCCCTCGCCGGCCCGATGCCCGGCAACTCCTCGAGTTGCGCAAGCGTGGCGCGATTCAAATCAATCGGTTTCGCCGGAAGTTTCTTCGCGAAGCCGCTAGTGACAAGCCCGCAGAACAATCCCACCAGGCAAACCGCGCCGGCCAAACCGTGCACGCGCCCGAGAATTCGAGACA
>JAGWOX010000204.1 GCA_028877145.1 Acidobacteriota bacterium | reverse complement strand
CGCCGCCGTCTTCTTCGCCATCTCTTTCTACTTCGTCTATCAATCGTTCTATGGCATGCGCATCGGCAAGATCGCGCGCCAAGCAGCTTCCGCCGCCGAACGCGACAAATCGCCCGTTAGCGCCGACTAAACCCCGCGTCCAGTTCCCGCCGCTCCACGGCGTCCAATCCGTGGAGCGGCTTTCTTTTTATCTTCCTTCCTCAGCAGCCGAGCGAAACGGCCCATGCTCCGCACGTCCAACTCCTGTCATCCTGAGCGCACCGTAGCGCAGCCACTCCTGGCTGCGGCCTTTGCCGTGTGGAGTCCACTTGCTCGCGTGTCCCACTGGCCGCGGCTCCGAGTTTAGGTCTCCAGGGCTTTTTCTTCTGGCTTTACCGTCTCGGGCGCCCTAGACTTCGTTTTTAAGCTTGGAGATTTTTTCGTCTCTTCTCACGGCCCATTCAAGACATCCTCCGCGGCATCATCCCCCTGTTGCCACAACCCCTAACGCAGTCGTAACATTCACAAGTAGCATGACCCCCGCTCCTCAAATCCCCACTCCCAAACTCCTCGGCCGTTCCGTGCGTTTCTTCCTCGGAGCAACGCTCCTCTTCTTCCTCGCGCAACTCGTCCTCTCCATCCCTCACGCCCAACCTTTCCTCGCTCCGCGCCCAGGCTGGTCCATCCCGCAAGGCAATTGGTGGATGGCCGCGATCGCCTGCTTCCTCGCGCTGGGAACGCTCGTGAACAGCGGCTTCAGCCGCAAATGGGGAGTATGGCCGCAACTGTTCTTTCTGTTCCTGGCCGCGGCAGCAATCGCCTGGGATCGCGTAGCGGACGCCAGCCTCTGGGCCGCGCCGCTGGCCGTCCTGGTCCTGCTGCTGGCCGCCTACGTCCTCGGCCACGCCGGCATTTCCTACGTAGTCTCCGCCTTTGCCGCGACACCTGGCTGAGAAATGCAAGCGATTCCCTACGTGTTAGGGAAATTGGCGGGAAGGGAAGTCCCAGTCCACGGTTGACCGATCGGCCTCACCCACCTGGACCGGTGGGAGAATCACTCGTAACCCGCATCTCTCACAAAAACTTCTCTGTCCACGAGCGATTCGGCTCACTCTGCCTCCGCTCCGAGCTTGTGTAGCGCCGCCTTTCAAGGCGGCACATTGTCGTGCAAAGGGACAAACATATGGCGCTATCTGTCCGCCGTCACACAAACTCTTCTGCCCTGGGCCCCAATTCCTAGTGAAAAATTCGGGCTAAACGTAGCGCAGCCACTCCTGGCTGCGGCCTTTCCCCAAGCGCCTGAGGTGCAGTCCGATGCGGGCGTGTACATCCGATTGCGGAGGTTTAGGTTTTTCTGGCTTTGTGTTTTTGCTTTTGTGTTTTTGGTTTTGTGTTTTTGGTCTTAATGTTTTTGGTTTCCCGCTTTCGGGTGCCCCAGCCTTCGCCTTTAAGCCTGGGGATTTTCCCCTCTCCTTCCACTCGCTACACAACACCAACCGGCAGAGCAATCACTTCCGCCGAGCCCCCCTCCCACCGCACCCGGCTCCCCATCTCCCGGAACTCCCGCCGCAAATACCCCATCCCAATCACTCTTCCAGCCCGAGGCGACCGCGCCGCGCTAGTCACCCTTCCAATCTCATTCCCATCGCCGCCCATCAGCTTCGCATCCGCCGGAGGCGCGACATCCCCATCGAACGCCAATCCCGCCAACCGCCGATTAACCTGCCCCCGTGACCGCACGCGCTCGACGATCTCCTGTCCCGTGTAGCATCCCTTCACGTAACTGATGTGCGACCGCTCGATCCCCGCCTCATGCGGAATCACCCGATCGTCAAAATCCGCGCCAAACCACGCCACGCCCGCCTCGATCCGCAACGAGTTGATAGCCTCGTATCCCACGACGCCACCACCATGCCGCTCCGCCGCGTCAACAGCGGCCCGCCACAATTCTGCCGCTCGCCCCCGCTCCACCAGCATCTCCGCCCCGTCAAGCCCCACTGCCGATCCGCGAATTACGCGGCAGGGAATTCCTCCCGCGATCGCCTCGACATGCTCCCCCTCTTTCATCGAATCGAATTTCACGCCCGCAAGCTCGGATATCACCTCTCCCGCCGCCGCTCCCACCACACTCACGCTGGCGAATTCACCCGTACGATCCGTCAGCGTCACATCATCCATGATGATGAACTTGTCCAAAGTAGCGAGCGTCCGCTCCCCAGTCATGGCATGCGAGAGCATCAGCAGCCTGTCGCCCAGATCCAGCGTCCGCAGCTCCGCCAGAATGTGCCCCTGCGGATTCAGCAGCAACCCCAGTGCGCTCTGTCCCGCCGCAAGATCCCGAATATTCCCGCTCGTGATCGCATTGAGATACCGCACGCGATCCGTCCCCGTGAATTCCGCCACCAGCCGGAAATTCGTATCCACCACGGCCGCGGTGTCCCGCGCGCGCGTGTATTCCGCCGCAAAATTCCCGTACCCATCCGGCAGCCGAGTCCCGAACCACACCCCCATCCGCGCCCCGGCAATCTCGTGTTCTCCCAGCAATGGACTGTCATCACTCATCCCAACTCCCGTCTCCGCGTCGGCCGCCTTTCCTCCGTGTCCTGCGTCCTTTCTCCGTGTCCTCTGTGTGCAAATCTTTCAGGGTTTCGAATCGACGCTACCGCCGCCCATCCTAGCAAACCAGCCTCTGAACCCCCGATGCTATACTCGACAAAATGCCCGAGCGCTTGATCCACGAAATCCTCCCCGTCGGCATGCTCCAGTGCAACTGCTCGATCGTAGGCGATCCCGAAACCCGTGAAGCCCTCGTCATCGATCCCGGCGACGAAATCGCTCGCATCCTCGAAGTCCTCACGCGCCATAACCTGAAAGTCCGCGCCATCGTCAGCACCCACGCCCACATCGATCACGTAGGCGGCCTGGCCAAGCTGCGCCGCGCCACCGGCGCCCCAGTAATCCTTCATCCCGACGATCTCGAACTCTACCTGGCTCTCCCCGCCCAGGCCCAATGGCTGGGCATCGCCCCGCCAGAAATGACCGAAATCGACGGCTTCCTGCGCGACGGCGACGAACTCGTCTGGGGCGGCTTCGAAGCCAAAGTAATCCACACGCCCGGCCATTCTCGCGGCAGCCTGAGCCTCTATCTCCCGCCCGATTCCAAATCCGCGGAAGGCGCAGCGCCAGCCAAGCCCCGCATCATCACTCCGCGCCTCTTCGCCGGCGACACCCTCTTCGCTGGAAGCATAGGCCGCACCGACCTCTGGGGCGGCTCACTCGAACAAATCCTCCGCTCCATTCACCAGAAACTCTTGGTCCTCCCCGAAGAAACCCTCGTCTACCCCGGCCACGGCCCCCAAACCACCATCGCCGCCGAAAAAGATTCCAACCCCTTCCTCCACCTCCACAGCTAGTTCGCCCCTCAGTAGCGCAGCCACTCGTGGCTGCGGCCTTTTCTCACGCAGCATCAGATTCCTCTCAGCATCGTGCCCCTGCCCGGGTAGCCACTGTCATCGCCTTCCTGGCCGTGGGCCTTTGCCTCCCACACGCTCCCACCGAATTCTCAAATCATTTCCTTGCGAGCCGCCGTAGCGGCATCCCCCGTATTCGGCGTCCCCTCCGGCTCGATCAGCAACATGAGAACTTCCTCTTCCGCCACCGGCCGGTGTTCCACGCCCCTGGGCACCACGTACAACTCCCCAGGCCCCAGCCGCACATCGCCATCCCGCAGCTGAATCGTCAAATTGCCTTTGAGCACGAGGAAGAAATCATCCGTATCCGGATGCGAATGCCAAACGAACTCCCCCAGCACCTTCACCACCATCACATCGTGCCCATTGAATCGCGCCACGATCTTCGGCGACCAGCGCTCGGAAAACATCTTCAATTTTTCATCAAGATTGACGACCGGCAATGCGTCCCCCTTCCGCCGAGTCCGAAACGGCTCAAGAATCCGCTCGTCGTTCCCGCTCCTCTCGCAACCCCTCCATCACGCTCTGTATCAACTGCTTCGCTTTCACCAATTCCTGCTGAACGACTTGGACGTCCATCGAAGGCTTCTCCGGATCGCGCGCCGAATGACAATACACTCCATGCTGTCCCACCAGCACCAGCGCGTTCGTCACCAGGTCCAGCGTCACCGCCAGCCGTCCGCGCCACGGCCCCATCATTGTTTCGTAGTGCTCCAGCTCGTCCCGATGATCCTCAAAAACCGTCATGAGCTACCCCCAAACCCGAGAGTATCCATTTCCAACCCCTCCCGCAAACAGCCGCCGACCAGCCCCCGCTCGGGTAGCCACGGTCAGCGTCTTTTTTTGACCGTGGAACTTCCCCCACCACAAACCTCGCACGCTCTCCAATCCCAAATCACGTCCTTCTCGACTCACAAATTTCAACCGCCAACTGTAGCGCCGGCGTCTCGCCGGCGTTTTTGCCAAAAAAAATAAAGCGCTCTTTGCCACAAATCACGGCCCTCATCGCGGCCTTCACTCCCTGCATCGCAATGAGAAAAGGAGACCAAGCACACCGTTAGCTGCTCAGTACCGGACGTAGTTACTTGCCCGCTAATACTGGAAACACGTCGCACGGTGTACCAAATCGCTGCATCCGCCGAGCCCTTGTGCATAATGCACTCGTGTGCAGCACCCGTTGGCAACCGTAAGGTAGGATTCCTGGCCCTCGACGGGTATCCGATCTCGGTGGTAACGAGCACGACGATCGCTTGCTAACGGGCACGACGGACAGGGTCCTTTCCTCTTGGAGAGCGGGAAGTGCTCCCGTCGTCCCGAGCGGCCATCGTAAAGCACTGCCGCCCCTTCGTCTCTCGACGAGGGCCCCGGTAGTAGTTCGCTCGCCCACCCGCATCGCGATGCCGGCCAGCCGCCGGATCCCGCCATAACGTTTTCATATCAAGGAGCGAACATCGTGTCTGCGACTGACGCGTTTCCTACTCAGGCTAAGATGCGCCGTAGCGACCTGTTGGCCTACACGCGCCGCACGGCTCTGCCCCAGCAGTCGGCGAAAACCCCGCGCACTTCCCAGATCGTTTTCGGCGAGCGCCAGTATCTGCTCCGCGTCCTCGATTCGATCGAGCGTACATTGATCCCCACCGGGCAGCGCCGCCGCGAACAGGCCCTGCTCGAGCGCCTCATCTATTCCCGCACCCTCGAGCTCGAACGCCTGAATCCCAACTGGGACTCGCAGGTCCACTCCGTTCTGCGGCCCGGAGTCACGCCGGAGGAACTCGACGAGCTCGCCAGAAACGCGCCCGAGGAGGATTATTTCCTCCTCCGCCTGATCAGCGAGCATCCGCGCACCGGCCCCAAAACCCTGGCCGCGCTTTTCCGTCATCCCTATTCCGCGATCCGCGAAAATGTCGCCCGACACCCCAACGCCGACGCCAAGACGCTCGCCGAGCTGAGCCGCGACACCAGGCAGCCACTCTGGTTCCTCGTCGCCACCAATCCCAACGCCCCGGCCCCCCTGCGCCGCCGCCTCGAACAACGTATCAAGAAAATGAGCAAGCAGCAGCGGCCGAAGTAAAATCGCAATGTGGCTACCGACCTGCCCGCGCGCCTGAACGTCGCCGAGCTTTTCCTCGGTCATCCTGCCCGGGTGCATCCTGCACGGCTCGCCATCCTGGGCGAGCCGTGCCCGTTCACTTACGCCGAACTGGCGGCGCTGGCCGCGCGTGTCGCCGGCGCCCTCGCATCTTCCGGCTGCCGTTCCGGCGATCGCGTCCTGCTCGTTCTCCCCGATTCCGCCGAATTCATCGCCGCGTTCTTCGGCGCCACAACGATCGGCGCCGTCGCCGTCCCGGTAAATTCCAACGCGCAGCCTGCCGACTACGCCTATTACCTCGCCGATAGCGGCGCTCGTTGCGCCATCGTCCACGCCGATGTGCTCGGCCACGTTCTCGAAATGAGTTCCGCCGGCGTCCTCGAAACCCTGGTCGTCGTCGGCTCCGCGCCCGCGGGCAAGGGAAGTCCCGCGCCCATCGCCTGGGACGATTGGCTCGCCTCCGCCCAGCCCATCACCGGCCCCGTCGATACCGCCGCAACCGACACCGCCTTCTTCCTCTACACCTCCGGCAGCGGCGGCACACCCAAAGCCGCCGTTCATCGTCACTGCGACATGCTCGTTACCAACACCTGTTACGCCCAGGGCATCCTCGGCCTCACGCCCGAAGATCGCACCTTCTCCGTCTCCAAACTCTTCTTCGCCTACGGCATGGGCAACGGCATGTATTTCCCCCTCGGCGCCGGCGCCTCCACTATCCTCTATCCCGGCCGCCCGCGTCCCGAGCCCGTCGCCGAAATCGTCGCCCGCTATCGCCCCACGGCCTTTTTCGCCGTGCCCACCTTCTACGCGGCGCTTCTCGCCGAATGCTCCCGTGGCCTGGCCTTCGACTTCTCCTCCGTTCGCCTCGCCGTCTCCGCCGGCGAACCGCTTCCTGCCGAAATCTTCGAACGATTCCGCGCCCGCTTCGGCATCGAGATCCTCGACGGCATCGGCTCGACCGAAATGCTCCACATCTTTCTTTCCCCGCGCCCCGGCCGCGCCCGCCCCGGCTCGTGCGGCTTCGAAGTCCCCGGCTATTCCGCCCGCATCCTCGACGAATCCGGCGAACCCGTCCCTCGCGGCTCGATCGGCAACCTCGTGGTCCGCGGCGAGAGCGCCTTCGCCGGCTACTGGAACAAACCGGAACTCACCGCCCAAATCAAACGCGGCGAGTGGGTCTTCACCGGCGACAAGTTCGTCCAGGACGAAGACGGCTACTTCCATTATTGCGGCCGCGCCGACGACATGATGAAAGTCCGCGGCTTGTGGGTCGCTCCCGCCGAAGTCGAAAACGCCTTGCTAGCCCATCCCGCCGTCGCCGAAGCCGCCGTCATCTCCCGCTCCTTCGACGGCCTGATTCGCCCCGTAGCCTACGTGGTCCTGCGCCAGGGTCAGGGAAGTGAGGACCTTCCGTCAACCTTACGCGAATTCCTCCACGACCGTCTTGCCTCCCACAAGATCCCCGCCCAATTCCACTTCGTCCCCGCTCTCCCCAAAACCCCCACCGGCAAAATCCAGCGCTTCAAACTCCGCCAGCCCTAAGTGGCGCGGGCACTCTTGCCCGCGCTCTTTCGCCGTCGTAATCACCCCAGTCCCCAATCAGCTCTGCCTCATTGATAGCGGCCCTCCGCCTTTCTCCGTGTCCTCC
>JAGWOX010000203.1 GCA_028877145.1 Acidobacteriota bacterium | reverse complement strand
TGCCCCCGCGCAAACTCAATCGCCTCCGGATACCCCGCATCCGCATGCCGTGCGACCCCGATCCCCGGATCATTCGTCAGCACGCGCTCGATCCGCACGGCCATTTCCTTCGTTCCATCAGCGACGATCACCTGCCCCGCGTGTTGCGAATACCCGATGCCCACGCCGCCGCCGTTGTGAATCGAAACCCAACTCGCCCCGCTAGCCGTATTCAGCAATGCATTCAAGAACGGCCAATCCGCAATTGCGTCCGACCCGTCCTTCATTCCTTCCGTCTCGCGAAACGGCGAAGCCACCGAGCCCGTATCCAGATGATCGCGCCCGATGACGATCGGCGCCTTTAGCTCGCCCTTTGCCACCAGATCGTTCATCGCCACGCCGAACCGGTCCCGCTCTCCGTAGCCCAGCCAGCAGATTCGTGAAGGCAGCCCCTGGAACCGCACCCGTTTCTGCGCCAGCCGAATCCACCGCGTCAGCGTCTCATTCTCCGGAAACATTTCGAGTACGAGTCGATCGGTGCGGTGAATATCGCTCTCCTCGCCCGAAAGCGCCGCCCAGCGGAACGGCCCGCGCCCCTCGCAAAAGAGCGGCCGAATGTAGGCCGGCACGAAGCCCGGAAAATCGTAGGCGTTCTTCACACCCGCCTCGTACGCCATCGTGCGGATGTTGTTGCCGTAGTCGAATGTGACCGAGCCCAGCCTCTGCAAATCCAGCATGCCGCGCACATGCTCGGCAATCGAATCGAGCGCGCGCTTGCGGTATTCCTCCGGATCGCGCCGCCGCAATTCGGCCGCCTCATCGAGCGTCAGTCCTTTCGGGATGTAGCCGTTGATCGGATCGTGCGCGCTCGTCTGATCGGTCAGCAGGTCGGGCACAACCCCGCGCCGCGCCAGTTCCGGAATCACGTCGGCGCAATTCCCCACGAGACCCACCGACGCCGCTTCGCGCTTCCGCACCGCGTTCTTCAGAATCCGCAGCGCTTCGTCGAGCGAATTCACCATTACGTCGCAATAGCCGGTCTTCACGCGCCGCTTGATTCGCTCCGGATCGACTTCGACGCACAAAATCGCGGCGCCGGCCATCGTCGCGGCGAGCGGCTGCGCTCCGCCCATCCCGCCCATGCCGCCCGTGGCGACCAGCTTCCCGGCCAGGTCCCCGGCGAAGTGCTTGCGCCCCGCCGCGGCGAAAGTCTCGTAAGTACCTTGCAGGATTCCCTGCGTGCCAATGTAGATCCAGCTCCCCGCGGTCATCTGTCCGTACATCGTCAACCCGGCGCGCTCAAGGTCCCCGAAATGCCGCCAGTCATTCCAATGACCCACGAGGTTGGCGTTCGCGATCAGCACGCGCGGCGCCCATTCATGCGTCCGGAAAACGCCAACCGGCTTGCCTGATTGCACCAGCAGAGTCTCGTCGTTCCCCAGTTCGCGCAGCGACCGCACAATCGCCTCGAACGCGGTCCAGCTCCGTGCAGCGCGCCCCGAGCCACCATAAACAACGAGGTCCGCGGGCCGCTCGGCCACTTCCGGATCGAGGTTGTTCATCAGCATGCGCAGGGCCGCTTCCTGGTTCCAGCCCTTGCACGTGCGCTCGCTCCCACGCGGCGCGCGCACCGTGCGCGCCTCCGCCGGATGTTCGTTCACGGCCTTGCTCATGGCGCCTCCCGGAAGGATCGGGTTCGCTGTCCATCTTAACGCAGCGCGGCGGGGGGTTCGATAACGGACAGCAGATTGCGCGCCGCGATTGCGTAGCTCGCCCGCCTGCGGTACTCTGCGGCGCGGGCACCTGCCGTGAAATATCCGACGCTGGTCCAAAGCTTCCTGGCCGCGGTCGAAAGCTACCCCAATCCTCGCGCGCAGATGCACAAGGAGGGCGGCCGCTGGCTTTCCGTATCGTCGACGGAAATGCTGCGCCGCGTGGCCGGCCTTGCCACCGCGTTCGAGCAGATGGGCATATTCCCCGGCGACCGCGTCGCGCTCTTCTCGCCGAACCGGCCCGAATGGCACGTCGCCGATCTCGCCATCCTCGGCGTAGGCGGCGTCAACGTCCCCATCTACTTCAATGAATCAACCGAGCGCCTTCTCTACATCCTCAATCATTCCGAGGCCAAAGCCGCCATCGCCGTCGGCCATACCCAGGTTGAGCGCCTGCTCGCCTGCCGCGACCGTGCGCCGCAACTCGAAACCATCATTGTCGCCGCCTACGCCAAACCGCTCCCGCGGGAGATTCGCCGCTACGACGATCTGATCGCCCGCTCCGTCTCGCAGGACCTGACCGCCTACACGCGCCACGCGGAGAAGGTCAAGCCGGACGATCTCGCCAGCATCATCTACACCTCGGGCACCACCGGCGAACCCAAGGGCGTGATGCTCACCCACACGAATTTCAGCTCGAACGCGATCGACAGCCTCCGCGTCGTCGATCTGCGCCGCACCGACGTCGCTCTCTCCTTCCTCCCGCTCGCCCACGTCTACGAGCGCATCATGGGCTACATCGCTCTGTCCCGCGGCATGACCATCGCCTATTGCGAGCGAATGGAGGAGGTCCCGCACGCGCTCCTCGAAGTTCGGCCCACCGTAGCCGCCGCCGTCCCTCGCTTTTTCGAGAAGACCTACGCTGGCATCATGGAAGCGCGCCAGCACCTTGGCGGCCAGCGGAGAAAAATTTTCGATTGGGGCCTCAGCGTGGCGCGCGAAGCCATCGGCTGGCGTGCCTACGGCCGTCCACTGGCCTTCAAGCGCCAATTGGTGTGGTATCTCGCCAACCTGCTCGTCTTCCGCAAGATTCGCAGCCGCATGGGCGGCCGCATCCGCCTTTTCAATTCTGGCGGCGCGCCCCTCGGCCGCGAACTCGCCGAATTTTTCTGGTCGATCGGCATCCCTGTCCTCGAAGGCTACGGCCTCACCGAAACTTCGCCGGTGATCTCCGCCAGCTCCTTTCGCGCTTTCCGCCCCGGCGCCGTTGGCCGACCGATTCCGAACGTCGAGGTTCGCATCGCCGACGACGGCGAAATCCAGGTGCGCGGTCCCTGCGTGATGAGGGGCTACTACAAGGCGCCCGAGCAAACCGCCGAAGTCCTCTCGTCCGACGGCTGGTTTTCCACCGGCGATATCGGCCATCTCGACGCCGACGGCTTCCTCGTCATCACCGACCGCAAGAAGGACCTGCTCAAGACCGCCGGCGGAAAATTTATCGCACCACAGCCCATCGAAAATCTGCTGAAGACCAGCCCATACATCCTCAACGCCTGCGTCCTCGGCGATCGCCGCAAATTCGTCGGCGCACTCATCGTTCCGAATTTTGAAACGCTGCGCGCCCGCGCGCGCCAGGAAGCGGTCGTGCTCGGCACGGCAGCCGAAATTGCCGCCCATCCCTGGGCCCAACGCCTCGTCGGCGACGAGATCGCCCGCCTCACCGAGCCGCTCGCCCAGTACGAACGCCCGAAGCGCTACCTCCTGCTCGACCACGACTTCACCTTCGAAAACGGCCAACTGACCTACACGCTGAAGCTCCGCCGCCGCTCGGTGGAGCAACGCTACCAGGCGGAAATCGAAAGACTCTACGCCGACACCGCCGAGCCCCGCCCAGAATCCGAAAACTGAAACTCGATCCCTAAACGAACTGTGACGGCGTTTCTCTACGCCCTCGCTGCGGCCTCCGCGTCTCTGCGGTGAAATCAGCCTTTTACGAATGTGGAAGGATAAAAGCCGCAGCCAGGAGTGGCTGCGCTACGGAAACCCGCGCCGCCGTCATTTTCGCTTTTCAAATTTCGCTTTTCGCATCTGGCAGCCGCACCGGAGTACAATCTCCTTCTTAGGAGCCCGTCATGGAAGATTCCTTCGTCATTGCCGGCCGCACATTCCGTTCCCGCCTGATCGTCGGCACCGGGAAATACCGCAGCATGCAGGAAATGGCGCGCGCGATCGAAGCCTCCGGCGCCGACGTCGTCACCGTCGCCCTGCGCCGCATCCAACTCGCCGACCGTCCGAACGAAACGCTGCTCGATTATCTCGACCGCGATCGCTATTTCCTTTTGCCGAACACCGCCGGCTGCTACACCGCCGACGAAGCGATCCGCACCGCGCGCCTGGCCCGTGAACTCGGTCTTTCGAACTGGGTGAAACTGGAAGTGATCGGCGACCAGCAGACACTTTTCCCCGACACCGAGCAGCTTCTCGCCGCCACGCGCGCGCTCGTCGCCGAAGGTTTCATCGTCCTTCCCTACACCACCGACGACCTGATCATCGCGCGCAAGCTCGTCGAAGCCGGCGCCGCGGCGGTCATGCCGCTCGGCGCTCCCATTGGCTCGGGCCTCGGCATTCAGAATGCGACGAACCTGCGCATCCTCCGCGAACGCATCACCGAAGTCCCGCTGATCGTCGACGCCGGCGTAGGCACTACCAGCGACGCCACCCTCGCCATGGAACTCGGTTTCGACGGCGTCCTGATGAACACCGCCATCGCCGGCGCCCAGGATGCACCCCTCATGGCCGAAGCCATGCGTGAAGCCGTAGCTGCCGGCCGCAAAGCCTTCCTCGCCGGCCGCATCGAAAAGAAACTCTACGCCACAGCCTCCAGCCCCCTCGCAGGCGTGGTGCGATAACCACGGATCTGCTCAGGTAGCCACGGTCAGTGGTTTCCTGACCGTGGGATTTTCGCAAGTCGAAGGCCCACGGTCAGGACATCATTGACCGTGGCTACCAAACCAATTCCTGCAGCTATGCACGCCGGCGGCTACTTTTGTTCTTCCCAGGTCATATCCACCATCACGGGAATCTCGTTCTTGATGGGGACGAACAGCAGTTCGGGCGCGGGAATTTTGAAATCGGTGAGCGTGGCGGGAATGGTTCCTGTGAGGCGAATCTGGTTGCCATGGTCCGCCACGTGAAAAAGTACCTGCTTGAACTGCGCCGTCTGCCCGGAAAACTGGATTTGGAAGTCAGCGTGGATGGTCGCAGATTTCAACTCCGCCTCAGGCATTTGCCCGCGGACCACCACCATCGGAAACTGCGCGCCACGGACGATCTGCAACATGTGAAGGTCGCGGTTCGTGTCGCCGGAGGCGAACGACTTCACCGGCACGGCGATCAGGAAGTTGCATACCCCCGCCTGGCATTCGCCCTTGCCTCGCGCCGCGTGGCTCAATCCCGCAACCTCGTGCAGCGGATGCGTCACGTGGTAGGTGAGCGTCGATTGCTTCAGCACCCAAACGCTTTGTCCGCTTGCGACCGCAGGGATCGCGAGAAGCATGACGGTCAGAAATGTGAAGCTCAGCGATACTGCCTTTTCCCGTTTCATCGGAACCCACCTTTGAGAGGCACGGATCGTGCCGTGCCGGAAACAAACCCCGCACCCTCCACGCGGCTCTAGCCGCCGAGGGCCGTGTATTCAAGTGGACGAGGCTGCCGTAAGGAGGCCTCTGAGCGTCGAAATCTGCGGCTCAATTCGCCTTGCCTGCCTGGGCCGTCGCAGAAACGCCGGCGGCTGTCTTCGCGTGGTTCGATGCGCTGAGAATCGCTTCATGGCGGTGAAAGGGAAGCAAGGCGGCGACGTGGTGGCCGAGGCCGGGAATCCAATTCGGTTTCGTTTCCGAAAGGAGCGCGAGGCCGTAGGCCACGGCAGTGACGATGGCCACTTGCCCGTGGTATTTGGCGATGCCGTGCAAGCGTTCCCCCTGGCTCGCTTGTGAATCCGCCATTGCGCCAAGGATGGGCGTGAGGATCATGCCCGGTCCGTGAATCCAGGCCATGGCCTTGTGGAAGCGGATCGGCCCGCGGGATTCCACCCCGGGGACTTTCGGGGCGAACATGGCGTAGTAGGCCGTGGCGAAATAGAGTCCTGCCGTTGCCGAGCCGAGCGCCATGTGAACGTCACGGCCCACCGAGCCGGTGTTGTGCCTGCCGCCGGCCTGCGTGGCCGCTGCGAGCGAAGCCACCATCGGAAAGAAAGTGATCAGCCCGAGCTTCTGATGGATCTGGAGCATATGAGAGCGCTTGTTGAGCAGCGCCTGCTCCTTGGGATTCCCTTTAACCTCGCCCGTGGAGAAACCGAGAGATGAGAGCGAAATAGTGGGCGTCAATTCCAGATCCGCCGTGTGCCTGGCGCCCGCAGACAGCGTCGCCCTTATCGTTAGCGGATTGAATCCATCCGCCGAAACGGAAATTTCATAATCGCCGGGCGCGAGATTCGGCACCGTGTAAGCGCCCGACGTGTTGGTCTTGGTGGCCACCGACTGGTTCGTGGCCACGTTCTTGACGCTGACTGTGGCATTCGCAATGAGGGCTTTCGAAGGACCGGTGACCGTGCCGGTGAGCGTGGCCGGGAGAGCCTGCGCTCGCAACAAGCCGGCGGGGAGGAAAGAAAGTGCAAAAATACCGAGGCCAAGGAAGAGCCTGGCCGCTCTTGCGTTCATGAAAGATTCTCCTGTCGATCTTGCAAGCCTGGCGGACATCGCGCCGTGAGATGCGCCGTCCGCAGGAAGGGATGTAAGAAGACGTAGGTATCGCGCCCCCACACCGCAGCCGTGGACCGTTCTCCCCAGACGGACCACGCCGCACCTTCCGACGCGATTGTACACGCGGGGAAATTTTCTCGCTTCCGATTTTCGCGATGACACTCCGGCTTGGTGGCCACGGTCAGTGATTTTCTGACCGTGGGCCTTTCGCAATTCAACTGCCCGTGGCGTAAACAAATCCTGCACATGCAGGGCGGGTTTGAAACCCGCCCCTACGATCCACCGGCTCCGTCAGAAAAGCGTGTGCCAGACAGTATCGACCAGGGCGTGGACGAGGCAGGAGGCGGTCATCGAGCCGGTTTTCTTCCACGCAAAACCGTAGAAGAGGCCGGCAATCGAGGCCAGCAGCACGTAGCGCCAGTTCGGAAAGCCGTGAACGATGTGCGAGAGGCCGAAAAGCGCCGAGGCCACGATCCAGCCTGCCGCTTCGCTGCGAAAACTTTTCGATAGCAGATTCTGCAGCAGGCCGCGGAACAAGAATTCCTCCGGCCACGCGGTAAAAACCAGAATGCCAAGCGCCGAAAGCGGCAGTGATTTGAGACGGGCGAACGAAGGCGACCACGCGATGAAATGCATCCATTCGCCGAGCGGAATCGCAATCACCGCGAACGCCAGAAAACTCAGAACCACCACGGCGCCGAAGCCCTTGCCCCAAGCGATCGTATAGCCGACGCCACCGATTTCCCGCAGATAGAGGAAAGCGACGA
>JAGWOX010000202.1 GCA_028877145.1 Acidobacteriota bacterium | reverse complement strand
CAGACGCGACACGACACGTATTCCCGGCAGGTTCTTCTGTTTGGATTTCCCCGGACTCTGGGCGAAACAGATCGTAGTCACTGCCAGAAATGTCGGCAGATAGGCAAACGGCGGTGCCATTTCCCCCGCGTCATGGCTCTGTGTTTAAGATGGCCCAAGCATGAGAAAAGCTTCCAATTTCCGCAACAACCCAGTTCGGCCTGCACCACGTGCAGCCATTGGAACATACTCTATTTCGCGAGAAGCTGTAGAGACCGGCGACGCTTTCGAACACAACGGGGTGAGCGGTGTGCACTGGCGGGTCGGGAACACCACGGACCGTGGACGGCGCCTTGTCAGCTTGCGGTAAGACATGACTATCGGAATGGCCTCGCCCGACGAACGCCCTGCTCGAGGACCTTGCGCTCCACTTCTCACTTTCCGTGTACAACCTCAGCTGACATGCCGCGTCGGCAGCCTTTTGGATTCGCGGCCGCGGGTCGAACCTGTGGATGGTTTCTGCTGATGCCAGTGTCATGCCCAACATCGTGAGCGGCAACACCAATGCCGCATTCGTCATGATCAAGAAGAAAGCCACGGAGATGATCGTGAGCGACTATGACGTAAGACTTGCGGAATTCGTAGGTGATTCCACGGGGCGATAAGCGAGGAAACCCAGATTGGCCGCGCGTTAACGTGACGTTACGTCGTGGGCATTTCGTGTTCACCCCCGCCCCAAGCCAGCTAGTTCTGCCAGAGCCTGCCAATGCCTCGGATGCGGGCACCGCCGACCCGCACGAATCGCCGCAGCGTAAGGCTCCGAGATGCCCAGGGCCGAGGATATAGCCGGAACGCTTATGTCCGCGAGCCTGGGCCGAACCTTCTCTCGATAAACCTCCTCGGTCAACCAGGTGGGTTGTTCTCCAGGATTCCAAGCCTTCAGTGCGGCGGCATGTCGGCGCTGGGTCTCTCGGCGCGACGCGCCTCGGCCTCTCGCGTATGCGAGGCGTTTCGCCCAACCCGCGCAAGATCTGAGATCCGCTGTCTGGCTACCGCCCTGTTGCAGGCCGCACAGCTGGCTTGCCCCTCTTTGAGTGGCACGCCGCAGGTACGGCAGAGGCGCGATGCAATGGATCAAACCGCTTCGGACATGCGAATCGGCAGTTTGCGGACACGCTTGCCGGTGGCCTGGAAGATCGCGTTCACCAGGGCCGGCGCGGCGGGCGGGACACCCGGCTCGCCGATGCCTCCCATCTTTTCCTTGCTTTGGACGATGTGGACTTCGATTTCCGGACATTCCGCCATGCGCAGCATCTGGTAATCGTTAAAGTTGCTCTGCTGCACGCGGCCCTTTTCGAACGTCAACTCGCCATAGAGAGCGGCGGTGCAGGGGCGCAGTTGCAGTTATGCCAAAGCGACTTCGCGGTCGAAATGAGGCTTCTTCTCCGCGCGCAGCTTGAGGCCCACGCCACATGCTGTCGCAACCCGTTCGAGCATGGGGAGGGAATGTCCGCTGTACTCGGCGTCCTCGAGACGAGCGATCACCGATTGTGTTGTACCGACCCGCTTCGCCAGTCCCGCCTGGGTCAGGCTCGCCTCTTCCCTCATTTCGCGAACGAGCATGGCCAAGTCGATCTGTTGCAGGGTGCGGGCATACGCCCTGCGATACGTCGTGCTCTTGCGGGCGCGCCGCTCGACAATTTCTCCATGGTGATCCCGTTTCGCAAGTTGTTTCATAGCCCCAACTCCTCCAGAATCGCGGCCTTCTCCCTTTGCGATCCCGCGTAATGGTTTCGATACTTCATCCAGACTTTTCTCAGTTTGTCCGCCTTGGCGATCTCGCCCGGTGGCGTTTGTTGCGACTTCTTCTGGAAGCCCGAAGTAATCACGATCAGCATTCCCGGCTGGAAGAAGAACAGGACCCGAAAAATCCGATCGAAATGTTTGACCCTGAGCTCGAACAGGTCGCTGGAGAGCTTCTTGACGAATTTGCCCTGCATCCGGTTGCCGTAGACGCCCAGGCGTTGGATAAAGGCGTCGATACGGGCGGCCGCTTTGTCGTCCAGCGAATCGACGAACTCTCGGGCGGGCACCCGCCCGTCGGGAAGTTCCACGTACTCGATTGTGAATTCACCGGTCAAATTTGTTTGTTAGTCCCGAGTCCGGATTATCGCATAATTGCGATAAGGACGTCAATGCGAATCAGACAGGCTGGTCAAGCAGCTTCGGACATGCGGATGGGGAGCTTGCGGATGCGTTTGCCGGTGGCTTGGAAGATGGCGTTTACCAGAGCCGGCGCGGAGGGCGGGACGCCGGGCTCGCCGATGCCTCCCATCTTTTCCTTGCTTTGGACGATGTGGACTTCGATTTCCGGGCATTCCGCCATGCGCAGCATCTGGTAATCGTTGAAATTGCTCTGTTGCACGCGGCCCTTTTCGAACGTCAACTCGCCGTAGAGGGCGGCGGTGAGTCCGAAGACGACTGCGCCCTGCAGCTGCTGCTCGATAATTTGCGGGTTGACGAAACCGCCGCAATCCACCGCGCACACCACGCGATGCACGCGCACGTCGCCGCCCTCGACGGATGCTTCCACCACTTCAGCCACGTAGCTGCCGAAGGAGGCATGCACCGCGATGCCGCGTCCTCTTCCTTTGACCAGCCGCCTTCCCCACCCGGCTTTTTCGGCGGCGAGATTGAGTACGCCAAGCTCGCGCGGATGCTTGGCCAGGAGCGTGCGCCGCAATTCATACGGATCCTTGCCTCCCGCCGCGGCCAGCTCGTCCAGAAAGCTTTCCACGACGAACGCATTGTGCGAGTGGCCCACCGATCGCCACCACAGCACGGGCACGGCCAGCTTCACCGGCTGGTATTCCACCTGGATATTCGGAATGGCGTAGGGGATATCCGCGGCGCCCTCAACCGAGGTCTCGTCGATCCCGTTTTTCACCAGCGCGCCTTCAAACGGCGTGCCCGCCGCAATCGACTGGCCCACGATGCGGTGCGACCACGCGTGAGGCATTCCGCCGGCATCGACGCTTCCCTCGATGGCGTGCAAATACGCCGGGCGGTAGTAGCCGCCGTGCATGTCGTCTTCCCGCGTCCAGATGACTTTCACTTTCGCGGGAGCGCCGGCGGCCTTCGCCACGTGCACAGCTTCGGAAACGAAATCGGCCATCGGATTGCCGCGCCGCCCGAAGCCGCCGCCGAGAAACGTGGTGTGAAGCTGCACGCTCTCCGGTTTCAAGCCGGCAATTTGCGCTGCTGCGGCCCGATCGCCGGTTTGAAACTGCGTACCCGTCCATATCTCGCAACTGTCCGAGCGCAGATCCACCGTGCAGTTGAGCGGCTCCATCATCGCGTGCGAAAGATAGGGCACTTCGTACACGGCCTCGATCTTCTTCGGCGCGCCGGCGAGCGCAGTTGCCGCGTCGCCGTCCTTGCGCGCGGCGAGGCCCGGCTTCTCGGCCAATGCGGCGTACTCCTCCCGCTGCGAGCGGCTGCTGAAGTTCGCCAGCGCGCCTTCGTCCCATTCGATTTCGAGCGCATCGCGGCCTTGGTATGCGGCCCAGAATCCATCCGCAAGCACGGCCACGCCAGAGGGCACTTCGACAACTTTTCGGACTCCCTTGACCGCTTCCGCCTTCTTGGAATTCCAGGTCTTGAGCTTCGCTCCGAAAACGGGAGCGCGCGCCACAAGCGCCACCATCATCCCCGGCAGCTTGGCGTCGATACCGAAGACGGCTTTCCCGTTCGTTTTCTCGGGTGTGTCGAGCCGTTTGAGCGGCTTGCCGATCAGGTAAAAGTCTTTGGGTTCTTTCAGCGCGATTTCGGCCGGCGGCTTGAGCAGCGCCGCCTTTTCGGCCAACTTGCCGTAGGAGAGCTTCATTTCGGGCGAAGGGCCGTGGACGAATCCCTCCGCGGCGCGACACTCGGCCGCGTCGACTTTCCATTGTTCTGCTGCCGCCGCAATCAGCATCGCCCGAGCGGCCGCGCCGGCTTTCCGCATCGGATCGAACGACGACCAGGTGCTCGTGCTCCCACCCGTTGCCTGCATGCCGAAGGCGGGACTGTTATAGACGGGATCGACCGGCGCGGATTCGAAGCGGACATTTCTCCAGTCGGCGTCCAGTTCATCGGCCAGGATCATGGGCAGCGTCGTGTAGACTCCCTGGCCCATCTCCGAGTGATTCACGATGATGGTGATGGATTCGTCGGGGGCGATGCGGACGAAGGCGTTTGGCGCAAATTCGGCCGGGGAAGCCGCCTCTTCTTTTGCATCAAGCGTGGGCAGATACAGACCGATCAGCAGGCCGCCACTGGCGCCGATCGTCAGTTTGATGAATTCGCGACGGCCGATCGTGGTGGCGCTCATTTTCCACCTCGCGTTGCCATCAATTCCGCGGCCCGATGGATGGCTTGCCGGATGCGCGGATAGGTACCGCAGCGGCAGATGTTGCCGGTCATGGCATCGTCGATGTCTTTATCGGTCGGCTTGGATTTCTCGCGCAGCAATCCGGCCGCGCTCATGATCTGTCCGGATTGGCAGTAGCCGCACTGCGGCACATCCACTTCGATCCAGGCTTGCTGTATGGGATTGGCAAGGTCGGGTGGAAGACCTTCGATCGTTGTGATCTTTTTGCCCGCGATGCTCGAGACGGGAGTCACGCAGGAGCGCGTCGCCTCGCCGTCGATGTGGACCGTGCATGCCCCGCACTGTGCAATTCCGCAACCGAATTTCGTTCCCGTCAGTCCCAGCAAGTCGCGCAGGGCCCAGAGCAGCGGCATGGACGCATCCGCGTCCAGGCTGACCGGTTTCCCATTCACTGTGAAGGAAATCATGGGCCAACCTCCCCCGTGGGGTCGTTAGGAGTGGCGGATGTAATCAAACTAGGGCGATGACTATGATTTCCCAGGTGAGCGGCAGTATACGCCCGCCCATTTCCGTATTCAATGTCCCTCGAGGGCGAGTCCACTTATACCCTGCTATTGTCTCGGTGTCCTGCACGCGTCAAAATCGCTCAGCGAGAGTTGTACGCTGTTCCGCGATTTTCCGGCTTTTTCCCGATTTTCACGGTTCACGAAAACTCGATTAGCGTATCGATTTCAAAAAATTATCTTCCTGAAAACGCGTGACTTCCGCCCCGAATAAATCGCACGCGTATCGATTCTTGGTACTCCGCTCCTAGCGTCCTATACCTCGCCCTTGCCATTCATCTCGGCTATCTCTTCCGCGCTCAGACCGAGCCAATCCTTGAGGATTTCTTCAGTGTGCTCGCCGAGTTTTGGGGCGCGGTGATGACTCTTTTTTGCGCCAGGGATTTTCACCGGGCCGGCCACCTGGCGCACCTTGCCGAATTCGGGGTGGTCGGTTTCGACGATCATTTCGCGTTCGTGGGTGAAAGGGTCGCTCAAGGCGCTGGTGAGATCGCGGACCGGAGCGCAGGGAACTTGGCCTTGAAAGCGGGTGATCCATTCTTCCGTGGTTTTCGTCGCAAGGATGGACTGGATGGTTTCGATGACTGCATCACGACTTTCATAGCGCTCACCGAAATTGCGGAAGCCTTCGCGGCCGGCCATTTCGGGAGCGCCGAGCGCCTCGCACAGTTTCCGCCAGAATTTTTCCTTGGCGCAGAAGAGCACGATGTGGCCGTCGGCCGTGCGAAAGGTTTGCGCGGGAACCAGCGTCTGGTGCGCGGAGCCGGAACGGCGGGTCGGCTCGAAACCTCGATTCAGATTCCAGGCGCCGAGGTAGGTGAGCATGGAGATGGCGACGTCGTAGAGCGAAACTTCGACGTCTGAGCCTTGCCCGGTTTCCCGTGCCGCGGAAACCGCAGCCACAAGGCCCAGCGCGGCGGCCAGGCCTGAGGCGTAGTCAATCACAGAAACGCCGCAGGATACCGGCGGGCCTGCGGGATCGCCGGTCATGCTCATGTAGCCGGTTGCGGCCTGAATCAGGTAATCGTAGCCGGGTTCGTGGGCGCGAGCGCCGGAGCGGCCGAAGCCGGAGAGCGAACAGCAGACGACGCGGGGATTGATCTCGCGCAGCGATTCATAGTCGAGGCCGAGTTTGTGCGTTTCGTCGCCGCGCAGGTTGTTGAAGACGGCGTGGGAAACGGCGACGAGGCGATGAAACAGCGCGCGGCCTTCAGGCGTGCGGAGATCGAGCGTGATGCTTCGCTTGTTGCGATTGAACGATTGGAAATAGATGCTGTCGCCGGGGATCTGGTAAGGGGGGACCGAGCGCGAGACGTCGCCGCCCGAGCGCGGATCTTCGATCTTCACGACATCCGCGCCCAGGTCGGCGAGCACCATCGTCGCATAGGGCCCCGCGCCGAATTGCGAGACGGCGAGGATGCGCAGGCCTTCGAGCGGGAGTCGCACCGAAGGCTTCATCATGATTTCGCGGCGCCGGCAGGTCGCTTGGGAACGAGGACGCGGCGGCGCAGCGTGAGCACGGTTTCATTGCGCTGGTTGTAGCCGGTAGTCTCGACGTAGACGACGCCGCGATCGGGCTTCGATTTCGATTCGGACTTTTCCAGAACGAGCGTGTGGGCGTAGATCGTGTCGCCGTGGAAGACCGGGCCGATGTGCTTCACGCTCTCGTATTCGAGATTGGCGATGGCGAGTCCGCTGACGTCGGGCACGCTCATGCCGACGGCGATGGCGAAGACTAGGATGCCGTTGACGAGGCGGCGGCCGTGTTGCGTTTTCGAGGCGTAGTTTTCGTCGATGTGGAGCGGGTTCTGGTTCATCGTCATCAGGCTGAACCAAGTGTCGTCGGCCTCGTTGATGGTGCGGCCGGGCCAGTGCTCGTAGACGTCGCCGGGCTCGAACTCCTCAAAGTAGCGCCCGAATTTCATGCGGGACCTCCTGGGATGAATGCCAATGTATTGCCCGGGGCGGGCACGTGCAACGTGCCCCTACGGTCGGCGCAAACGGCCCCGCGGCTGGGGGTAGGGGCACGTCGCACGTGCCCTTGCGTCCAATTCTCTTCCGCCCCTTCGGCATCAGTAGCGCCAGCTCATGTCGGCGCCGACGGGCGCGGTATCGAGCATGCGAGCGGCGGCCGCTTTCAGGACTCGTTCGGTGGCGGATAGGGCACCGACGCGCGCGGGCAGGTTCGGCTTGCCCGTGTAGCAATGAGGCTGGCCGGGGCCGTAATCGAAGCTGCCGGCGAAGTAGGGATTGTTCGTGTGGTCGAGGAATTTCTGCAGGCGTTTGACCGCCAGGTTCAGATACCAGGTGTCCATCGTGCCGACCGCGACGTGAATCTTTCCGACCAGATGCGGACCGAGCGTTTTCCATTGCGACTGGAGAATGTGGGTGAGGTCGTA
>JAGWOX010000201.1 GCA_028877145.1 Acidobacteriota bacterium | reverse complement strand
AAGCGGGGAAGAATCCGGCGAGCACCCGGAAGAGCAACGAAGGAGCCGACCGAGAGAGCCGGAAAGGATGAGAACAGAACGCCGGCCCGCCCCGCGCCAAAGTCGGCGCAAAACTGGCCGCCCGCCAATTTAGTCACAGCCTCTCAGGATGACAAACGTGGAGAGAGCCCTTCTTACCCCGGCAGCGTTCCCGTGTATTTCACCGGGCCGGGCCCGGATGCCACGTGGCCGATCAGGTAGAACTTCTCGCGGCGGCGCTTCAGTTCCGCTTCCACTTTCTTCACGTTGGCCGAGGGAATCACGAGGACCATGTCGACGCCGAGGTTGAACGTGCGGAGCTGCTCGGTCTGCGTGAGGTTTCCGAGCTTCGCAAGATAGCTGAAGATCGGCAGCACGGGCCACGAGCCAAGATCGACGACGGCGTGCAGGTGGCGCGGGAGCGCGCGGGGCAGATTGCCCGTGATGCCGCCGCCGGTGATGTGGGCGATGGAGGAAACCCAGTCGCGCTCGAGGAGTCGCTCGACCACCGGCCGGTAGCAGCGGTGCGGTTTCAGCAACTCGGCGCCGATTTTGTTGCTGATCTCGGGAACGTAGGTGGAGGGCTTGAGGCCCTTGGTTTCGAAAACGAGCTTGCGCGCGAGCGAATACCCGTTCGTGTGCAGCCCGCTCGAAGGCAGCGCGAGCAACGCGTCGCCCGGACGTACGTTGCGCGGATCGAGACGCCGGCTGCGCTCGACAACGCCGACGATGAAACCGGCCAGATCGTATTCGCCCACCGGATAAAAGCCGGGCATCTCCGCCGTTTCACCGCCGATCAACGCGCAACCCACCTGGCGGCAGGCTCGGCTGATGCCTTCGACCACCTGCTCGACGATCACCGGATCGAGCTTGCCCATGGCGAGGTAATCGAGAAAAAAGAGCGGCTGCGCGCCCTGCGTGAGGATGTCGTTCACCGAGTGGTGGACGATATCGACACCGATCGTCGTGTGAACGCCGACAGCCGTGGCAATTTTCAGTTTCGTGCCCACTCCGTCGGCGCTCGAGACGAGCACCGGCTCCTGCCAGCGATTCGGATCGAGCGCGAACAGGCCGCCGAAACCGCCTATCGGTTCGAGAACGTTTTTCGTGAACGTGCGGCAGGCCAGCCGGCGAATACGGCTTTTGACCTGATCGGCGGTGGCGATATTCACACCGGCGTCAGCGTAGCGCATGGTCGAGCACTCCTTTTTCCCGAGGTGGTCGCGTCAGTGCGACTGCCGTTCGACGGCGACTTCCAGTTGCACCAGTTCGGTAGGGTAATGGCCGGTGTAGCAGGAAGTGCAGAATTGGCCCTCACCGTCGCCGACGGCGCGGCGAAGGCTTTCAAGAGACAGATAACCGAGCGAATCGGCGCCAACAAAGGCGCGAATTTCGTCAATCGAATGGCGCGAGGCGATAAGTTCATCGCGCGTCGGCGTATCGATGCCGTAATAACACGGCGAAATCGTGGGCGGGCAGCTCACCCGCATGTGAACCTCGGCCGCGCCGGCCTCGCGCAGCATCCGGACGATTTTGCGGCTAGTGGTGCCGCGCACGATGGAATCGTCCACCAGAGCCACGCGCTTGCCTTCGAGCAGCTCGCGCACCGGATTCAGCTTCAGCTTGACGCCGAAATCGCGGATCGACTGCTCGGGCTCGATGAATGTGCGCCCGACGTAGTGATTCCGGATGAGTCCCATCCGGAACGGGATTCCGCTCTCGAGCGAATAGCCGATCGCCGCTGGCACTCCCGAATCCGGCACCGGCACCACGATATCCGCCGGGGCGGGCTGCTCGCGCGCGAGCAGGCGGCCGAGCATTTCGCGGCTGTGATTCACCTGGCGGCCGAAGACGATGCTGTCGGGCCGCGAGAAGTAGACGTGCTCGAAAATGCAGTATTGATGCGGCTTTTCCGGCGCGAAATGGATGCTCTCGAGGCCCCCTGGCCCGATGCGGAGCATTTCGCCGGGTTCGATGTCGCGCACGTATTCGGCGTCCAGCAGATCGAATGCGCAGGTCTCCGACGCGACGATCCACGCCTCACCCAGCCGCCCGAGCGCCAGCGGGCGGAAGCCGCGCGGATCGCGGATGGCGAGCAATTCGTCCGGGGAGAGCAAAACCAGCGAATAGGCGCCTTCGAGCTGGTTGAGCGCGTCGGCGAGCGCGCCGGCCAGATGACGCGCGGCGCTGCGCGCGACCAGATGGAAGATGACTTCCGTGTCGCTGTTGGTCTGGAAAATCGAGCCGCGATGCTCGAGGCGGCGGCGCCACTCGCGCGCGTTCGTCAGGTTGCCATTGTGCCCGAGCGCCAGATGACCCTTGTTGCAATCGACCAGAATCGGCTGCGCGTTCAGCGGAGAGCTGTCGCCGGCCGTGGAATAGCGCGTGTGGCCGATGGCGGCATGGCCCGGCAGGCGCGCGAGCGCTTCGGAAGTGAAAATGTCCTGCACCAAGCCCATGCCCTTCACGACTTCGAGGCGCTGGCCCGCCGTCGAGACAATGCCGGCCGATTCCTGGCCGCGATGCTGCAACGCATAAAGGCCCAGGTAGGCGAGCTTCGAGGCCTCGGGATGGCCGTAAACGCCCACGATTCCGCAGTGATCGTGGAAATGGTCGTCGTCGATAAAGACACGCTTCATTCGTTCATCCGGCCGCGGGAAGGGAAACGGCTATGGCGCGCTCGAGGGAATGGGTCCAGATGTCTTCGAGCCGCGCCACTGATGCTCGAACGATCTCCTGGCCGTTGTAAGCAATCCGGAAATCTCCCCGAACCACCCGGCCAAGCGCTTGCGCCCTCACTCCGTATTGTGCCGCAACGGCCGAAAGGCGGGCAAGACGCGTCGCGTCGACGGTCACCACCGCGCGCGCGCCGCGCTCGCCGAAAAGCGCCGCCTCGGCCGGCTCCTCGTCGGAAAATTCCGCCTGCGCGGCGAGCCCCCCGGCGCCGAACGAGCATTCGGCCAGCGTCACGGCGAGTCCGCCATCGGAAATGTCGTGCGCCGAGGCCACCAGGCGCGCCGAAGCCAGCGCCACCAGCGTATCGATCAGCCGTTTTTCCGAATCGAGGCTGATGGATGGCGGCGCACCGGCTATGATTCCGAGCACCGTGCGTGCGTATTCGCTCGAGGAAAATTCGCGGGCCAGCGCCGATAGCTCCGCTTGCGCTCCCGCCGGCAGCGGCGTGCTCCCGCCGTCGAGCAGCACGATCAATTCGCCCTCGGCCCGGAACCGCATGCCGAGCGCCGACGAAGCATCGTCGAGCAGTCCCAGGATGCCGACGATCGGCGTGGGATCGATCGGCTCGCCCAGCGTTTCGTTGTAGAAGCTGACATTGCCGCCGGTGATGGGCGTTCCCAGGGCGCGGCAAGCTTCGGAGATGCCGTCGATGGCGCGGCTGAACTGCCACATGACTTCGGGCTTTTCCGGATTGCCGAAGTTCAGGCAGTTGGTCGCGGCGATCGGGCGCGCTCCGGAGGCGGCGACGTTGCGCGCGGCTTCCGCAACGGAGTGCATCGCGCCGACGAAGGGATCGAGCCGGCACCAGCGGCCGTTCCCGTCGGTCGAAAGCGCCAGTCCGCGCCGCGTCTCCTTCACGCGCATTACGGCGGCATCGCCGCGGCCGGGACCGACGACGGTGTTCGTGCGCACCATGTGGTCGTATTGCTCCCACACCCAGCGTTTCGAGGAGATCGCCGGCGAAGCGAGGACACGTTCGAGCGACTCGGTCAGGTCCTCGCCGTTGGAAGCATTGAATTGTGCGAGCCGCGTGTCGCGGCTGGGCGGCGGCGCGATGGGACGGGAGTAGGCGGGACCCTCATCGCAAAGCGGTTGCGCGGGAATTTCGGCAACCACGCGGCCGGCCTCGATCACGCGCATCAGGCCGTCGTCGGTTACGTGGCCGATCTCCACCGCTTCGAGGCCCCATTTCCGGAACAGCTCGATCAATTCGCCTTGGCGGCCCTTTTCGGCCACGAGAAGCATCCGTTCCTGCGACTCGCTGAGCATGATCTCGTACGGCGTCATGCCGGATTCGCGGCGAGGCACGCGGTCGAGATCGATTTCGATGCCCGTGCCTCCGCGCGAAGCCATCTCGGAAGTCGAGCAGGTGAGCCCGGCGGCGCCCATGTCCTGAATGGCGACGACGGCGCCGGTGGCCATCGCCTCAAGGCACGCCTCGAGCAGCAGTTTTTCCATGAACGGATCGGCCACCTGCACGTTCGGCCGCTTCTGTTGCGACTCCTCGCTGAATTCCGCCGAGGCGAGCAGTGACGCGCCATGAATGCCGTCTCGCCCAGTGCGCGCGCCCACGTAAACCACCGGATTCCCCGTGCCGCGCGCGCGGGCGAGGAAGAGGTGGTCGCGGCGGGCGATGCCCAGCGCGAGAACGTTGACCAGCGGATTGCGCGAATAGCCCGGCTCGAACTGAATTTCCCCGCCGACGGTCGGCACGCCGAAGCAGTTTCCGTAGAAAGCGATTCCGCCGATCACGCCGTCGAAAATGCGCCTGTTCCGCGCGACGAGCGCCGCGTCGACGCCGGTGCCTTCGACTACCGGCCCGAACCGCAGCGAATCGAGCACGGCGATCGGCCGCGCGCCCATCGTGAAAATGTCGCGCAGTATGCCGCCAACGCCCGTGGCCGCGCCCTGGAACGGCTCGACGAAACTCGGATGATTGTGCGATTCGATCTTGAAAACGGCGCAGAGCCCGTCGCCGATATCGACGACGCCCGCGTTCTCGCCCGGCCCTTCCACCACTTGCGAGCCCTTCGTCGGCAGCCGCTTCAAGTGCACGCGGCTCGATTTATACGAGCAGTGCTCGCTCCACTGCACGCTGAAGATACCGAGTTCCGTGAACGTGGGTTCGCGGCCGAGGATCTTGCGAACGCGCGCGAACTCTTCGGCGGTCAGCCCATGCTCGGCGGCGACAGCTTCGGTGATCTGAATTTCCGGTTCCATACAATCGATGCCTTTGCCAGCGCCCGCCGCTTGAAGAAATGCGGCGTGGAACGCGTGTCGTTCGATTCTTTCAGGCACAGCCTGAAGGCTGTGCTACCAAAAGCGCCTCAGCAGTACAGCCTTCCGGCTGTGGATGCTTCGCCCCGATGCCTTCACCGATACGGGGCGGTCCGTATTGTAAGAGTCAGACCGCTTCAGCATGACAGACTTTTTGCTTAAGCAGTTAAGCCCCGGGTTCTCCACAAGCTCTGCTACTGCCGGCTGAACTCGTACACCACCTGGTACATCAACTGGACGCCCGACTCGAACGATTGTACCGGGATGCGCTCGTCGTTGCCGTGAATGCGCCTTGCGTCGCCGCCGCTCACTGCGAACGGCGAGAATCCGTAGCTCGCAATTCCGCGCTCGCGAAACAGGTGCGAATCGGTGAACGCCTCGAGCGGCGTATAGATGACCCCGGTATCGGGATACTGGCTCTTCACTACCTGTCGGATCGTCTCCACCAACGCGGAATCGTCTGGCGAATGGGAAGTCGGAAAATTCAAAATCACGTCGATCTTGATCGAGGGATCGTCGAGCACCTTGCGAATCTGATTGACCCAGCTATCGATCTCGGTGCCCGGCAGCAGCCGGCAGTCGAGCGAGGCGGTGGCCTCAGGGCCGATCACGTTGACCTTCTTCGATCCTTCGAGCTGGGTTATCGAAACTGTGTTCGTGAGCAGCGCGAGCCAGCCCGGATGCTCTTTCGCCAGCTCCGCGCGCGCATTCGGTTCGCGAATGAACTGGTCCATGTGCTCGAGGCGCGAGCGCCACGGCTCGGCAACGTAGGGCGCCAGGGAGACGAACCCGCGCTCCATCGGCGGCGTCAGTTCGAGCGGCGGCTGCCACTGCCGCAGGCGGTCGAGCGCGGCGATCAGACGGTTCGTGGCCGAATCCGGAATCGGAATCGAGCCGTGCCCCGAGCGCCCGGTGACGGTCAAGTGCAGCCATGCCGGCGTCTTCTCGATCGTGTCGATACCGAAGAAGACGGGCTTGCCCGAAGCGTCGGCATACGACTCGCCTCCCTCGTTCAGCAGGAATCCAGCGCCGCGATACCAGTCGGGCCGGTTCTTCTGCACCCACCCGGCGCCGAAATTGCCTCCGGCTTCCTCATCGGCTGTCGCGAGGAAGATCACGTCACGCTTCAGCGGAACGTGATTGCGGTGCAGCAGAAGAACCGCCATCAGCTCGGCGATGCCGATGCTCTTCATGTCTTCCGAGCCGCGGGCCCAGACATAGCCGTCCTTTACCAGGCCCTCGAAAGCCGGAACGGTCCAGAAGCGCTGGTCGACGGGCACTACGTCCATGTGGTTCAGCAGAATCAGCGCCGGCCCGTTGCCCTGGCCCTTGAGACGGGCGACGATGTTGCCGCGGCCGGGCGCCGATTCTCCGGTTTCGTAGGGAATGCCTTCCGCCTCGAAGATTTTCTTGTAGAAATCGACGCCGCGAACTTCATTGCCCGGCGGATTGGTCGTATTGACGCGAAGATAGGCGGTGAATTTTTCGAGCGCCTCCTGATCCACGTTCCGCCAGTCAATCGCGGGAGCCGTGGAAGCTTGCGCAACGGCCGCATGCGCGCGGGCGGGAGCCGGTCGGGGGCCGGCGAACGCGGCGCTGGCCAGGCCGCCTGCCAGCAGAAACACTAGGAGTAACGTCGTGTACGTCTTGCGCATCAGGACCTTCGCCTCCAGGACACGCCGCTCAGGCCGTCATCTGCGTTGTGCGCACCAGACTGCGGACCATCGAGCGGAAAATCACGAGGCCATCGGCCGAGCCCATCATGGCTTCGACGGCGCGTTCGGGGTGGGGCATCAAGCCGAGAACGTTGCCGTCGCAGTTGATGATCCCGGCGATGTTCGCCATCGAGCCGTTGGGGTTGGCTGCGGGATCCTCGCGGCCGTCGGGCGTTACGTAGCGGAAGAGAATCTGGCGGTTCCGCTCGAGTTCGCGCAGGGTTTCCGGTTCGGCCGTGTAGTTGCCGTCGGAATGCGCGATCGGCACGCGGAGCACCTGGCCGGGCTCGGCGGCGGAAGTGAACGGAGTATCGGTCGATTCCACGCGAATCCAGACGTCGCGGCAGATGAAGCGCAGATCGCGGTTGCGCAGCATTGCCCCCGGCAGCAGGCCCGCTTCGAGCAGAATCTGGAAGCCGTTGCAAATGCCCAGCACCACGCCGCCGCGGTTGGCGAAGCGTTCCACGGCGCGCATCACCGGCGAAAAGCGCGCAATCGCGCCCGTGCGCAGATAGTCGCCGTAGGAAAAACCGCCGGGAAGGATGACGGCGTCGAAGCCGTCGAGGTTTTCCGATTGATGCCAGATGAATTCAACCGGCTGCGCGAGAACGGCACCAATCGCGTGGTGCGCGTCGTGGTCGCAATTCGATCCGGGAAAAACGACGACACCA
>JAGWOX010000200.1 GCA_028877145.1 Acidobacteriota bacterium | reverse complement strand
AACGAATACGGCCCTTTGCCGTGGGACGCGCCAAACCGGTTTGTAGCCTGGGGCGCGGTGCGGCTGCCGTGGAAGCTGGATCTGTGGCCGGTAGTCGACGTGCACACCGGCTTTCCTTATTCGAAGGTAGATAACAATCTGGATTACGTCGGGCCGCGCGACGAGGCGGGACGCTTCCCGACGTTCTTGTCGCTGGATTTCCAAGTTACGCGCGAGTTCCACGTGAAATTCATGGGCAAGGAACGCGGGCTGCGCGCCGGACTGAAGATCTTCAACGTCACGAATCACGACAACCCACGCGACGTGCAGGAAAACATCTTCGCCTCGAATTTCGGCGGTTTCTACAATTCGGTCGGGCGGCTTTACCGCGGAAAATTCGAATTTCATTTCTGAGGAACCGTTCCGACTCCGCCAGATGCTTGCCATTGGACCGCCCACGTGAATAGACTCGGCTGAATTTTGAAAGTGGAGAGGCGCTGATGAATCGAGCGACTTGCCGGCTGATGGTATTCCTGGGCGTGCTGATGGCGGCGTGCGCGACGGGCTTGCCCGCGCAGGCAAACGAACCGATCACGCTGACGGTGGACGCAAGCGGTGCGCCCATGAAGATTCTTCACAGCAACATGGTGCTGCCCGTCACGCCGGGGCCGCTGACGCTCTACTACCCGAAGTGGGTTCCCGGTCTGCACGAGCCCGCCGGCCCCATCGGCAATGTTGCGGGACTGAAATTCAGCGCGAACGGCAAAGCGATTCCCTGGGAACGAGACCTTTCCGACGTTTTCACTTTTCACGTGGTCGTGCCCGCCGGCGTTGCGCGGCTTGACGTCAGTTTCGATTATCTCGAGCCGAGTTCGTTCGGCGGGCCGGCAGCCGGTTCGGCCACGGACAAGCTGCTCGACCTGACCTGGAATCAGGTACTGCTGTATCCGGCCGGCACGCCTTCATCGCGGATCGTGTACCAGCCCTCGATCGTGCTGCCGCCGGGCTGGAAATTCGCCACGGCTTTGCCGGTGGAAAATCAATCGGGCAATCGAGTGACGTTCCGGCCTGTGTCGCTCAATCGACTGGTGGATTCGCCGCTCATCGCCGGCGAATATTACCGCGCCTATGACGTAACGCCGCCGGGTGAGCCCATCCACCATGAAATCGATCTGGTGGCCGATAGCCGCGCGGCGCTCGCGATCAGCCCCGCGGTGCAGTAAGGGCTCACGAATCTGGTGGCGCAGGAGCTGAGGCTTTTCGGCAGCCCACATTATCGCGATTACCGCTTCCTGGTGACGCTGAGCGACCAGATGATCCACTTCGGCATCGAGCATCATGAATCCGACGACAGCCGATTGCCCGAGCGAGTCTTTTTGTCGCCCAATGCCGGACGCGAGGCAGGCGGACTGCTTGCGCACGAGTTCGCGCATTCGTGGGATGGAAAATTCCGGCGGCCGGCGGACCTGAGCACGCCGGAATTCGAGACGCCGATGAAGACCGATCTGCTGTGGGTTTACGAGGGGCTCACGACGTATCTCGGCAACCTACTCGCGACGCGCAGCGGCCTGTGGACGCCGAAGGACTATCACGAATACATCGCCGGCATCGCCGCGGGCATGGGCCCCGGCCGACCGGGGCGCACATGGCGGCCGCTGCTCGATACGGCGGTTGCCGTGCCGGGAATGTTCTCTTTCGGCGGTTGGCCCAACTGGAGCCGCGGGTCGGACTACTACGAGGAAGGCAATCTGCTTTGGCTCGAGGTCGCGGCCATCATTCACGACCAAAGCCACGGGCACAAATCGATGGACGATTTCTGCCGCGAATTCTTTGGCGGGCCGAACAAGGGGCCTGAACTGAAGACGTACACCTTCGGCGACGTCGTGAATTCGCTCAACCGCGTTGTGCCCTACGACTGGGCGAAATTCTTTCACGAGCGTCTGGATTCGACTTCGGCGCAGGCGCCGCTCGCCGGACTCACGGCAAGCGGCTGGAAGCTCGTTTACGACAGCCAGCCACCGGCGAGCGGAAATTCCACGGCAGGGCTGAACGTCGAATATTCGATCGGGCTCAGCCTGCGCCGGGACGGCACCGTGAGCGATTCCATCTACGACGGCCCGGCCTTTCGGGCAGGCATCACCCCGGGGATGAAAGTGGTGGGAGTGAACGGACGAATGTTCACACCGGAGGCGTTGAGCGATGCGATCGAGGCTACGAGGAGTGGAGCGCGGAAGCTCAGCCTGCTTGTGTTGAATAACGAGTATTACAAAATCTGCGAGATCGAATACGCCGGTGGAGCGCGATACGCGCATCTGGCGCGCATCGAAGGCACGCCGGATTCTCTAGATGAAATTTTGAAGCCGCTGCCGCCCGGATAGCAGTGGATTCGGATTTTTGGATACCGGCGGACTCCCTGGCTCGAAAAGGGCAAGCGACCGCTATTGCTGTTTTAGGGCTGCGGTCCAGTTGGCAAGCAGAGTCAAGGGCGCGGAATGGTCGGCGGGGACAGAGTTGATGATGAAGCGGCCGTCGGGAGCGACGTCATACTGCGTGCCGACGTAGTCCGGGGCGATAATCCGAGTCTGGAAGACCACATGCGGCGGCCCCGCGGTGCCGCTCCTCGGATCGAAATCGGCTTCCATCAGCTTCTTGTCGCGCGAAATATAGAAGACGTGCTTCCCGTCGCGGCTCCAGACCGGTTGGGCGCCCCCGTTGTTCGAAATCTGGATGCGTGGCCCCGGCCCCGGGAACGGCTGCACCACAATTTCGCGCGCGTTGTAGGCGATCCATCGACCGTCTGGCGAGAATCGAGGTTCCGCTCCTTGTTCCCCCAGTTCCGTGAGGCGCTTCGTGCTGGCTGAGTAGACGGCAAGCGAGGGACCCCCTCCTGAAAAGTCGGACATGACAAATTGCCCGTCGTGCGACCAACTGCCAAATCCCAATCTTTGCTGCTTTAGCAGAAACTGTGGTCTGCTGGAGCCATCAGCCGCGACGCGGGAGATGCCATCCGAGTTCCCCGCGCCGCGAGAACTGATGTTATAGAAAACCCATTTGCCGTCGGGCGACCAGGAGGGCGTGGTTTCCATTCCGCCGTCGGTGATTCGCGTTGAAGTACCACGGCTGAGATCGATCACACGGATATAGTGTTTGCCGTTCCGCTCGTCGTCGGAACTGACGGCCAGGAAGTGGCCATCGGGGGAGACACTCGGATCGGCGTAGCCAAGGTCGGGAATCTTTCCGAGCGGGTTTCCTTTTGCGTCGAACCACTCGAGCTGACTAGCTGAATCGGCCAGCGACTGGAAGATCAACACGCCGGTTTCTGAGACAGAGAATCCCGACTTCGAAAAACTCGTATCCACCGGGACCTCCTGCTCGGCTATCACTTCGGGAGGTCCTATCGTCTCCAGACTGTCGGGATCGAACGGCTGCGCCATCAGACTGGTTTGACGCACATACAGCAAGTAACCAGACGTGAACGCAACGCTACCCGCCAACTCGGAAGAAATGAGCTTGGGAGCGCCGCCATCTAGCGAACCAACGTAGATGCCGTGCTGGTGAAGATCCTGGATGTTGGTCCAATCGACGAAATACAGAAAGTGTCTGCCGTCGGGAAGGAAGAAAGGCCAACGATTAGCCTCGCTGCCGCTGGCACGAATGCTGGTGACAGCTTTGGGAATACCCCCGGTATCCGGGATTGTGTTGAGCGGGCCGGAGATCGCGGGCGCAAATACAATAGTGCCATTGCGGTTCCATGTACCGCCGCGTCCGGAGCGCGCGTCGCACAGGATGCGCACCGAGCCGCTCACGATGTCGACCGTCTTCAGCTTCTGTTCGGCGAAGAAACCGATGCGGCGGTTGTCCGGAGACCAGAAGGGATAGATGGCGTTGTCGGTGCCATCTAGTTGATGCGGGCTGGCAGCGGAAAGAGAGCGTACCCAAAGGATATTCTTGCCCTCGGCGTTGGTGGCCACGAAAGCAAGACGAGTACCATCAGGGGAAATGGCGAAGTTAAAAGGCTTGAACGACGTGGCCCCGGGCGGCAGGAGCGAGGAGCGGACCGTGGGCGCAGGTTGCGGGGTGCGAAGGAAGTAAGCTGCTGCGAACGCTACAGCAGCCAGAAAACAGATGGCCGTGATGACCCATGCTGCTCGCTGCCAGGCGGTACCAGGTGCAGCAGGCTGAGCGGAGGCGCCAGAAGTCGAGCTGCCTTCGCGGATCCATTCGAGTTCGAGCTTCACGTCGTGGGCGGATTGCCACCGGCGGTCCGGATCTTTCTCGAGGCATTGTCTCACTGCGCGATCGAGTGCCGGCGGCGAAGCAGGCTGTGATTGGGAAACGGGCGGCGGTTCTCTTTCCAGAATCGCCGCGATCACGCTTGCCTGCGACTTCCCCTCGAACGCCCGCTTGCCGGTGGCCATCTCGTAGAGCACGGCGCCGAGCGCGAAAATATCGCTGCGGGCGTCGGCTTCCCTGCCTTCGAGTTGCTCGGGTGACATGTACTGGAAGGTGCCGATGATCGTCCCTTCCGCCGTTAGTGGCTGCGCTGGTTTCGGCGCTGCGGACAGGGTCGGCAAAGCGGTGAGGTTTGCGGCCGGAGCGGCATCGAGTGGCTTGGCGAGGCCGAAATCGAGCAGCTTCGCCCCGGTTTTCGTCAGCATGATGTTCGCGGGTTTCAGGTCGCGGTGGGTGACGCCGGCGCGATGGGCCGCTTCGAGGCCTTCACAGATCTGAATCCCAATTTCCAGCACCTGTTCGGGCGGGAATTGGCCCCTGGCGAGGCGATGAGCCAGCGTCTCACCTTCGAGATGCTCCATGACGAGGAAATCCGTGCCGTCCTGATGGCCGACGTCGTGGAGCGTGCAAATCCGCGGGTGCTGAAGAGCGGAGATAGCGCGCGCTTCGCGCTCGAACCGCTGTTTCGCTTCCGGTCTCGCGGCAAGATGCGGCGGCAGGACTTTGATCGCGACGGTGCGGCCAAGCCGCGTGTCCTTTGCCCGGTAGACTTCTCCCATCCCTCCCGCACCCAGTGGTCCCATGATTTCGTAAGGCCCCAGCCGAGTGCCAGAAGAGAGATGCATTTGCGCCAGATTATAGGCTGAAAATCTCAGCCGAGGCTAGAGGGTGCGAAGGCGTTTGGCGGCGTGGCCTATGGCGACGAGGAAGATGGCTGCTTTTGCGGCTGCGTGCGGAGAAAAGAAGGCGATGACATCGTCGTCGTAGAAAGTCAGGCCGGTGGCGCCGAGATGCTGGGCGTAGGACGCGAGATACAGGCGGCCGCCGAGGATGCCGGCTTCAAGTTGGGCAGCGCGATAGCCGCGATTTCCGTAGCGCCCGAGGATGGCATCGAGATCGGCCAGGAAGAAGATGGCGGCTGCGGCATCGCCGGCGAGGGCTTGTTCCAAGCCCAGGTAGCGGGCTTCTTCCCGAAACATTCCTGATTTCAAGAGTTCGAGGCCGAAAGGATCGCGGGAGAAAAAGTAGCTGCCGGGATCGATGCCTTCGACCGCGTTGGCAATGATGTAGAGATCGTTCAGGCGTTCGCCGGGAGCGAGAAAATCGGCCGGGATGGGTCGCGTGGCGAATTCTAGAGCGGCGGAAAGCTGGGCGAGGGTAATGGGCTGTTGGGTGAAGCGGCGGGAAGAGCCTCGGCGGGTGATTACGGTTTCGAGAGAATCCTCATGACCCATGACCCTTGACCGGTGACCCGCGTCTTGAGAATCGATCTGTGCTTGTGGCGGCATGGGAAGCGGGATTGTGATTTTCCCGGCCGCAGCCAGGAGTGGCTGCGCTACCGGAGGCGTCTCAGGCATGGAGGCGACGCGCCACACGGTTACTTCGGTTTGGCTGGTGAGAAACGTTGAAGAGTGCATCGCCCGCATTTCGGGGAAGTCGACTTCTTCGGGCGAGTAGCGGACCGTTTCGAGATGAAGCGGTGGGATTTCGACCGGCGCCGCGGGAACTGGTGGATCGCCGCTGCCTAGCGCGAGGATGGACAGCGCGACTTCCTTTTCGGTGTCGAGACCGAGCAGGCGATTGATCGGCTCATCCTCGAAACCGAGGACGAGGCACGCGGGCACGTGGTGCGCGGCGGCCATGGCCAACAGGTTGGCGTGGATTGTGCCGTTGTCCCAGCCGAAGTGGCGATAGGCGCGGGCGCCATACTTCCAGGCGTTGCGCCAGTAGATGCCGGTGGCGATGATCGAGACGGGCGCGTGAGATATGGCCGGCTCGGCGGCTGTGGCCGCGGCCACCACGCCGCGCCAATCGCCTTCGCGCAGGCGGCGCAGCGCGAAATCCGCCGGGCTGAAGTGGTAGATGCCTGCCGGCAGAGCATCGAGATCGCCCGTGACAAGATACAACTCGATTTCGTAGAGAGCGCCGGTGCAGGCGGCGGCGCGAAAATAGATTTCGCCACCGGGCCAGGCGCGGCGACGCGTGACGCCGGCAGCGTGGTAGAGGAGAGAGGCGAGTTCGGAGAGGGTGGGACGCGAAGGGTGCGCTGTAGATGTAGCTTCGGGATCCTTCGCACCGCTCAGGATGCCAGGTTCCCGTTGCACGGAAGTCGCGGCGTTTGTGATGGCAGGATGGAGGGCCGGGAGGTTCGTGGGCGGGAATTCGCGCGGGAGCGGGATGGGATCGAGTTGAGGGTAGATTTTGAAAGGGCGCGGATAGTTGGGCCAATCGAGTTCGCGGCCGCCTGAGCGAACGCTCCAATAGGAATGGCTGGTGGAATCGTGGTAGCGGCGCGTCTCCTCGATTTCGCGATTGAATGATGTGGGCATCGGCTCATTATGAGCCGGGAGGAATGGTTCTCAATAGTCTGATGCTGGTGCAACGAACCGCGCCGCATCACAACGGCACGCTGCCGCGTGCCCTTCCCGGCCAGGGAAGCATGACGACGGGTACAGACGTTTCGTTACGATTGCGGGGCGAAACCCATTTGGGCAAACGTGACGAAATGTCCGGCGGGATCCTGTACTCCGAATTCCTTTGCGCCGTAAAAAGTGATGCGCATAGGCTGGACGATTTCCACGCCTTCCATCGCGGCCATGGTGGCCTCAATGTCGTTGACTTCGACGTAGAGAAAGCTGGGCCCTCGTTTCGCCGGTTCGGCCGCAGCCGGCATGTCCTTTTCGAGGCTTGTCCAGGTCATGTACATCAGTTCGGTGCTATCTCGGCTAAGCATGACGAAGCCGAGATGGCCGTCTTCTGGCACTTCGGCGGTTTTCGAGTAGCCGAGCCTGTCCACCCAGAATTTCGCGCAGGACTCGATTTCAGCGGCAAACAACAAGGGGGTGATGCGGTTGACGTTCATCTCGCCGTTCTCCTGTCCGCCCGTGCCCCGGTTGACGAGGGGCTTGCATAGGAGACTAATCTAATTTAGACTAGATGTCAAGTCTGACACGAGGAGGGAACGATGACCACAGGTGGACGGCAGCTCGCCGACCTGATTTCCGTGGGACCGGCGAT
>JAGWOX010000007.1 GCA_028877145.1 Acidobacteriota bacterium | reverse complement strand
GTGCGGTGCTCGTGCGTAGAGCCGCCCTTCAGGGCGGCACCAAGACGAGCCGCAGGAAGAGCGAGGAAGAGAGAAAACTGTCTGAAATGCGCCCTGAGAGACTGCGCTAGAAGTGCGTCAGGGTGCCGTTGATTTTGGTGCGGCGCAACGCCCACGCAAACACGAGGAACGAAAGCGGCAGCAGAACTACGGCGAAAATTCCGAGAGCGGTGATCTGGGGCCACAGACGGCCGATGCCCGCCCCCTCGAGCAGCGCCGCGCGCATGCCTTCGAGGGAATACGTAAGTGGTATCAGGCGCGCCAGGGTCCGCAGCACGGGCGGCAAAATGCTGACCGGGTACATCATTCCGCCGAGCAGCCCAGAAATTCCGAGAAAAATCCACTTCGCCGGATTCCCACGCTTGAAGAGCATCTGGTAACTCGCCGAGATGATGCCCAGACCGGCGAACGCCAGAATCGAGAACAGGAGAATCAGAAGCGCACCGAGCCAGTCGGCCGAGCCCAGCGGCAGATGGAACAGGATCACTCCCCAAACCAGGTATACGCCCGTGCGGACTGAGGTAAGAACGAAGGGATAGATTGCCGATCCGGCCAGGATGACGGGCAGGGAGGCTTCGGTGACGAGCAAAGCCTCCAGGGTGCGGTTGCGGCGGGCATCGTCGATGCTGGTATCGAAGGCGTTCAAGCCGGCCGAGAGGTAGTCGAAAAATGCCAGGCCAATCAATGCGAAGGCGAAGTAGCTAGCGCCATCCAGGCTGCTTTTCAGCTTGTCGCTTGCGACGAATTGAGAAAGAAAATAGAAGGAGGCGGCGCCGAACAGAGCATTGACGGCGTCGAAAAGAAATGCCACGCGATAGGTACGCGCGGTGAGCATATCCCGGCGAAAAAGCTGACCGATTTGCCGCAGGAGCTCGCGCCATTTCGCCCCGCGTGCACTCATTGCGGCACCCCGGTGCTGGCCGCTGCGTGTGCGAGCAGCATTTCGATTGCCTGGGAGGCCGTCGCACAGCCGGTCGAGGCACGCAATGCCTCGGGCGTGTCGAAAGCGACGAGCGAACCGCCGCTGAGCAGAGCGACGCTGTCGGCAAGCTCCTCCACTTCGCTCAGGATGTGGGAAGCGAATAGGACGGTCACGCCGTAACGGCGCACGAAGTCCTTGAGCACAACGCGAAATTCCGCCGAGGCAACCGGATCGAGGCTGCGGGTCGGCTCGTCGAGCAGGAGAACCGGCGGCCGGTGCAGGATGGCACGGGCGAGGCCGAGGCGATTGATGGTTCCGGAAGAAAGGCCGCGGGCCTGCCGGTCGAGGGCGGGCGCAAGACCCAGATGCTCGGTCAATTCGGCCACGCGGGCGACGGTTTCCTGCCGGGATAGCCCGTTCATCGATGCAAAAAATTCCAGATTTTCACGACCTGTCAGTCGGCCGTAGAAACCGAAGTCGGCGCCGCTGTGATAACCGATATGGCGGCGAACCAGCGCAGGTTCCCGCTCGACGTCGAAGCCGGCAATCGCAGCGCGGCCGCCGGTCGGCAAGAGCAACGTCGAGAGAATTCGCAGCAGCGTGGATTTCCCCGCTCCGTTCTCCCCTACCAGCGCGAGCACTTTGCCCTCATCCACGTGGAAGGAGACGCCGCCGAGAGCCCGCACTGTCGCCGGCACCACCACCTGCAGGAACGTGCGCCAGCCGGAATAGGCGGGAGGGAATTGCTTGGTGAGTTTCTCGACGAGGATGGCTTGCACGTCAGGCCCTTGCGCTTTGCCGTTATAACGAAAAGCGGGCGAAAAATCCAGCGACCGGTCCTCCGCCGGTGCGAAAGGTGTGGCGCGCCAGCGGGGATAGCCAAGTGTTTACTGGAGAGTTAACAGACCAATCACGCGTCCGTTTTGGTACTTCCGGTACTGTCGGGACGAACACACCGTCTGTTCTCTGAAGACCGACTTTGTTACAATCGCCCGCGAGTCGAGACTCGAGTACAGTTTGGATTTGTTCCTGCGAGGGTGAGGTATTGCCGATTTCGTTCAGCGCTCGCGTCGTGGTGCCTTCGCACGTCCTGTTGCAGCAGGTGGGCGAGGAATCGGTTCTGCTGAACCTGGAAAAGGAATGCTATTTCGGGCTGGACCCCGTGGGCACGCGGATGTGGGAAGCGCTGACGAAAGCGAATACCGTCGAGGCGGCGTATCAGGAATTGCTCTCGGTCTACGATGTTGATGAGCAACGCCTGCGGCAGGACCTTGAAAAATTGATCGAGAACCTGGTGGGGAACGGCCTACTCGAAACAAGCGATGAGTAACTGGCGTAAATTTTGGCGACTTCCGGCCGAGGAGAAATCCTTGTTCCTGACGGCCCTCATGCTGCTGCCGGCAGTGCGCGTGGCGCTGAAGGTGTTCGGATTGCGCCGCGCGCAAGCGGTGCTTGGGCCCCGCTTGCGACCTGCCGGGCCGGTGGATTCGGGTGGTGCGTTGCGCCACGCGCGGCGCACGTCACGATTGGTGGCCGTGGCGGCGCAATACGCTGGCGGCACGTGCCTGGCGCGCTCGGTCGTGCTTGCTTGTTTGCTCGAGCGGCAAGGGATTCCCGCGCAAATGCGCATCGGCGTGCGCAAGGGCGAGAATCGCTTCGAAGCTCACGCCTGGGTGGAAGCGGCCGGGGTCAGCCTCAACGAAGGCCAGGATATTGGCGACCGCTACGCCGCGTTCGACCGGGATTTCGCGCCGGCACGGGTGAGCTGGCGATGAGCGGATTTGCCGGAATCGTGAATCTGGATGGAGCGCCCGTCGATCGCGCGCTCGTCAGACGTCTCGGGGAGTTCCTTCATTACCGCGGACCGGACGGCCTGGGCGAATGGGTCGAAGGGAACGTGGGCTTGGTGCACACGCTCTTTGTGACAACGCGGGAATCGCGCGGCGAACGGCAACCCATGACCCTCGATGGTAAATCGTGGATCGTGGCCGACGCGCGTGTGGACGCGCGCGAGGATTTGATCCGCGAACTCTCCGGCCGCGGACATGATTGCTCGATCGAGCGGCCCGACGCCGAGGTGCTCCTTCACGCCTACGCTGCTTGGGGCGAAGCATGCGTCGACCATCTTCTGGGCGACTTTGCCTTCGCCATATGGGACACGCGCGAACGAAAACTCTTCTGCGCACGCGATCATTTCGGCGTTCGGCCGTTCTTTTACGCGCACGAGGGGCGGACGTTTGTCTTCAGCAACGCCATCGACGCCCCCCGCCTGCATCCCGGCGTTCCCGACGACATCTACGAACCGGCCATTGGCGATTATCTCGTGGCCGGTGTGGGTTTCGACCCCGGACGAACGGCGCGGGAAGCCATCCGTCGTCTGGCGCCGGCACACGTGCTGATCGTTTCCGATGGAGAAGTGCGAACTCGCTGTTACTGGACTTTGCCGGCCGGCCCGCCGACGGTCTTTCGCCGTTCGCGCGACTACGTTGAACGCTTCCTGGAGCTTTTCGAACGTGCCGTCGCCGACCGCCTGCGCACGGATCGCGTCACGTTGATGATGAGCGGGGGGATGGATTCGAGTTCGGTTGCGGCAATGGCAGGCCGCGTGGCGGCCAAGCAAGGCGGCCACTGCGCCCTTTCCGCCCACACGCAGAGCTATCGACGCCTCATTCCTTACGAAGAAGGGCGCCTCGCCAGCCTGGCCGCTAAAAAAATCGGAATCCCGTGGGAGGAGTTTCCGCTCGACGAAAAGCAGTTGCTCGGCTTCTGGAATCGTCCCGAATTTCGCCGGGCGGAGCCCTGGAAAACTCCGTTGTTTGATTGGACACTGGCTGAAGTGTTGGGTCAGCCCGGGGACGCGCGAGTGGTTTTGACCGGACAGGGCAGTGACGGAGTTTTCTCGAGTTTGCGCTCGCGCCATTGTCGCCAGCGGGTTCGGGAAGGGAGATGGCTTCTCCTGGCTAAAGAAATGACCGGGCATCTGCTCTCTGACGGGCGCATGTGGCGCCTCTATCTTGTGGGCCACCTACGCGAAATTTTCCATGAGCGGATTCCTATCCATGCGTATCCCGGCTGGCTGAATCCCGATTTCGAGTGCCGCTTGCACCTGCGTGAGCGGTACGAACAATACGGCCGGACGCCGATCTGGAAGACGCCGCCGGCGGGAGCGGTCCGCCCCGAAGCTCATCAATTGATGGAAGCACCCATCTGGGCAGGTCTGTTCGAGGAATTTGATGCAGATAATTTTGGTGCCTGCATCGAAGCCCGACACCCGTTTTTCGATCTACGAGTGGTGCGCTATGTCCTCAGCCTGCCGGCTCTTCCGTGGTGCTCTGACAAGGAATTGCTGCGGCGTTCGATGCGTGGAATGCTGCCGGACGAGGTGAGGTTGCGTCGGAAGCGGCCGATTGTTACCGATCTGTTGATGGCGTTTTACCGCACCAGCCGGAAACCCTGGTTGGAAAAGTTTGGACCGGTCGAAGGACTCAACCGGTACGTAGATGTGAAACGAGCGATGGAATCTGCCCAAAACCCGGCTCCGTGGCAGGTGGCGGTGCATCTTCGCCCTATCAGTTTGAATTACTGGTTGCAATGGGAATCCCAATACGCGTATAAACTGCCCCAGAAGGAGGAATTTCGTGCCCACATCCATTAAGGCGCCTTATCGCGCTCCAGAACTCCGCCGGTACGGTACGTTGCGTGAGTTGACGCTCACGGCGAGCGGAGGCGGCATCGACTTCACGCCAAACTGTTCGAGCGCCCCACATCACGTCACCATGAGCACCTGCCCATAAGGGCGTGTCTCGCGACCGGAGAGCCCTTCCTTGGTGCATTACCGGCTTTACGGGATGGATATGGCGTCGGACCGGACCCTGACCGGCTTGGATCCGTCCGACGCCCCCCGTGAGCCCGATGTGGTTTGCCGGCTCGGCCAATTGCCCACGGGATTCGACGCCGCCAACCTACAGCAGCAGAAGCCAACTTATTCCAGCCGCATCCTCGATGCTCAGGGCGTGCCGATCCTTCGGGTTTGGCACGACTCCTCAAGCCAGCTCTATTGCTTCCAGTATTGCGAGGGGCTGACATTTCTGATCGACGAGGATGGGGCCCGGATTTGGGCGCGCTGGGTCGACGGTATCACCGAAGAGTTGGTCACCGCATTCTTCCTCAGTCAGGTCCTGGCTTTCGTTCTCCACCTCCGCGGCTGCATATGCTTCCATGCCAGTTCGGTGGTGATCGAGGGTCGGGCGGTACTGTTCGCAGGCAATCCCGGGAGGGGCAAATCGAGCACGGCGGCCGCGTTTGCCGAGCGGGGCTGCCCGGTTCTGGCGGACGACGTGTCAGTGCTCCGATCTGATCCCGGCACCGGACTCTTGGCGCTTCCCGGACCGCCGCGCGTCTGCTTGTGGCCCGATTCGGCCGAATTCGTATATGGCGCCGATGCGGCCGAACAGTTACCCGAATTCGTCCCTTGGGAGAACAAGCGGCTTGTTCGCTTAGGCCGGTCTCCGGGCAAATACCAGGATGAGCCGGCGCCGCTCGGCGCTGTTTATCTGCTCGCCCCAAGAAGCGATGACCCCGGCGCTCCTTCGATCGAGCCATTGGATCAGACGGGCGGCCTGCTCGAACTCCTCGTCAATGGATTCGTCAGTTCAGCGCTCGCTTCCGAGCACCGTGGGCGCGAGTTTCAACTGCAAGCAGAGGTCGCTCGAACTGCCTTGGTCCGCCGATTGGTGCCATCAAGCGATCCCAACAAGCTGGGTCAACTGTGCGAGTTGGTGATCAACGATGTTCACGCGGCCAACGCCGCAGTTTCCGGCCGTTCCCACTGAAAGCCCGCGGGCGTGGATTCCGCCATCCGCATTCCTCGCAGTCTCCTCCTTCCGAGAACATAATGTGTGGGTGGACAACGTTGCACAGGAGCCTTGGCTCTCCATGAGTGCGGGTCTGCGGCCCGAGCATCGACTGCTGTTGGCTTGCGTAGGCGTGCCATTGAAGCCGGATGGACGCCCGCAGATCGGCACACTGCTTCAGGGGACGCTCGACTGGCAACTCGTGTTCGAGAATGCGCGTGCGCAACGCGTGGCGGCCTTGTGCTATCCGGTGCTTCAGGAATTGGGCGGGGCGGTGGTGCCTGCCGAGGTGCTGGCGGCGTTCCGTGCCGAGGCGATGGCGACGGCGGCGCGGAACCTGCAGCTCGCGGCGAAACTAGTGGAAATCACCGGGTGCGCCGAAGCGGAAAAGATTCCGTTGATTCCATACAAGGGAGCCGTCCTGGCCGAGATGGCATATGAAAGCCTGGGGCTGCGCCAGTTCGTCGATCTGGATTTCATCCTTCCGCATCGCGACCTGCGCGCCGCATGGAGTTTGCTCGAAGCACTGGGCTACCGGCCGGTGAGCCCGGCTCTGGCGGCTCCCAATGCGCCGGTTCCGGGTGAATACGTCTTCCTTTCACGTGAAGGCGTTCAGATCGAAGTTCATACTGAATTGACTCTGCGCCATTTCCCAGAACCGCCCGATCTCGAGCCGCTCCTTGCCGAGCGGGAAGAGGTGACGCTGGCGGGCCGGCGTGTGCTGACTTTTTCGCGCGAGGACACGCTTACGCTGCTGGCCGTGCACGGTGCCAAGGATTTCTGGGCGCAGTTGCTCTGGATCTGCGATATCGCCCGGCTCGTTACGGCGCGGGGATTCGATTGGGGTAAGGCGCTCAACCGGGCCGACCAGACAAGCTGCCGGCGAATGACAAACGTTGCCCTGTTTCTCGCACACGAAACTCTGGGAGCGACGACGCCGGAGAACGTTCTGCGCGCGGTCGCGGCGGATGCCGGAGCGCGAGAGTTGGCGCAATGGCTGGCCACCCGCCTATTCGCCTCCGAGGCGCTTGGCCGTCGCGAACAACTACGCTATCGGATGCGCATGGTGGAGGGTTTCTGGCCCGGCGTCCGGTACGTAGCGCGTCTCGCGACCACACCCGCCGCTGACGATTGGGACAAGCTTCGCCTGCCCGCCCCGCTCGGATTTGCCTACTTTCTCTTGCGACCCGTGCGCTTGCTGGGCCGAAGGAAAGGTTAACTGCCAGGCTAGGGGGACGGCTGGGTGCGCTGGCTCTGGGCCGTTTGGCAATGTTGAACCTGCGGTGCCTCCGTGGTAACCTTCGCCCAAGGAGCCATGCCAAGTGAGGCAGGTAAGCCCACATGGAATTCGGCGAAAGCATCGGAGCACTATTCGACTCAATCAGAGATTTGGGAAGGCGGTAAGTCAGACACGGAGGTGCTGCTATGTTTGAACAGCCGCTGGAATTGGAACCACAGAGCAAGAAGGGAATTTGGATTGCGGCGGCGCTTATTATCGTTCTTGCCGTCGCCGTCGTGCTTCTGTTGAGATCGAAAGGTAGTACAACAAGCAAGACGGCAGCTGCAGAAGCCCATCCAGCGGCCGTGGCCAACCAGAAAGCCGATCCAGCTCACGATCTGCAAGTCGTGAGCGCCCAGATGCAGAAAGACAGCAGCGGAACCGTCGCAACGTGGGTGGTGGACATCCATAACCTGTCACCGGTTTACACTTATAGCGCCATCTCGTACCAGACCACTTACGCTGGCGCGGACAACCAAATTCTGTCGCAGAATACGGGCGTGATTCCCGTCACCATCGGGCCGAACGGGGAGCAGACCGCTCAATTCAGCGACGTGCAATATCCGACGGGAACGTCCTGGTACAGGTTTCAGGTAGTGAACGCCAAGAGCCAGTCCCAGTAGGGCCGGACTGGGAAAATTTCCTGCGGCACGGAGATCTCGTCACAGGCGTGGTGGTGTGACGGTCAGCCCAAAAGGGCTTCGAGCGTTCGTCCGAGGGCTTCAACGGAGCGTCTTGCGGCCAGTTCCTTGCGCTTTTGCCGCAAAAAGCTATTCGAGCGCCTCCGAAAGTGCGGGGTTTGCATCGCCAGTTCAAGTTCTTTCGCCGTTTCACCCAGATAGACCAAACCATCGTAGTGCCGAGAATGCCGAAGTATCTCTTGGCCACAATCTTGCCTTGGATATCAGGGACGCCGGGGAAACGATTCAGGCGAGAAGGCAACACCCACGGCTTGAACGTGAACAGGTTTGCCTCCAACTCATGTAAGCTGGTGTCCGGCCGCCGCTGGATGGAACAGATTCGATCGCAATGAAGGATCCTCGCGCCAGAGCGGGCCAGTGCCAAAGCGATACGTTCGACCGCGCTGCCCGCAGCCCAGTCATATCCGTAAACGATGGCGCCCTTCATGCGAATCGTCCCTTGGCAACGCCCACTGACGGCGGCTGCCCACGAGTGTCGATTGTACGCGCGGGCTTGTGCCAGGGCTACAAGCCGATATGTACGCAATCCCATCGGTATAATGGGTTTTCCGTGGTGCGCTTTCCTCGGGGTCCGGTCCACCTTTCCGCCTCCGAGGTCAGTGCCCGACGGGCCGACGCCACCAGGTGGTTTTGCGCTTGGCGGTATCGTATCCTTTGATACAGAAGAGATCCTGTGTTCGTTGACGAAGCACATATCTGGGTAAAGGCCGGCGACGGCGGAAACGGCTGCTTGGCGTTTCGTCGGGAGAAGTACGTGCCGCGCGGGGGGCCTTCGGGCGGCGACGGCGGCGACGGCGGCGACATCATCTTCGAAGCCACCTCGCAGGAAAACACGCTCCTGCGCTTCCGTTTCGATCGCGAATTTCGAGGCGAGCGCGGCCGGCACGGCGAAGGCTCGAACAAGCATGGGAGATCGGGCGAAGATCTCGTATTGCTCGTCCCGGCCGGCACGGTGATTTACGACGAAGAGACCGGAGAAATACTGGCCGATCTGGCCGGATCAGGTGAGCGCGTGGTCGCGGTTCGCGGCGGTCGCGGCGGTCGCGGAAACGCCCGGTTCGCCAAACCGTGGCATCGCGCTCCGAAGGAATTCGAAACGGGAAAGCTTGGCGAAGAGCGGCGCCTTCGCCTGGAACTGAAACTGCTGGCCGACGTCGGGCTGGTGGGCTTTCCAAATGCGGGGAAATCAACATTGATCTCGCGGATTTCCGCGGCGCGGCCAAAGATAGCCGATTACCCCTTCACGACTCTGGCGCCGAATCTGGGCGTTGTCTCCGCCGACGGCACACCCTTCGGCCGGACGTTCGTCGTGGCCGATCTGCCAGGGTTGATCGAGGGAGCGCACAAGGGAGCGGGGCTGGGCATTCAGTTTCTGCGGCACATCGAGCGGACGCGGCTCGTGGCTCATCTGGTGGACGTGAGCGAGGCGAATCCGCGCGATCCGGTGCGGGATTACGAGATCATCGCCGGAGAACTGAAAGCGTTCAGCGAGGAGTTGGCGGCCAAGCCGGTGATCGTTGTGGCGACGAAGCTCGACGCGGCCACAAGTCCCGAGAAATGCGATGAGTTGCGCGCATTCGCCGCCGCGCGCGGGCTGGAGATTTACGCCATCTCGGCAGTGAGCGGAGAGGGAGTTCCGGAACTCGTGCGCGCCATGGCGCAGATACTCGACCGGTTACCCAAGGCCCGCCGTGAGGCAGAGCCGGAGCGTGCCGCCGAACCGACTTCCCCGGAGCCGTCGAGCACGCCGTGAAACGATCCATCCCTCGCACACCTGCCATCGCACTCTACGGAGGCGTTTTCGATCCGATCCACGCAGGTCACCTTGCCGTGGGACGGGCGGCCTGCCGGCACTTCGGACTCGATGCCATCCACTACATTCCTTCGGGACGGCCGCCGCACAAGGCCGAGGAGACGATCACGGCGTTTGAGCACCGCTACGCGATGGTGGCGCTGGCGTGTGCCGGCGAAAAGCGATTTTTCCCGTCGCTGGCCGAAGCCGACCCTTCTGACTCGGGCCGCTTCTTTTATACCATCGACACCGTGCGGCGTTTCCGAGAGCGACTGGCCGGGACGGGGACACGGCTTTTCTTCATCACGGGCGCCGACGCTTTCCTGCAAATCGGCACGTGGAAGGGATATCCGGCGTTGCTCGAGGCGTGCGATTTCATCGTGGCGCATCGGCCGGGCTTCCGCGTGGACCGGCTGGCGGAAGTGATCCCACCTGACCTGCTGGCGCGGTCGCGCCGGGCGGCGTTGCTGGGAGGAAACGGACGGCGCACGGGCGGCGCCGAGATCCGCCTGCGGGAAACGACGGTGCATGTGCTACGGACCGTTTCGAGCGACGTCTCTTCAACCGAAATCCGCCGGCGGCGAAAGCAGGGCCTCCCGATTCGAGGTTTGGTTCCCCGCCTAGTGGGCGAATACATCGAAAAGCAGGCGCTTTACAGCCAATGATCCCTCAACTTCCCAGCCCGCGCCTCGCGATGGCGGTCGATGCGGCACTCGATAAAAAAGCGGAGAATATCGTCGTGCTCGATCTGCGAGAGGCGGGAGCATTCACCGACTATTTTCTGGTCTGCACAGGATTGAGCACGCCGCAGATTCAGGCTATCGCGGATGAGATCAATCGCCGAATGATCGAGCACGGCGGGCGGCTCGCGCACCGCGAGGGGTACGACGCCGCCGAATGGGTGCTCCTCGATTACGGCGAATTCGTTGCGCATATTTTCAGCGAGAAGGCGCGCCTCTATTACGATCTCGAGCGGTTGTGGCGGAGCGGACGGCGAATCCACATTCCCGAGCCGGGCGGCGAGCGCGCCGCCACGAGGTGAAGCGTCCGTTGCGAATCCCTCGCCGCGGGCCGGTGACCGTGGACTCTCCGCCGAAGAAATCCCGCGGGTAGAGAACCACTTGCCGCGGCTGTCACGGCATTCCGATGAAAGTGCGAATGGTGATGCTGGGTAAGACACGGCGCGCGGAACTCCGCGCGCTGGTGGAAGACTACCTGGAGCGCGTGCGGCGGTTCGCAACGGTCGAGACGAACGAGCTGAGGCGGGCCGACGCCCTCGATCGGCTGAGGGTCGAGCCAACGGCAGACTGGGTACTGGTCGACGCCGGGGGCCGGGAAGTCGATTCCGAGGGTTTCGCGCGCTGGCTCGGTGGGCTGCGGGACCGTGGAGTGCGGGAAGTGGTGTTCCTGTGCGGGGACGCGGAGGGATTTCCAGACCCGTGGCGCAAGCGGGCGCGAGAGAAGCTTTCGCTTAGCCGTCTGACGCTTTCGCACGAATTGGCGCGGGTAGTGCTGGCGGAACAGATTTATCGGGCTTTTGCGTTGCTCGCCGGACACCCCTACCCGAAATGAGCCGTCCTGTTGTACAAATCGGGAGATGAATATGCGAATTCGACACGATCACCAGGCGCCAACGGCATCTATCGAGCTGCCTATCCTCCACCCGTTGCCCGATTACGATCTCGAGGAAATCGAACGGCCGACGCCGCGCGATGTCGATCCCCTGCTGGCCTCGCAAGGATTCAAGGATCTGCTCGACGAAGCGCGAGCCGTCGTCGAACGCGAAACGGCGGCAGGCCCTCTCGAAATCGCGCAACTGACCGGCGCCATCTGCCACGAAGGGAACGTCCACCGGCCCGGTCTGTGGCTGGTGGTACGGGAAAGTGGCGCGCCGGACCACACGCCAATGTCGCCTGAGGCGCAGGCAAAGGTGGAAGCCTTGGCCACGACACTTCGTGAGACGCTGGGCATCGGCTGAGAGGATCCGCCGTTCTTGTCCCCCCTTCGCCGCAAAGGGTTTAGCTCGGAATGACGAGGTGGGCAGGCGCGCTACGGCCTGTGACTTGACGGGCCTTGGGGGCGCGCTCAGTATGAAGGATTGGCGGTTAGACTCGAGAAAAACGATATATGCCGGAAGGGAAGGGATTGCTGATTGTTTACACCGGCCCGGGCAAGGGGAAGACGACTTGCGCCCTGGGAACCGCGTTTCGCGCTGTGGGGCAGGGACTGCGCGTGCTGATGGTGCAGTTCATAAAAGGCTCCTGGCACTACGGCGAACTGGACGCCGCGAAGATGCTTGGCGATGACAAGTTCGAGATTCTGCCCATGGGACGTGGCTTCATCAAGGTCGGCGGCGCGGAAACTGATCCCGAGGACGCGCGCATGATCCGTGAAGCCTGGGATTTTGCCCAGGAGCGGATCCAGAGCGGGAAATACGATCTGGTGATACTCGACGAGATCAACTACGCGATCAGCTACAAACTGCTAGACCCCGAGGAGGTGGTCGAGGCGTTGGCGAAGCGGCCCGAGCGGGAGCATATCATCTGCACCGGCAGGAACGCGCATCCTAAATTAGTGGAGGCGGCGGACTTGGTGACGGAGATGCGCGAGGTGAAGCATCCCTACACCAAGGGAATCCTGGCGCAGCGCGGAATCGACTACTAACCCATGACCACCTGGTTCAAACGCGACCGCAAGGCCATCGAGACGCCCCCGGAAGAGGAGCGCCGGGTTCGCACCGAAGGGCTGTGGGTGAAGTGCGACGAATGCCGCGCGATCATCTGGAAAAAGGACCTGGAACAGAACTGGCAGATGTGCCCGAAGTGCGACTACCACTTCCGCCTGAGCGCGGCGAAGCGGCTGGAGCTGCTGCTCGATGAGGGCGATTGGATCGAGCACGACGCGGAGTTGGCCTCAAGCGACCCGCTCGGTTTTGTCGACACGCGATCCTATTCCTCCCGCCTGCACGATGCACAGCAGCGGCTGGGCATGGCCGATGCGATCGTCACCGTCGAGGGTCAAATGAACGGGCGGGGTGTGATCTGCTGCTCGATGGAGTTCGGGTTCATTGGCGGCTCGATGGGAGCGGTGGTGGGAGAGAAGGTGACGCGGGCCATGGAACTGGCGGCGGAGAAAGCGACGCCGCTCGTGATTGTTTCCTGCTCCGGCGGCGCGCGAATGATGGAGGGCGTGATCAGCCTGATGCAGCTGGCGAAAGTTTCCGCGGCGGCGGCGCGCATGGACGAACGGCGCGTCCCGTTCATCTCCGTGCTCACCGATCCCACAACCGGAGGGGTAACGGCCAGCTACGCGCTGCTGGGCGACCTGAACATCGCTGAGCCGGGAGCGCTGATCGGCTTCGCCGGCCCGCGCGTGATCGAACAAACCATCCGGCAGAAGCTCCCCAAAGGATTCCAGCGCTCGGAATTTCTGCTCGAGCATGGTTTCCTGGACGCGGTGGTCGACCGGCGCGAATTGAAGAGCTACATCACAAACGCGTTCGATTTCTTTCTTGCCTAGCGGGGTGGACATCGTCCAAGGGCCAGGAGTAGGGAACGAGAATGACGTACGCGGAAGCGGTGAAATACCTGCTGACCCTTGGGCGCGAACTCGCGGCGCCCCGGCAGGCAAAGGTGCAGAAATTCGACCTGGACAATATTCGCCTGCTGGCCCGCCATCTCGGTGAGCCCCAAACAAAGTTCCCTTCAGTTCACGTCGCGGGAACCAACGGCAAAGGCTCGACTGCGGCGATGATCGAAGCGGTGCTGCGCGAGTCCGGCCTCCGGACCGGCCTGTACACCTCGCCCCACCTGGAACGTATCAACGAGCGAATCCAGCTCTGCGGGAAGCCGGTTTCCGACGAGGAATTCGCGCGGAGCTTTACCGTGCTGAGCGAACTCATCGAACGACTGCTGGCAAGCGGGGAACTTGCCGCGCATCCCACCTATTTCGAATGCCTGACGGCGATGGCGTTTGAGATATTCGCGGGGCGAAAGGTGGAGTACGCCGTGCTCGAAGTGGGGATGGGCGGGCGGCTGGACGCGACAAATATCGTCACCCCGGAAGTCGCTGTTATCACCCAGATCGATTTCGATCACGAGGACTACCTCGGCCATTCGATCGAGCAGATCACCGCGGAAAAGGCGGCCATCGTGAAGCCGGGCGTGCCCGTGGTTCTGGCAATCGAGCGCCCACGTGCGCGGAAGGTCGTCGAACGCCGGGCGGCGGAAGCCGGTGCGCCAGTGATCGAGATCGACCGCGATTTCCGCCTCGAGAGCGTGAAGGACGAGGACGGCCGTTACCGCGCGACCGCGGTGCACATCGATTCGGGCGAGGCCTTCGCGCTGCAACCTTCACTGGCCGGGCGCTATCAACTGCGCAACGCGCTCGCGGCGCTGGCGGCAGCGCGAATCCTGGCGCGGAGTGGCCGGCCGGTGACGAGGGAGAGCATCGAACGAGGAATCGCGCGAACCCGCTGGCCAGCGCGGCTCGAGCGCTTTGGCGAGCAGCCGGTGATCTATTTGGACGGCACGCACAATCCGGCTGGAGCCAGGGAGCTGGCGGATTTCTGGGACGAACACTTCGGAGGCCGGCGCGTGCTGCTGGTCTACGGCGCCATGCGTGACAAGGCCGTAGACGAAATCGCGGGCCTGCTCTTTCCCCGCGCTGGGCAGGTGATTTTGACCCAGCCACGCCAGGGCCGCGCCATCTCGGTGGACGCGCTCGCCGCAATGACGGGTCACCTGGCCCCGCATTGCGAACAGGTCGCCGATCCGGCCGGTGCGTTGCGCAGGGCGCTGAAGCTTGCAGGCCCAAACGACGTTGTTTTCGTCACGGGATCTCTCTACTTGGCCGGAGACCTGCGGGCCCTCGTCGAAGAAATCACACGCCACCCTGTTTCGACGCCGAGAGCCGAAGGGATTGCGGGGTAGGCCGGCCAGCTCGTCTGAGCGGGAGATTGGCCGGGACCGTTGTCTCCCTCCCGTTGGGATGCTACGCTTTCTATATCTATGCAGGAGACAGAAGCCGCAGGACTTGATTCTCAGAACCGGCCGCGAATCGGGATTCCCTTTCGGCTCGCGAGCGAAGAACAGGCTGGAAACCGCGAAAAGATTGAGCCTTATGCCAGAGCGGTCGAGCTTGCGGGGGGCGAGCCGCGACCGCTTTCCCTCTTTCTTACCGAGGAGCAACTCAAGCAACAAGCTTCCGAACTGGATGGGATCGTGCTGCCGGGCAGCCCGGCTGATGTGAACCCGGCGCGTTACGGGGAAACGTCTCGCGCGGAGACGGCCGAGCCCGACGAGCGGCGCGAGCAGACCGATCTGGTCCTGCTCGATTGGGCCTTCGCAGAAGGCAAGCCGGTTTTGGCGATCTGCTACGGAACGCAACTGCTGAACGTCTACCGCGGCGGCACGCTGGTGCAGGACATCCCGAGCGAATTGCGCGGCAGCCTGACCCACAAATGGGAACGCGAGCGCGGAATGCCCGAACCGCATCATCCGGCCCGCCTCCTGGCGGGCTCGGTCGTATCGCGTCTGGGCGAAACTGCGGAAACGGTGGTGAACAGCTCGCATCACCAGTCGATTCGGATGCCCGGCCGCAATTTGCGGGTGACGGCGATATCGCCCGACGGCGTCATTGAAGCGGTGGAACTGGAAAGCCGCGCTCACTGGGTGGTTGGCGCGCAGTGGCACCCGGAGCGGCAGCGGAACGAAAGCTCGAGCGAAGGGGATTCAGGCGTGCGGTTGGCCCGGGCGCTCTTCCGGGACCTGGTGCGGTCGGCGCGGGAGTCGAGAGATACCGGCCGCGGTTCGGAAAGCGTGGCGGGAGCTCAAAACGAGGCGGAGGGCAGATGATTTCTCTGGCGGGCAAGGGGGCCCTGATCAGCGGCGGTTCGCGCGGCATCGGCGCGGCGATGGTGAAATTGTTCGCTCAGGCCGGCGCGGACGTGGTCTTCAACTTCCGCCGCGACAAGGAAGCGGCTCGACTCGTCGAGCAGGAGGCGCGCAAGCACGGCACTCGCGTCGAGGGGATGCAAGCGGACCTGCGCGTGGCGGATAATTCTCGCAAACTCGTCGAGTTCGCGCTCGAGCGGCTGGGCCGGCTCGACATCCTTGTCGCCAATTCCGGCATCTGGAACGCTGAAGACATCCCGATCGAGCAGATGACCGAGCGCCAGTGGGACGATATGATGCGGGCGAACCTGAAGAGCGTCTTCTCGCTCGCACATTTCGCGGCGCCGTCGATGATCGCGCAGCGCTCCGGCCGCATCATCGCGATCAGCTCGACGGCTGGACAGCGTGGCGAAGCGTTTCATTCGCACTACGCGGCGAGCAAGGGCGCCGTGATCAGTTTCATCAAGGCCCTCTCGACTGAGTTGGCGCGTTACGGAATCCTGGTGAACTGCGTGGCTCCGGGCTGGGTGGACACGGATATGTCGAAGCCGGTACTCGAAGCGAAGGCCGGGCGGAAATTCGCTCTCGGCCAGATCCCCCTCGGCCGGGTGGCAACGCCTGAGGAAATCGCCGGTCCGGTCCTTTTCCTCGCTTCCGATCTGGCAACCTTTATCACCGGAGAGATTCTCAACGTAAACGGGGGATCGGTATTGTGCGGATAAATTGGAAACGTATGGTGGTTGTCGCGGCGCTGGGGCTCGTAGCGGCGGTCGGCGCCCGAGCCCAGGAAGGCGTGCTGACGCCGGCCCAGAGCGCTGCAAAGGCGAAACAGATCATCCAGCAGGCGATCGAAGCGCTCGGCGGCCAGACTTACCTCAACGTGCGCGACCAGACCTGCGAGGGCCGCGTCGCCCTCTTCGGCCACAACAATCAGTTGATCAACTACCAGAAGGTGTACGACTTCAGCCTGTTTCCGGACAAGGAGCGCACCGAATATTCCGAGAAACGGAACATCATCGACGTCTATAACGGCAACCAGGGGTGGTCGCTGGACCGTGGCGGAGTTACTGACATGTCGCCCGACGCGGTCGCCGATTTTCAGAAGGGGCTGAAACGCGACATCAACAACCTGTTCCGTTTCCAGATGAAAGAGCCCGGACTCGATTACGAATATGGCGGACGCGACGTGGTCGATCTCAAGGAAGTCGATTGGGTGGAACTGACCAACCCCGAACACCTCACGATCAGGATCGCCATCTCCCGCCTGACGCATCTGCCCGTGCGCGCCGATTACATCAGCCGCGACCCGAATACGCATGCGCGGACGATTGAAACCGAGATGTTTTCCAATTACCAGAAGTTGGAAGGCATCGAAACGCCGTCTCAGGACACGCGCACGCGGGACGGGAACAATGTGTTCCAGTTTTTCGTGAGAACCTGCCATTACAACGCCGGACTGAAATCCGACCTTTTCACCCGCCAGTCGCTCGAGGAGCGCTGGAACCAACTCGGCGGAAGCAAGAAAAAGAAGAAACACTTCTTCTAGGAGCCCGGGATGCCGCCCGGACGCCGGGAAGGTATAATGGCCGAATGCAGCAAGCTCGACAGTTCGCACCGATGCACGGCACAACGGTTTTGTGCGTTCGCCGGGACAATAAAGTCGTGCTGGCGGGCGACGGGCAGGTCACCATGGGTGACACCGTCGTGAAACATTCAGCCAAGAAAATCCGCCGGTTGTTCAACGACAAGGTCCTGGCGGGTTTCGCCGGCAGCACCGCTGACGCCCTTTCCCTCTTTTCCCGCTTCGAAGCCAAGCTGCAGGAGCATCACGGCAACCTGGCGCGCTCGGCCGTCGAGCTGGCCAAGGACTGGCGCACCGACCGCTCGCTGCGGCATTTGGAGGCGCTGCTGGTCGTGGCCGATGGGAAGCAGACGCTCCTGCTCTCCGGTAACGGCGACGTGATTGAACCGGACGACGGGCTCTGCGCGATCGGTTCGGGAGGGCCTTATGCGCTGGCCGCGGCGCGGGCGCTGGCCCGGCACACCAAACTGAACGCGAAAGACATCGCCCAGGAGGCGATGCGCATGGCAAGCGAACTCTGCATCTATACGAACGAACACTTTACGGTCGAAGAACTGTGAACGGAAAAAAGGATTCTCTGGTGTATCTGCCGGGCGCTCGCCCCGCCGACGAAGCCGAGCCGATGCCGACTTTCGACGAGCTGACGCCGCGGGAAATCGTGCTCGAACTGGACAAGTACATCGTGGGCCAGGCTCCGGCGAAGCGCGCCGTGGCGGTGGCGCTGCGGAACCGCGTGCGGCGGCAGCGGCTCGATCCGCAAATCGCCGAGGAAATTCTGCCGAAAAACATCCTGATGATCGGCCCGACCGGCGTCGGGAAGACGGAGATCGCGCGGCGCCTGGCGCGGCTGGCCGGATGCCCGTTTGTGAAAGTCGAGGCGTCGAAATACACCGAAGTGGGCTACGTGGGTCGCGACGTCGAGTCGATGGTGCGCGATCTGGTGGAAGTGGCGATCGACATGGTGCGTGAGGAGAAACTCGACGAAGTGGCCGAGCGTGCCGAACAGGCCGCCGAGGAACGGCTGCTCGACCTTTTGCTGCCCGGCTCGGCCGAGCCATCGATCGATCCCACCCGCGCCGAACAGTCCGCCCGAACGCGCGAAAAGCTGCGCACCCAGCTCCGCGAAGGCAAGCTGGACCAGCGGATGGTGGAAGTGGAAGTGCGCGAACGGGCGATGCCGGCCTTCGAGATCATCTCGAACCAGGGCGTCGAGGAGATGGACGTCAACATCAAGGACATGCTGTCGAATTTCTTCGGCCAGACGAAGAAGAAGCGGAAAGTGACGGTGGCCGAGGCGTTCGACTACCTGGTGCAGGAAGAGGAAAACCGGCTGATCGACATGGACCAGGTGACGCGCGCGGCCACCGAGCGCGCCGAGCAGATGGGAATCATCTTCATCGACGAGATCGACAAGGTGGCCGGGCGTGAATCCGGCCACGGCCCCGATGTGAGCCGCGAGGGCGTGCAGCGCGACCTGCTACCGATCGTCGAAGGCACCACGATCAACACCCGCTATGGCATGATCCGCACGGATCACATCCTCTTCATCGCCGCCGGAGCCTTCCACGTCACCAAGCCTTCCGACATGATTCCCGAACTCCAGGGCCGCTTCCCCATCCGCGTCGAGTTGAGCACGCTGAGCGAAGCCGATTTCGTCCGCATCCTCACCGAGCCCAAGAACGCGCTGATCAAGCAATACACAGCGCTGCTCGAAACCGAGGGACTGCGCCTGCAGTTCACCGACGACGCGGTGACCACGCTGGCGAATTTCGCCGCCGTCGTCAACGAGCAAACGGAAAACATCGGCGCGCGCCGCCTGCACACGATCATGGAACGCGTGCTCGACGACATCTCGTTCGAGGCGCCCGAATTGAAGAAGAAGACGGTGAAAATCGACGCCGCCTACGTGTCGAAACAGCTCGCGGAAATCGTCAAAAACCAGGATCTGAGCCGCTACATTCTCTGAGTCTCTGAACCCGTTGCCGACTCGATACGGCCTTTCGAGCGCCTCACCGCGCCGCCCCACGCGGCTGTTGCCGAACCTTCATCGCGAGTACTTGCGCCGCCAGCCGGGCGTGTCCCTGGCCCTCCTGCTCTCGGCGATCATGGCCCTGGCCGGATGCGCCGCGCCCGGCGCACCGCGTGCGCCAAGCGAACTGGTGCCGGAAAGCGTCACCGATCTCCAGATACATCAGGCCGGCACGGGGGTGGTGCTCCACTTCACGCTGCCTCGGCAGTCCACCGAAGGAAAATCGCTCGCCGGCCCTCCTCGCATCGAGATCTATCGCGATTTTCAGTTCGCCGCTGCGCAACCACAGGCTGCGGCCGTCTCCGGCCCTCCCACTGTTACTCTGAGCGCGCATCAGCTTGCCGGCGACCTGACCGGAGACACCGTCACGTGGACCGACGCGCTCACTGCCGATGAATTTCAGCAGCATCGCGGCCAGCATGTCACTTACAAAGTGCGGACGGCGGCGGGATCGAGCGAATGGTCGGCGCCGTCGAAGCCGGAGGAGGTCACGCTGGCTGTTCCGCCCGAGCCGGTGCGCGAGTTGACGGCCACGATGACCGGCGGCGCGGTCGACCTGCGTTGGCAAGCGCCACAGCCCGGCTCATCGCCATCTCCAGAGACGTTTCTGATCTACCGGACCGAGATCGGCCCGGGCGGCACGGCGACTGCTGCGCCTCTGGCATCGGGCGCGACGACAGGGATGTCTTATCGCGACACCGCCGTCGAGCCGGGCCGGAGCTACCGCTACACTGTGCGTGGCGTCGCGCAAGTGAACGGGAAAGAGGTGGAGTCGGCGGATTCGGAGGCTGTCGTGGTGCAGGTCGTCCTGGCGCCGCCAGCGGCGCCGGAGGGGCTGACGGCAATCCCGCTGCGGACACCAGGCGGTTCACCGGAAGTGGACCTGTCCTGGGAAATCGGTGGCGAAGCGAATCTTGCCGGATATAATGTCTACCGCAGCGAGCAGCCGGGCCAGCGCAGCGCGCGCTTGAACCGGCAAGTGCTCGCTGCTCCTGCGTTTCGGGACACGACGGTTACGCCCGGCCGGAGCTATTCGTACACGGTAACGGCGGTGGACCCGGCGGGAAACGAGAGCCAGGCGAGCGCTCCCGTCACGGCCAGCGTGCCGAAGGCGGGAGGCGGGCCGCGGTGAGAAAACCCGCTCGGCGCTTGATGTCGTAACCGGGCGCGGCCGTTCGGCTGCGAAGTCGTTCCGGATTTCCAGACCTGTCAGGAGGGGCAATGAAGCTGTGCCGGTTTCGCGTGTCCGGTTCCGCTGATGGAGCGATCCGTGACGGAGTGCTCGAAGGCGACAAAGTTCATGAAGTGAAGGGCGCATGGCCCGCCGGGCTGTCGCGCACCGGTGAGAGCTGGCCGCTCGACCGTGTCAAGTTGTTGGCGCCGATAGCCACTCCGTCGAAGATCGTGGGCATGGCGAGGAATTACCGCAAACACGCAGAGGAGATGGGGAGGCAGGTGCCTGAGGAGCCGCTGATTTTCCTGAAACCGCCATCGTCGATCATCGGGCCGGACGATACGATCGAACTGCCGCCGGAATCCGCTCGCGTGGATTACGAGGGCGAACTCGCCGTGGTGATTGGACGGAAATGCTCACGCATCGGGCCCGACGAGGCCATCGAGCCGTACATCGCAGGTTTCACCTGCCTGAACGATGTCAGCGCGCGCGACTTCCAGAAAAAGGACGGGCTGTTCGCCCGCGCCAAGGGCTACGACACGTTCTGCCCGATGGGTCCCGTGCTCGAAACCGAATTCGACTGGAGAAAGGCTCGCCTTCAGACTCTCGTGAATGGCAAGGTACACCAGTACGGTGACAGCTCGGAGATGCTCTTCGCGATCGACGAGCAGATGCGTTTCATCTCCAACGTCATGACACTGCTTCCCGGCGACGTCATCGCCACCGGCACGCCGGAAGGGATCGGGCCGCTGGCCGCCGGGGACGTTGTCGAGATCGTGATCGAAGGCATAGGGAAGCTCTCGAATCCTGTAGCGATGCGCAAGGGATAAGGAAGTTCCCGTGGAAGAGAATGAACCCACGACCGGCGGAAAACTGAAGGCGTCGCACAAGGCGATGTGGGCCGTCGTCGCCCTGCTCATTCTCGGCAAGCTTGTCGAGACGGTGGTTCACGTTCCAAGCATGAACCCTTCGCAGCAGGCGATTTTCTCCTGGAAAGACCTGGGCTTTTTCGTCGCCTTGCTGCTTCTGGGCTCGGGCTTCGCCCACATCATCGGTTTTCCCGGTATGTGGGACGAAAAAGTGACCAATCGGCAGCGCATCTGGGCGCCGCTGGGCATCGGGCTCGTGATCGGGGTGGCGCTGCTAGTGATCGATCACGCCATCGGGTTCGGACGGCTCTATGCGATGGCGCTTGGCACATCGTCGCCCGGCGTTCCGTTTCCCCATTCGGTGCTCGTGCAGGGCTATGACGCCATATGTGCCGCCATTCTCTTCACATTGTTCGGCGTGGCGTTTACGGTCTGGTTCATCGGAACGCTGCTGCTGGCTCGGCGCTGGCCGAGTGGTACGTTCTGGATAATCGCCGTGGTCATATCGGCAATCGAGCCATTCACGATGGCCGCGCAGCGCCACTGGGCGTTGTTCCACGTCTCGCCGGCTTCGGCCGGGCTTGTGGCCATGCTGGTGCTCGTTTACGTAATGGACCTGACGGGAGCGATCTTGCTGCGCAGCTCTGGATTCACGGCGACGCTGGTGATGCGGATTGCGGCGATTGCCGTTTGGCATATAATCGGACGGTTTTAGGCCGCTCCGGCCTGGCGCCTGCGCGAATGGCGCGCTCCGCGGGAGAGTGACGCAATGAAAATTTTCCTCGATACCGCCAACCTGGATGAAATCCGCCGTGGCGCGGAGTTCGGCGTCCTCGACGGCATCACGACGAATCCGACTCTCGTGGCAAAGGAGAATCGGCCGTTCCGGGAACTGATTCTCGAGGCGTGCCGCATCTTGCGCGGTGGCGTGGTGAATGCCGAGGTGGTGTCGACCGACACGGCGGGGATGGTGCGCGAGGGGCGCGAGCTGGCCAGTTGGCATCCGAGCATCGTGGTGAAGGTACCGATGCTGCCGGCGGGCATTCGCGCGGTCCGGTTGTTGCGCGACGAGGGTATCCGAACCAACGTCACGCTGGTCTTCTCGCCCGCGCAGGCTCTGCTCGCCGCGAAAGCCGGCGCCTATTTCGTCAGCCCGTTCCTCGGACGGCTCGACGATATCGCGCAGGACGGCCTCGGCCTGCTGCGGGAGATCGTCGGCATCTACCGCAACTACCATTTCGAAACCCAAGTGCTGGCGGCCAGCCTGCGGCATCCCATGCATATCATGGAAGCCGCCAAGATCGGCGCTGACATAGCGACAATGCCCTACAAGGTGTTCGAGCAGCTCTTCCAGCATCCGCTCACAGACCGTGGGTTGGAGACGTTCCTGAAGGATTGGGCGAAGGCGCGGGAATCGCTGGGCGAGATTGTCGAGCCCACAGCGCCGAAAATCGGCCGTTGACGTTGACCAGGCTCGAGTGGGTGTATGCGGGCTCGGCGGCTGGCGCCCTGGGCGCGGGCGGGCTGGCAGTGTGGCTGTGGGCGCGCCGCAGGCGGGATCCGCAGGAAGCCGAGCGGCGGCGGCGCGAGTATGTGAGCCGCGTGGGTCGCATCACGCAAGCCGAGATCCTCGAAGTTGTCGAACACGAGGCCGAACCACCGCGGCCGTCGCGCCAGGTGCTTTTCCATTCTTCCCTCGCCGCGGCCACCACTCGTTCTGTCCGTCGGCTCATTCTGTATCGATATACCATCTCCGGTGTTCGCTACGAGACCGCGCAGGAATTGACCGGAATTCTCTTTGACGTTCCTCTGCCCGCGCAAGGACGCGTCGTGAGCGTAAAATATGATCCTGCCCACCCCGGAAACTCCATTCTGGTGGCCGAGAACTGGTCGGGACTACGAGAACAGGGCCCGAGCGCGGCCGGACCAGGGAAAAGGCGCTAGCCGATGGCGACAGAAGAGAGGAAGCACGACCCAATCGAAGAGATGCGGCGCCGCGAGCGCGAGGCCACCGAGGGTGGCGGCGCCGAGCGGCGCGAGCGCCAGCACGCGGCGGGAAAACTGCTGGCCCGGGAACGGATCGAGCTGCTGCTCGACGAAGACACGTTCGAGGAACTCGACCGGTTCGTCCTCCATCGCACCACCGATTTCGGCATGGCCGAGCAGCGCCCGCCGGGCGATGGCTTTATCACCGGTTACGGCCGCATTGACGGGCGGCTCGTCTACGTTTTTGCGCAGGATTTTACCGTGTTTGGTGGATCGCTTTCCGAATCGAACGCCGCGAAAGTGGCGAAGATCATGGATCTCGGAATGCGCAACGGAGCGCCGGTGATCGGCTTGAACGATTCGGGCGGCGCGCGCATTCAGGAAGGCGTGCGTTCGCTCGCCGGCTACTCCGACATTTTTTTGCGCAACACGCTGGCCAGCGGCGTCATACCGCAGATCAGCGCGATCATGGGCCCGTGCGCCGGGGGCGCCGTCTATTCGCCGGCGATCACCGATTTTGTGGTGATGACCCGCAACACGTCCTACATGTTCATCACCGGCCCGGACGTCATCAAGACCGTGACGCACGAGGAAGTGACGAAGGAAGAGCTGGGCGGGGCCGTGACCCACAACGCCACGAGCGGCGTGGCGCATTTCATCGCTCGCGACGACGCCGATTGCCTCGCGCTGGTCCGCGAACTCGTCGGCTTCCTCCCGTCCAATAACCTCGAGGACGCGCCACGCCATCCGACCTCCGACCCGCCCGACCGCCGCGAACCCTCGCTCAACGGCATCGTGCCCACCGATCCCACGCTGCCCTACGACATCAAGGAAGTGATCGCGCCCGTCGTCGATGACCGGCACTTTTTCGAAGTCCACGAGCACTACGCCCAGAACATCGTCGTGGGCTTCGGCCGCCTGGACGGGCGAACGGTAGGCATCGTGGCGAACCAGCCGGCTGTGCTGGCCGGGTGCCTGGATATCAACGCGTCGGTGAAAGGGGCGCGGTTCGTGCGCTTCTGCGACGCGTTCAATATTCCGCTTATCACGTTCGAGGATGTGCCGGGATTTCTGCCCGGAACACAACAGGAGTTCGGGGGCATCATCCGCCACGGCGCGAAGCTTCTCTACGCGTTCGCCGAAGCGACGGTGCCGAAAATCACGGTGATCACGCGCAAGGCCTACGGCGGCGCCTATTGCGTGATGGCGTCCAAGCACATCCGCACCGATGTGAATTTCGCCTGGCCCACGGCGGAGATCGCGGTCATGGGACCGGAGGGCGCAGTGAATATCGTCTATCGGCGCGAACTCGACCGCGCTCCCGAAGCCGAGCGGGAAGAGCTGCGGCGTAAACTCGTGGCCGAATTCCGCGAACGCTTCGCCAATCCCTACGTTGCCGCCGAACGCGGCTACGTCGACGCGGTCATCGAACCTGCCGAAACGCGCGCCAAGCTGATTGCCGCGCTCCGCTCACTCGAAAACAAGAGGGACACGAATCCGCGGAAAAAGCACGGAAACATTCCCCTTTAGTCTGGCAGGTGGCCCATCCTCGGGTGGTCCCACGACGTGATTTTTCGGGTGCCGCGCTCTTTGCGTCTTTTTGGGGAGGGCACGAGCGCGCGGACAGGAATGTCCGCGATGGGAGGAACGCTATACCGGGATGCATGTGCATCGGCATAGGCAGGCCGGCAAATTCGCCCTCCCTCACCTCGCGAGACTGATAGAAGCGATAGTTGGGGAGCTACTCATGTCAGCCGCGAGCATAAAGCAGATCCCTCACCTCCATCCGCGAAAGGCGCGGCTGGGTTCGGGATGACAGCGGGTAAGGCGGGTGGCCCAGCCTCAGGGTAGTTTCACCGGACGGTTGGCCAGTATTTCGCAAATCTCATGTTCTTCTATTTTGGGTCCCACTGAATTCTTGACCTGGCGGGGGGCCGCATCCGGAAACCTTCGCCGATCTTGACGGCCATTGTGGGCCCACCCTTCCCCAAGGGCTTGCTTCATCAGAAATCCGGTTTATTCCGAACGGGAGGGACCGATGAAGACGACGGCGCGGTCGCGGCCTTGCGCCTTGGCCTGGTACAGGGCGACATCAGCGGAATGGAGCAGGTCGTGCGCGTTCGCTCCGTGTTCGGGAAATGCGGCGACGCCGGTGGAGAGCGTCACGGTCTGCAGGGCGCTACCGCCGTAAGCCGCATTCAAACCCTTGACGGCTTCGAGCAGCTCGATGGCGCGGACGCGCGTCGTTTCGAGAGCGGCGCCGGGAAGGATGATGGCGAATTCGTCTCCTCCGTAGCGGCAGGCGATGTCTCCGGCGCGCACGCCGTGCTTCAGAAGATCAGCGATCCGGCGCAGCAATTCATCTCCGGCCGGATGGCCGAGGTGGTCGTTATAGCCCTTGAATCGGTCGAGATCGACCATGATCAGGCCAAGCGGGCGGCGATTGCGCGCGGCGTGGGCCAGTTCGCGCTCGAGTGACTCTTCAAGGTAGCGGCGATTGAAGAGCGCGGTGAGTGGATCGCGCACCGATTGCGATTCAAGCGTTTCGCGCATGCGCAGCTGCCCCACCGCGAGCGCCACCGATTCCGCCATGGCCACCGCGACCGAGCACTTCGCTTCGCCGAGCTTTGCGGTCGGCGCGGGAAGCTCTGGATCCGCGGGACCGGCGATGAGCGTCAGCAGGCCAACCGTCTGGTCCTGAGTTTCGAGTGGAACGCAGACCGAGGGTTGAAGCGGTAGGTTTTCCAGGTGCTTGCAGCGGGGCTCTCCTTTGGCCGTGAAAATGAATGGCTGGCCGTTGCGCAGAGCCAGGCAATCGCCGGGGCTCACACGCTCGGGCCGGCGCGGCAAATCGCCCCAGGAGGCGGCAGAAATCATGTCCCCGGCGGGGCCGGTGGCGAGAAACACGCGGCCCGAATCCTCCGGAAGCAGATGCCTGCCGAATTCGGCGATGATGGCATGCGTATCGGTCGGAGAGGAACAGCCGAGCAGCTTGCGGCTCATCTCCGAGAGCAGATGGAGCTGGGAGTTGCGTAGGGAAAGGTCGCTCAGCTCGCGCCGCTGCTCGACGAGCGCCATCACCTGACGGGCGAGCGCCCGCAGCGTCTCTCGCTGCGCTTCGTCAATCTTGCGCGGAACACGGTCGAGGACGGCGAGCACGCCCAGCGGCCGGCCCGCGGCGTTGATAAGCGGCGCCCCGGCATAGAAACGAGCCTTCGGCCCTTCAGTTACCCAGGGACTCGTGGAAAAGCGGGGATCGGTTTGCGCGTCGGGGACCACGAAAATGTCGTCTTGAAGGATGGCGTAATCGCAAAAGGAGGATTCACGCGAGGTCTCCTTCAGCCCCAGTCCCACCTGCGCCTTACACCACAGCCGGCGGCTGTCGATGAATGACACAATCGCTATCGGAGCGGCGAGCAGCCGGGCAGCCAGGCGGGCGAGGTCGTCAAAAGCGGCTTCGGGCGGCGAGTCCAGGATGTGGTATCCGGCGAGTGCAGCCAGGCGCGCGGCTTCTCTTTCCGACAAAGGTTCCTTCGCCATCGAGATCGGTCCGTTTCTCGTCCCGCTGCTTTATACCCTGCTCAATGATGACCGGGGCTTCCTGTCATCATACCCCAGCGGTGACGAGCAGCACCCGGTACCCGCGTCTCAGGCAGCAAAAGAGTTCATCGAGCGCCAGTTTCGCGATTTCCTTGGAAAGAGGTCTCTCGCGGAACTGTGCGAAGCGGATGTTAAAATGTGCCGGAGCAATGTTTCGGAAAATTTTAATCGCGAATCGCGGGGAAATCGCCGTGCGGGTGCTGCGCGCCTGCCACGAGATGGGAATCGAAGCGGTCGCCGTGTATAGCGAGGCCGACCGAGGCTCGTTGCACGTTCAACTGGCCGACGAGGCCTATCCCATCGGCGCGGCAGAGAGCCGGGAAAGCTACCTTTCCATCGAAAAAATCATCGGGGTTGCGCGACGAGCGGGATGCGGGGCCCTGCATCCCGGCTACGGCTTCCTGGCGGAAAACCCCGATCTCGCGCGGGCATGCGCGGAAGCCGGGATCGTCTTCATCGGGCCTACGCCGGAGGCGATGGAACGCTTGGGCTCGAAAACGGCGGCGCGGCATGTGGCGAGGGAAGCGGGCGTGCCGACTGTTCCCGGCACGCTTGACCCCATCGCCGACGAAGCCGCGGCGCGCAACGCGGCGCAGGAAATCGGTTTCCCCCTCCTGCTGAAAGCGGTGGCGGGTGGCGGCGGCAAAGGGATGCGCGTGGTGGAGCGAAAAGCCGAACTCGAAGGCGCGTGGCGCAACGCCGGCTCGGAGGCGCTCAATGCGTTCGGCGACGGCCGGCTGTACATGGAAAAATACCTCACGAGTCCCCGCCACATCGAGATTCAGGTTTTTGGCGACAATCGCGGGAATGTGGTGTACCTCGGCGAGCGCGAATGCTCCCTTCAGCGGCGCCATCAGAAAGTGATCGAGGAGGCTCCTTCGCCGGTCGTCGATGCCGAGTTGCGCCGGGCGATGGGCGAAGCTTCCGTGCGCCTGGCGCGGGCGGCCGGCTACCGGAACGCGGGCACGGCGGAATTCCTCGTCGACGAGGATGGCAAGTTCTATTTCCTCGAGGTAAACACTCGCCTGCAGGTCGAGCATCCGGTAACCGAGGCCGTAACGTCTCTCGATCTTGTGAAGCTGCAAATTCGTATCGCGGCGGGCGAGGAACTGCCTTTCCGCCAGGAAGACGTAACCCTGCGCGGCCATGCCATGGAATGCCGCATCTATGCCGAGGATCCGGAGAATCAGTTTTTCCCGTCGCCGGGGGAAATCCTTTCGCTGCGGCTGCCCGAAGGCCCGGGAATTCGCAACGACGTGGGCGTCGTCAGCGGATGGACAGTTCCTGGAGATTACGATCCCATGCTAGGGAAACTGATCGCCTGGGGCGCCGATCGCGCCGAGGCCGTGGCGCGCCTGGCGCGGGCGCTCGACGAATATTGGGTCGTCGGCATCAAGACGAACCTTGGATTGTTCCGTCGCGTGCTCCGTGATTCCGAATTTCTCGCCGGGGCTATCCATACTCGCTGGCTCGACCAGTGGCTGGCGAGCCACGAATCGCTCGTGGCCGGGCCGCCGGAGTCGGAGGAGCAGATCGTCGCCGCTCTCGCCGTGGCGCTTTGGGAAGCCAAATCGGCGAATGGTGCGGCCGCGGCTCCGGCAACGCCGCGGGTGGATTCGCGCTGGAAGGTCGAAAGCCGGGTCGATCAGCTCGATAATAAGCCGCGACGCTGAGTTCGTTTCTTTAAAGCGATATCGTCGGTGGATTTGGAAGCAGGGAGAGGAATGTTTCTGGAAGGTTCTCGCCAATGGAGCGTTCGCGCAGCACAAGCCTACGTGTTTCTCTCGTTGGTTTCGGCGCTCGTTCTTGCACAGCAGCCGCTTCAGCAGGCGCAGCCCGCACGCGTGGCACCCGGCAAATGGGCTGCCGTGGCGCATGCGCTGGGCGTGGCGGGAGATGTTCGCGGCGACGTGTTTCGCGTGGGCTTCGCTCCTTTCGCCGGGCGAGTGTGGATGCACCGCGTGGCTCTGGCGCCGGGTGCGGTCGAGCAGTCCTGGGCCGCGTTCGGACAGCAGGGCGCGCTCGGGTGGATGATTGGTCGGGTGCTGCTTCCCGCAAGCGAAGGCGCCAGAATCGCCGGCGTGATGGCGCACGATGGCCTGGACGTGACAGGCGTGGTCGACCCGTTGCCGGGATCGTCACCCGCAATCACTGTTATTTACTTCCGCGGAATGGGCGACGTGACCGACCTGGCTCGCACATTGAAGAAGTCACTCGGCCCGGCGCTTCGGCCGGCACGCCAGGCGGTAAGCGGTGAATTGGGCCGTCTGAACGTCACGCGGATCGAACAGGTACTCGGCCGGCGCGGCGAACCGGATGCGGGAGCGCTCATCTTCCGCATCCCGCGCCCCGAACAGATAAAATGCTGCGGCCTTTCGAACGATCCGTTGCTCGTATTCAGCGGTCTTTCACTCGGGCCGGTGACCGGCATGGAATCGCGCATCGCATTTCAGCCGCAGGGCGTACGCGCAGTCGTTTCGGGACGCCTGGCGGTGCGGCATGATGAGGTCGGGCCGGTGGAACGGGCGCTGGAGGTCTTCGGCATTGAAACAGTGGCGCTCGCCGAATCTTTTCCCGATGAGCAGCCGCGCATTTTCTTTCTGCACTTCTTCGGCAGGGGCAAACCACTCGAACTGGCGCTGGGGATGCGCGCAGCCCTCGAGCGCATGCAGCATCTGCCACCGGTGACGCGGCCATGAAGCGCGAAGTGCACCTCGATGGCAAGAAACGAGTGGTGGAGATCGACCGGCTTGACGGTACCTGGACGTTCCGTATCGATGGGAAGGCGGTCGAAGCCGAGGTGGCGGAAATCTCCTCCGGCGTATATTCGATCCTGCTTGGCGGGAGGTCTTTCGAAGCTCGTGTCGCGCCTCAGGGTGGCGGGCTCACGGTCGAAGTAGGGTCGAGCCGCATGATCGCCGAAGTGATCGATCCAAGACGCCGCAGGCGCGAACGCAGTGAAGCGGAACGTGAAGGTGCGCAGGAGATTACCGCCCCGATGCCGGGCAAAGTAGTGCGCCTGTTGACCGAGCAAGGAAAGTCGATCGAAGCGGGGCAGGGAATTCTGGTGCTCGAGGCCATGAAAATGCAGAACGAAGTGCGCTCGCCAAAAGCGGGCGTCGTCGAGCGCCTGCGGGTGAAGGAAGGCCAGGCGGTAAACGCGGGCGACGTCCTTGCCGTGATCGCGTGAGGGCGTTCAGGAAGCCGGGAAACGCTCTGACGACCAAAGGCGGCGTATCGGACCCGCCGCACCCTCCATCGCTTTCCGTTTTCTCCGTGTGAACAGGTTTGCCTTCGACCGCCTACTCTTTCGAGGGGTTGGGTGGCGGAGTCGAAGTTGCCGGAGCGGCCTGCGAAGCCGCGGTCGAGGCGGGCATGTTGGCGTCCGTGGCCAGGATCTTGAGTGCGAGGTAGTTGGTGATGTGGGCCTGGTCGCGGAGCGTGGAGAGATAGGCGGCGCGGAGCAGTTGCTCCTTGCGGTCGCGTAGCGTTTCGCGGATCGATTGCTGCACCTGCGGGTCGGAGAGCTTGCGCTGCCCTGGAGAAAGCATGGCGATCAGCTTGATGATCCGGTAAGTGTCCTTGGTGGTGATGACGCCGCTGATCTGGCCGGGCTTGAGGGCGAGCACGGCGCGCTTGAGATCCGGGTCGCCCTGGTTGAGCGCCGATGCCGAAATGAACCCGAGGTCGCCGCCCGTCGAAGCGGTCATCGGGTCCTCGGAATAATCCATGGCGAGTTCCGAGAAGTCGACGCCGGCGCGGAGCCGGTCGAGCAGCATGCGGATTTTCCGCCGGGCCTCCGCCGGCGTGGTCGCGTCGTCGTTCTTGCGGTTACGAATCTCGGAATCGCGCCGCGAAGTGACGACGATCTGGGCGATGTGATATTCGGGCTCCGCCACGTTGTAATCGGCGAGGTTGCGATTATAAGCGTCGGCGATCTCCTGCTCGGTGACGGCGATCTTGGACGTGATCTCCCGATTGATCAGCTTTTCGATCGAGATCCGCTCGCGCAGGTTGTTCTTCAATTGTTCGACGGTGATGCCGCGCTGGTCGAGTTCCTTCCGGAATTGCTCGTCGGAATAGGGAGTCTTGAGTTCGGAGAACTTCTGTTCGACTTCGTTATCGGTCGCCTCGAGCCCGAGTTTCTGGGCCTGCTCGAGCAGCAGTTCGTTGTTGATCAGCTCATCGAGAATGTTGAGCTTGAGGAACTGGGCTTCCTGGGGCGAGGGGCGATTGGGCTGGTTGTACTGGCTGAGGTAGTAGCGCTCGACCTGCTGTTTCAGGATCGGGTGCCCGTTGACCATGGCCCACACGTCGGGCCCGGGCTTGGCATTGCGTTGGCAGCCCGCGGCGAGGCAGACAACCCCTATGGCCGCCACCGAGAAGACGATACGTTTGAGCACCTGGATCTCTTGGACGACGAAATTCGCCCGCAGCGCCTGGCCTAAACGGCCTTCGTCACTCGCCCCGACCGCAAGCAGTCCGTGCACACACGCACCCGCTTGCGGGTTCCACCCACCAGCGCCCGCACCCGCTGCAGGTTCGGTTCCCACCGGCGACGGGTCAGGTTGTTGGCGTGGCTTACGCTGTTACCATATGTCGGCTTCTTGCCGCAGACTTCGCACTGCTTTGACATAACCACTCCCGGGAAAGAATCGGTACACTTGGAACCCCTATGCTACCAAAGATTTCCGAATCCTTGAAGTCGCAGCCGGGCGCTGGGTTCGTCAGGGCCACCCCGGTTTCCTTGCAACCCGTGAGTGGAGGGGCGAGGATAGTCGGGAACGACGAGTTCTTTTTATTCGAGGGGCCATGAAACTTATTTCCGTCAATGCCGGCCTGCCACGCGAATTCGAGTGGCAGGGCAGGAAATTCAGCACGGCGATTTACAAATATCCTGTCACCGGCCGGGTCGCCCTGCGGAAAATCAATCTGGATGGCGACCGGCAGGCAGATCTCAACGTCCACGGCGGAGAATATAAAGCCGCTTACGGCTACCCAATCGAGTATTACCCCTACTGGAAAGAAGTATTTCCCGGGCGCGAGTTGCCAATGGGAAGCTTTGGGGAAAACTTCACGACGGAAGGCTTGTTCGAAGGCTCCGTCCACATCGGGGATCGGTTCCGCATCGGCTCCGCGGAAATTGTTGTGACCCAGCCACGCCTCCCTTGCTACAAGCTCTGTATGAGATTCGAAGCGGAAGACATGACCGATCGGTTTCTCGAGAGCCGCCGGACAGGCTTCTATTTCGCGGTCGTGCGCGAAGGTGAAGTCGGGGCCGGAGACACGATCGAAAGAATTGCTCAGGACCCGGTCGCCGTCCCGGTTGCGGAAATCACGCGGCTATACATGGCGAAGACGTTGCACAAAGACGACCTGGCTTCCGTGCAACGAGCTTTGTGTCTTGCTGCATTGCCCGAAAGCTGGAAAGGCCATTTCCGGGCGCGCCTGGAGAAATTGAGCGTGTGATTCCGGATAACGGGCGTACGCTTATGAGTTTTGACGCGGGTCCGACTACAGGGGTATGACACAGTTCCGACGAGGTGAGGGCTAAAAAGTGGGTTTTCGGAGTTTTCGCGTGGCTGCTAATGCCTTAGAATCAAGGGGAGTTTCCGTTGTGGGCGTGTAGCTCAGCTGGGAGAGCATCTGCTTTGCAAGCAGGGGGTCAGGGGTTCGAATCCCCTCACGTCCACCAAACATCTGCCGGAAATTTCAGTCACTTACTAATTTGGACTTCCTGCACCGGGTTGTATTTACGGCTGTTTTATCCCTTCGCCTTGATCGATCGTTACCCAGTGCGCCCCATCCGTGGAGGTTTCTATAGCCACGTTGACCCGCGTTGGAGATTCCCAGCGGTAGACGATGCGCTCGTGCACCTTCTTGCCGTGGTCCGTATCCGGCCCGTATTCGATCCACGTATTGCCTTTGATTGTCATACGTGAAACGAATGGAGAGTCGCCGGCGGATCCGCTCGCGAACAATTCGTAATGCCAATAGGTGTGGTCTTTGGTGTTGTAGGTATCCACCACGAGGGACTTGACCATCTTGCCGGCCCAATCGTTCGTAAAGGTGCATTCCAAAAAGACGTGGTCGGGTGACCACTGACAATCTTCATTCCAGGTCCATGACGCGGTCTTGCCGGACTTCGTCTTCAGCGTCTTGCCGTGGTACACCCAGCGGCCAACGGAAATATCCAGTTTCTGAAGCTCCGGAGAAAGCGGGCGATTGCCCGCCGCAAACGAGGGTACGCTTCCTACGGCAACGAAGAACAACAGAAACAGAATGCGCTTCATCTCGATTCCTCCCAAGTGAGTCGCGGCCAGGACTCCTCACGCAGTGAGCGTTTTGTCGCGCGCCACTTCCCACTCATGGCACAGATCGCGTGCAGCGTTCGGCCAGTCAGGGTGCTTGAACTTGAAACCGTGCTCGATCAATCGAGCCGGAACCACCCAACGGCTCTTCAGAATGAGTTCGGTTTCCGTACGCATGAAAACTGCGCCAATCTCGAGCATCCACTTGCTCGCCGGTAGGCCGAAAGGGACGCCACAAGCCTGGCGGAGCACTCGCATGAACTCCGAGTTTGGCAGCGGACCTGGAGCCGCGACGTTCACGATTCCCTCGATCTCATCGTGGCCGATCAGCCACCGAACAGCCGCAACGAAGTCAGCGTAGTGAATCCAGGACACAAATTGTCGCCCATCAGCGGCGTTGCCGCCAAGTCTGTGCTGTGCCAGGCCAAGAAGGGTGTCAAATATGCCCCCACGGTCCGGACTCAATATCAACGCCGACCGCAGCGCAACCTTGCGAGTCTTGGCCGTCATGGCCTCCTCAAGAGTGTATTCCCACGCGCGCGCCACTTCGATGCTGAATCGCCAGGACCTGGGGGCGTCCGATTCATTGCCACCGAGAATGCCCGAGTGCTCATCGTTGGGACTGTCGTATCGGTGCGCATAGATCGTGGCAGTGCTCGCCTGGAGCCACACGCGTGGCTGACGCTCCGCCTTCGAGATTGCTTGTCCCACCACGCGCGTCGACAATACGCGGGATTGCAATATCTCTTCTCGATTTGCAGCCGTATATCGGCAGTTGACGCTGCTGCCGGCGAGATTGATGACGACATCGCACCCGTCGATCTCGCGTTGCCATCTGCCGAGGGATGTCCCATCCCAGACAACGACTCTCCACGGGCGAACGCCGGGACGCCGGCTCAACACGACCACCTCGTGGCCGTCCGCGCGAAACGCACGGGCGAGAATGGTCCCAACCTGTCCCGATCCCCCTGGAATGACAATCTTCATTGGAATCTCCCTATGCGTCGATGAACCGACGCCGGAACTCCGGTCGCGGAGTCACGCAATGTTCGAAACGGCCGAAGAGCCGATATCGGATTCGCGCAACGACGCGGTAAATGGCGTCCAGGGAGGGAGTCGGTAGGACGCGCATCAGGACGGCCATCTTCCAGGGCCAACCGAGCTCCGCTGCCACGAAAAGCGCAGCACCACTCCTGCTGAACATCCGAGGGTGATCTGTTCGATAGTTCGCCAGAACGTGAAACGAGGTCAATTCGTTGGGGCTGACACCGAATTGTTCAACCGCCGACTTCCCAATTGCGCTCTGGAGCCAAGCGAAGGTGAATACGGCGCGGTGATCGTGCTCGAGAAGGAATTGGACCAGACGGCTGCAAAGGCCGCAAACCCCGTCGTAGAGCACCAGGTGAGAGCCTTCGACCCGGGGTGGCACTTGAATCGCTGAGCGAAGCATGCTCTAATATTAATGAACATGTTCACTGAAAATGTCAAGCACCGAAAACGAGGCCGTCCACCGGGCCAGACCCCTCAGGGCGCCGCGGCACGTGATCGTCTATATGCGATCGCGATACACATGATCGCCGACCGTGGCTACGAAGCGACGACCCTCCGGGATATCGCGAAAGAGGCTGGAGTCAGCGTCGGTCTGCTCTATCGCTATTTCCCGAGCAAACAGGCCGTCGTCATCGCGCTCTACGACGAACTGTCCTCGGAGTACGCGCGCCAAGCCGCGGAAATTCCGCCTGGAAAGTGGCGCGACAGGTTCGTCTTCGCCTTGAACACGAGCCTGCATGTTCTCGAGCCCCACCGCGTGGCCCTGCGGGCCCTCACTCCGGTACTGGTTGGCGATCCTGAAGAAGGTATTTTTTCTGCGCAAACCGCCTTCTCCAGTCTCCGCATCCAGCAAGTGTTTGAACGAGCGGTCGCCGGATCAAGCGATGCACCGAGCCGGCCGCTGGCCACAGCGCTAGGGCGTGTTCTGTACGTCGTCCATCTGGCAGTGCTCCTGTGGTGGCTACTGGACAAGAGCTCACACCAGCGCGCGACGACAGCACTCGTGTCCCTTATACGGCAATTTCTGCCCTCTCTCTCTCTTACGCTTCGTATTCCGCGGATTCGAAGGTTCCTGATCTCCGTCGACGATCTGGCTGACGAGGCCCTATTTGGCAGCCTGACTCCCTTGTGAACGGCGATGCTCTTGGCTCGACGTTCCGTCTGGGGAAACAACCGGCGTTTCAGTTTCTTATGCCCGGCCGCGCATCTCGGGCAAGAGTAATTCCGGCATGGCTCCTCTCAATATGCGCCGCAGAGCGCACTTCGTGCACAACCCCCGGAAAATGAGTTCGCATTCGCGAAGAACCCGCTTGCCGAGGGAGCCCGAAGCAGGTCTGGGCACGTCGTACCAGTCGATGTCCTCAACGTTGCCCGCAGCGGTGGCAGATGAAGTGGTGATGTCGCATGCCTTTCGCATCGAATCGCCCCTATTGCCGGTGTACGTCGCGAGTTGCATCACGGCCGTCACCAGCGTCACGTAAAGCGAAACAATCAGGATGAGCTCGCCGATCTCGGTGTCATCCAGAATCGGCAAGAGTAAGAGGAACAGGACGAGGGAAAGAAGCAGGGCGAGTGAGCGGCGGTCTCGAATACGCTCCTTCCGCGCCTCCTCTCTCGCGAGTCGCGGCTGGCGTGCGACGGAATTCGGCAACCTCCGCCATTGAGAATGCCTGCAGAGAGCCTCTACTTCCATGCTCCTCGATAACTCTTTCTCTCCAATACTGTCATTTTTGCCAGTAGGCGGGCCGTAACGCCGATTTGTAGCATGAGAAAAGGCAATGAATCCCACGGAGGGGATCATGACCAACGCACGGCAATTGAAATATTCGACTGGGGCAATCGCAATCTTGACACTCGCGGCGTTCGGGCTTGTAGAGCTGGCCGGCTCGATAGCACAGGCTCAAAACCCCCAGTTGCAGGAACGCGTGGCGGAAATTCGCCAAGCGTCCGCTCAAAACAAACAGCTCCTTGCTCAATACACCTGGCAGGAGCAGCAGACGATCAGCATCAAGGGCGACGTGAAGAAACAGGCCGTGTATCAGGTCCACCTGGGGCCAGACGGCAAACCGCAGAAGACGCAAATCAGCCCTCAGCAGCAATCCTCGAATGGTGGACGCGATCGCGGATTGCGCGGCAGAATCCAGGAAAAGAAAATCGGAGACTTCGAACAGTACGCAAAACAGGTTGCGGCTCTCGCCCAGAGCTACGCGCAGCCGGAGCCAGGCAGATTGCAACAGCTCTACCAGCAGGGAAACATCAGTCTGGGCTCAGGTGGCGAGCCGGGCTTGATTCGCATGGTGATCCACAACTACGTGAAGCAGGGCGATACGGTCACACTGGTCTTCAATCGGGCACAAAAAGCGCTGCAGTCGATGAATGTTTCCTCCTATCTGGATAATCCGCAGGACGCGGTGACGATTTCGGGGCAATACGCCCGGATACCCGGAGGGCCGAATCACGTTGACACCATGACGGTGAACGGAGTGAGCAAACAACTCACTGTCACCATGCAGAACTCCAATTACCAGAAGATGTGAATCGCGGGTAAGAGGAAAACACCTTCCGACCGACGGTCCCCGCGCCGCAGTGTATTTGGCGCTTCGATTCGAGTCCCTACTGTCACTTTTGCCAGTACCCGCGCAGGACTCGTGCGTCCAGAGTGAGGGTAACAGCAGAGGCAGACTGGCTTGAGCCATCGACACTTACGCCTGTTTGGACTGTTTCCCCTGTGGTTTCTGGGCATCGGCTTCATGTGCGCGCCCGCCTGGTCGCAGGTACCCGGCAAGCTCAAAACACCTCCGCCCGTAGCGGCTCAACCGGAAACTCCCAAGGATGCTCTCGGACGCACTACGCCCCGGGGCACGGTCCTGGGTTTCCTGTCGGCCGCCCGCAAAGGAAATGACGAAATCGCCGCGCAATACCTGGATACGCGACGGCGCGGAAAAGCGGCCGAGAAATTGGCCCATGAGCTCTTCGTTGTGCTTAACACAAGGCTGCCCGCCCGGCTCAATCAAATCAGCGATAGCCCCGAAGGTTCCGCGACGGACCTGCTGAACCCGAACCAGGACCTGATCGGAGTCGTCACGGGTGCCCAGGGTAAAACGGACATTATTGTCGAGCGCGTGGATCGCAAGAAGGAGGGGAAAGTCTGGCTGTTCTCAAGGGGAACGCTGACTTCCATCCCGCCGATTTACGACGAAATCAGCGCGATCTCGGTCGATAGGATCCTGCCGGAGTGGCTGGTGAACACACGCTTGGCGGACATACCCCTGTTTGAATGGATCGCCGTTTTTGCAGGGATGCCGCTCGTATATCTGCTCACCGGTCTGCTGGGCCGTCTCCTCGGCCGTTTGGCGAACTTCGTGATGCGGAGATTGCTCGGAGGACCGGGCCTGTCCAGGTTCGAAATCCTGCCGGCGCCCGTGCGGCTGATCCTTCTTGGCCTTGTCGTCCGATGGATGCTGGCCAAGGTGAGTCTCCCACTTCTGGCGAGACAATTCTGGGCTACTGTCGCGACGGTCATTTTTATTGCAGCCACGACGTGGCTGCTGGTTCTCCTCACCGGATGGTTCGAGAAGCTTGCCAGCCGGCGCATGGAGCGCCGCCCTCTTGCCGGAGCCACATCGATGCTGCGCCTGCTGCGCGGCGTGGTGAACCTGCTGCTGGTTTTCGCGGGATTCCTCGTGGCGCTTCACCATTTCGGCGTGAACCTGACGGCCGCGCTGGCGGGCCTCGGCGTCGGCGGCATCGCCGTCGCGCTGGCGGCGCAGAAGACTCTGGAAAATGTGATTGGCGGAGCCTCGCTGATTTTCGACAAAGCGATGAAGGTGGGGGAGTTCGTAAAAGTGGGCGACACGGTCGGCACTGTCGAGGAGATCGGCCTCCGCTCCACGCGCATCCGGACGCTCGACCGGTCCGTGCTCAGAATCCCGAATGGGCAGTTGGCCAGCGTAAATCTGGAGAGTTATTCAGCGCGTGACAAGTTCTGGCTGCATCCGATCATCGGCCTCGGTTACAAGACCACCTCCGCGCAAATGCACGCCGTCCTCGACGGCATTCGCAAGCTGCTGGATCGGAGCCCGGCGGTTGAGGCAGGGCCTCGCGTTCGACTGCTGAAATTCGGTCCCTATTCTCTCGAAGTGGAAGTTTTCGCCTACGTTCATGCGAGCGATTGGACAGAATTCCTGATGATCCAGGAAGAACTGCTGCTCGGCATGATGGAATGTGTCGAGGCGGCCGGAGCGCAGATCGCACTTCCATCGCAGACGATTTTTCTCGCTTCCGGTTCCGAGGCGGCCGTGAACGGAGGCAAGCCGAAATCCGAGATTCCTTCTCCGAAATGGGAATCGGTCGAAGAACGGAAAACCGTAAAGTCCGCATAAAAGACACAGTCGAGGAGAACGAGCATGGCTACAGGAACGAAAGGCAGTCCAATCAACCAGGAAACGACGCGCTTGCGCGAGGCGGACGCGGGAAAGGCAAACTGGAAACTGTGGGGACCGTACCTCAGCGAGCGGCAATGGGGCACCGTTCGTGAAGACTACAGTGAGGACGGAAACGCGTGGGACTATTTCTCTCATGACCAGGCCCGCTCTCGTGCCTACCACTGGGGCGAGGATGGTCTCGCCGGCATCAGCGACGATAGGCAGCTTCTTTGCTTTGCCTTGGCGCTTTGGAATGGCCACGATCAGATCCTCAAGGAACGCCTCTTCGGCCTGACGAACAGCGAAGGCAACCACGGCGAGGATGTGAAAGAGTATTATTTCTACCTCGACAGCACGCCCACGCACTCCTACATGAAATATCTGTACAAGTACCCGCAGCGCGCGTATCCCTACAACGATCTGATCGAGACAAACAAAAGGCGCAACCGCCACGACATGGAATATGAGCTGATCGATACAGGGATCTTCAACGACAACCGCTATTTCGACGTCTTCGTCGAATA
>JAGWOX010000199.1 GCA_028877145.1 Acidobacteriota bacterium | reverse complement strand
TCCATCTGGCGGATCTGCCGGCATACCTGGAGGCCGAGGAGAAAGCGGCGGAAGCGTTCAACGACCGGCACCGATGGGCGCGCATGTCGATTCTAAACGTCGCGCGAATCGGGAGATTTTCCAGCGACCGCGCCGTACTGGACTATGCCCGCGATATCTGGAACTTGAAGCGGCTGTAACGCCGAGGGCAAAATGGCGATCGGGAGCGCCAGCTCGGTGCCCGATCACCAACTCGAATACGTTTTGTCTTTCGAGTAGCAGACCTTTTCCAGCCTGCATTCAGAGCATTTCGGCCGGCGTGCCTGGCAGACGCGGCGGCCGTGCAGGATGATTTGGTGGGAGAAGAGGATCCAGCGATCCTTCGGCACGGCTTTCATCATATCCTGTTCGATTTTCTTCGGGTCGGTGTTCTTCGTCAGGTCCAGGCGCTGCGAGATGCGCTGGACGTGCGTATCGACGACCACGCCGGACGCGATGCCGAAGGCTGTGCCTAGCACAACGTTTGCCGTTTTGCGCGCGACGCCGGAGAGCGTGAGCATCTCTTCCATCGTTTGCGGCACCTTGCCGCCGAACTCCTCGACGATGCGCTTGCTCGCGCCGAGGATCGATTTCGCCTTGTTGCGATAAAAACCGGTCGAGCGGATGTCCTGCTCGAGTTCGCTCGGGTTGGCGACGGCGAAATCTTTCGGCGTCGGATATTTCCGGAACAGGTCAGGGGTGACTTTGTTCACGCGCTCGTCGGTGCATTGCGCCGAGAGGATCGTGGCGATGAGGAGTTGAAAGGCGTTGTCATGATGCAGAGCGCAGGTGGCGGCTGGATAGGCCTTGTCGAGGCCGTCGAGAATTTTTCGGACGCGGCGGGGATCAGTGCCGGGGCAGGGCGCTGCGGCTTTCTTTTTTGTTGCGGGCTTTGGTTTTGCTTTCGACTTTGGGGTTGATTTTGGCATCGGTCGCTCGCTCGACGCACACCATAGACCAGAAGACTTTAACACAGAGGGCACGGAGAAGAGCGCACGCGGAGGGCACGGAGGCAGGGAGAGAACTGAGTCGCACAGTTGTCACAAGGAGCAGGTGTAGCGCCGCCCTTCAGGGCGGCAGTTTATCAGGGAGGGGCGAAAAATGTGGCGGGCTGAAGCCCGCCGCTACACAACAGTTTCGGACATCCAGGCTACAGTAACAGACCTTTTTCTCGGGAACGGAGGAAGGCTGCCACCTTACGGAACGCGCGGGCGCGGTGGCTATACAGGTTTTTCTCCTCGACGGTCACTTCGGCGAACGTGCGGCCCAGTGGCTCGAAGAGAAAGATCGGGTCGTATCCGAATCCGCCGGCTCCTTGCGGTGCGCGTGTGAGCACGCCCTCGACGAAATCCGAGAAGATGGCTACGGCTTCGCCTCGCCGCGCCAGCGCCGCAACGGAGAGGAATCGCGCGCCGCGCTCGCTCATCGGCCGATCTTTCATTTCATCGAGCAGCTTCCGCACGCGATCGGCGTCGTTGGCATCGGGGCCGGCCCAGCGCGCCGAGAGCGGTCCCGGCGCTCCTCCGAGCGCGGGCACAACAAGGCCGGAATCCTCGGCCAGCAGCGGGTCATCGGTGAAGCGGCTGTAGTGGAGGGCCTTGCCCGCGGCGTTTTCGGCGAAGGTGGGCGCGGTTTCCTCGAACGAGGGCAGGGAAGAGAAATCCGGCAGCAGATCGAGCGCGATTTCGTCGCTGGGCCCCGAGAGGACACGATATTCGCGCAGCTTTCCAGGATTCGAAGTGGCGAGCACGAGCTTAACGGCGGCCACGGAACTCCATCTGCAAGAGCGCTTGCTGTTGGGTGGTCAGTTGATCGATTCCGCGGTTGGCGAGGGCCAGCAGGCGGTCGAGCTCGCCGCGGGAGAATGAGCGGCCTTCACCGGTGGCCTGAATTTCCACCAGGCGTCCATTGCCGGTCATCACGACGTTCATATCGACTTGCGCGCGGGAATCCTCGTCGTAGCAGAGATCGAGCAGCGGCGTGTCGTCGACGATGCCGACGCTGGTCGCGGCCACCGAATCCGTCAGCGGCACCGAGCGCAGGATGCCCGCGGCCACTAGTCGCTGGCAGGCGAGCGCGAGGGCGGTGAATCCGCCGGTGATCGACGCGGTGCGAGTGCCGCCGTCGGCCTGGAGCACGTCGCAATCGATCCAGATCGTGCGTTCGCCAAGGGCGGCGGTGTCGGTCACGGCGCGCAGAGACCGCCCGATCAGGCGCTGGATTTCCAGCGTGCGGCCCGACGGGCGTCCGCGGGAGGATTCGCGGGGGGTGCGCTGCTCGGTGGCGCGGGGCAGCATCGAGTATTCGCTGGTAACCCAACCGCGTCCGCTGCCGCGCAGAAAGAGCGGCACGCTGTCTTCGACGGATGCCGTCACGACGACGCGCGTATGACCGACTTCGATCAGCACGCTGCCCTCGGCTGTGGGAAGGAAATCCGGCGTCAGCCGCACCGGCCGCATCTGGTCCGGGGCGCGTCCGTCGTTTCGTGCCATGGTTCTCTCTTTTCTCCAAACGGATTGGCGAAGCAGCGTTTCAGTTTGCCGGTGGGCGAGGGGACTGTCAACGTTGCGGCGCCGGATCCGTGCCGGTGGCGGGCGGTGCGGGAGTTGGCGCGTGAAGCATGAAGTAACCGGTAAGGTCGATATGGCCGGCGAGCGTTTTTGCTTCCTGGCCGTCGATGAGGATCTTCAAGCGGCGCAAGGCGGGGATATTGGCGGCGAGCGTATCGCCGATCGATTCGACGGCCAGTTGTTCGCTCTGAATGCCGGACGGCATGGCGGTAGAGAGCGTGTTCGAGAAATCGGCCACCGCCGTGCCTTCGGGGAGGAGATAGAACTCGAGAAGGGTGGTTCCCGGCGGCAGGGTGCGCCTGGAAGGATCGGGAGGTCCGGCGATCAGGGCGGTCAGAAGTTGTTTGCCGCGCTCGACCGGATCGGCGGAAAGCTTGGTGTCGACATCGGTCTCGTCTACCGTGCCCGCCACCGTCGCCGAGGCCCAGAACATGCGTGCCTTCACCGGCTGGTCGGTGGACGTGGAAAGCGGCGGCTCGATCACGGCTCGCCGCTCGGCTTCTTCGGAGACGGGCATGCGCCTGAGTCCCACGACGCGCTGGTAGAGCCCGGGCAGATAGATGACGCCCGCCGCGACCAGGGCCACCAGGGTTGCGATCGCAATTTTTCTCCGGCGTGACATCAGCGCATCTCCGCGGCGTACACCGTGCGGAAGGACTGAATGGCCCTCGAGATGGATATGGCCAACGGCGCGGCGAGGGACTGGAGGGCGTCGGCGTTCGGCGCGTTCACGTTTTCGATCTCGACGGCCACGGCCGGCTCGTTGAGTTCGCGCAACTGATAGATCGCCGCGCCGGATGGCAAATCCGGAGAGCCACGGAATCGCGCGGAAAGCTCCGCCTGCAGGAGCTGCGCCAGCCGTCGGCTATATGACTGCCACGGCTGCTGGGCCAGTTCCCAGCTTAACAGTCCATGAGCGGCCGCCTGCGATCCGCTCGGGGCGATCTGGCTGAAATCGTAGTAATACGCGGAAGCGCTGCCCACCTGCCCGCTCGAGCCGACATGCAGGCTGAGGAAAATCGCGCTGACTTGCGCGTTGGCCGTCGCCGCTCGATCGTCGAAAGAGACGGTCTGATCGCCCGTACGCGTCATCACTACTCGCAGGCCATCGCGGCGTAGCCGGGCGGCAACCACCTGCGCGAGAGCCAGCGTGACGTCCTTCTCAACGATTCCGGTCGAACCGTGCGCGCCCTCGTCGGTGCCGCCGTGCGCCGGATCGAGTACCACGGTCTGAATCGTGCGCCTGGGAGCTTGACCCGGAGGAGGCGGCGCAGGCTGCTGCGTTGGCGTTTGGCTGGTGGCAGGCGGTGGCGGCTTCAATGGGTTCTGCGGCTGGGCCGATTGCGTTTGCGGAGGAGACGGTACGCCCGGGCTTTGCCCGCCGCCCGTTTTCGCGAAAGCGGCCAGGGCGACCGCGAGCGCGAGAAATGTTGCGAAGCGAGCGGCCTTTGGCACGGTTCTCAGCATAGCAGAATCGGCCGCCAGGACGGCTCAATCTATCTCTGCCTTCCGCGCTTTCCGCTATGATGGAACCTTCACAAGCGGTGCACCTCGATGAACGCCTGGGTCTACAAAGTGAATTCGCGGCGGCCGGGACTCGCCACCGGCTGGCACTTCGATCGCTTCTTCCGCTCCCGGCGGAAGACTCCTCACGACATGGGCGGTCACGAATGGATCCGCAGCCCACAGAGTTGGGCGCGACTGCGCCTTGTCCGGGAAAATGATTTGTTCGTTTGCTACCAATCGGATGAGAGGAAGATCTACGGCCTGGCACGGGCGGCGGGCGCGGGCTACGAAAGCCTGGCCGGTTCAGGGATCTTCGATTCTGTGGATTTCCGGCCTGGAGGCTTGCGACTGACAACTCCGGTGCCCGTCGCGCATCGGACCACGCGGCCTGTCTTTCAACACGTCGCCGCTTTCCGGGTACCTTCCCGCGGGACAATACACGCACTCCAGACCGACGAATGGCAGGCAATCCTTCACCTGCTGGAGCGTTTCAATCCTGAGCAGAAGATCGCTATCGAACGCTTCGCCGCCCGACCTTAGTCTGGAATGAATTGTTGGGCGGAACCCCCGCCGGGATTGGGGTTCTTCTGTGCCTGCGGCTTGTAATTCGGGTTCTCGAATGGCGACGGGGAAGCTGGCTGGGCAGACGGCGGTTTGGGCGTTGGAGCGGGCGTTGGCGCCGTCAACTTGTTAAATTGCCCATGCAACGGCCATGCAGGGCCCGAGCAATAGGTCCCCAGCGCCGGCTGGTAGCCGCGGTCGAGCGCTTCCACCTGTTTCATGTACGCGCCCTGCGTCTTCCCGAACAGGATGCTGTCGGCACAGTAGTAAACGCCGGCAGTCTTGTCGGCCCAGACGGCCGCATCCTGATGCGGCACTTGCTGGACCTGGGTCGGGAAGAACCTGTGAAAGATGGTGGTGAAATCCAGTGGCGCGATCGCAGCCATGAACATGGCGAAAGAGACCAGGAGTATGACGGCAGGAACGGCTGGATGAACCGCGCCGGTCTCCGATGATCGAGTAGAGTCACCGCGTTTCGCGCTCAGCATGCGATGATCCTTCTCACTAGTCCGCATGTTGTCTCCCCAGTGAGGGCTTAAATTCAGCCGCTCAGGAGTGGGAAAATACCCAACCAAGTTTCTCATCCAACTACGTCAACGGCTCCCACAGTATCTTGATGCTGACGTCGGAGTGTACCATCCCGACTCAGCGTGACTCAAGTATAAACTTTTTCCAATAGTTCTGAGCACTGAAGTACACAACTAGTAAACTGGCATTCCCTTGGAGGATTCTGCTCTCTCCTAGCGGCTCGCGTTCGGGCTGGAAGATAGGTTCGAAGATGAGTTGGCGGAATGACCAGCATCGCGAGCGGGGCGCACAAGTGGCTTGGATTCAGAGGATTCGCTGCCTTGGCAGTAATTGCCTAGCGCCGGCTGGTAGCCAAGCGTCAGAGCATCTCCCTGCCGCATGTAGGTTCCCGCACCCCGTCCGAAGAATTTACTGCCCGGACAGGAATAATTTCCGGCTTCCTTGTTTGCCCAAACGCGCAACCCCATTTCGACGCGTTTTGGTGTCGTGCTCGGGAAGAATTTGTCTATCCGTGACCGTACGCTCGGGATTACGAGTGCTGCGATCAGGCCAATGCCAAGGATGAGCACAATTGCAAGACCGCCGGAACCCCTGTGAGGCTTGGGCGCCTCTCCGTGGTCCTGATGCATGGTTTCGTATGACGAGCTGTTGAGGGCCATCCCGTCTTCTCCTTGCCGATCTTGTTAGGACGCTAATTTGTTCGAATCTCTTCCCCAAACGACCCCGATGCGAGCTTGGTGATAGTCTGGCGCAGATGGTGAGGCGGAACAAGTATCAGGCGAGTAAACGTTTCTATTGGAATGCATTAGGGGACCGGTACTCATGTGTCTAAAAATCGAAAATCAAGGGCAGGGTGTCGTCGAAAATGCCGCAGGACGGACCATGGAGGGAAGACGAGCGCGCACGCTCCGGGCGGAGATCCATCGACGCGCTCCGTTTTCGGCTGACTGCCCTGCGCTCATCTGCCAAGCCGCTCGCAGCTGACAACTCGGGCCCGCGCCCTAATCCGCACGGAAACTGGCATTTCCGGGTGGTCTGATGGCCAGTCGGGTTCGAGCTGGCCCAGGGATCATGCCTTTTCCCCAGCCAAACTTGATACTCGGTAACCCGATCGTTGGAATAATTATGGCTCTACCGTGGGGATGAAGGGCCGACTTTTTGGTTCTAGTTCCGTTGGCGGGGGTGACGCGAAATTCCGTCGTTTTTCCATCTCCTCGAACGCTGCGCCTGAAGATTTATCTAAAGGAGATGATTACTCATTAGGAATTAGGGCGCGCCGCATGTATGCCTCACGAGAAGATAAGGTTCCGGCGCGCCCTCGGCCTGTAACGTCCGCAGCTATGGTTTCTCGTGAATGTCGATCGATGCGCGCGTCATCTCCCAATCGGCGTGCATGGTGCACACATGGCCAGCCGGGGTGAGCGAGATGGTGAAATCCTCCAGCTTTGACGGCAGCGGAGAAACCGTCATCGGCACACGGGCGAAATCGAAACTCTCGCCGGGGTAGGGAATGCCCCATTCGCCGGTCTTCTTGCTGATGATGAGCGTCCAGTGGCTGGGTGCGGGAATGGCGAAGAGGGTGTAGTTGCCCGCGGGCACGTCCTTTCCACCGATCGTCAGATCCGTGGTCGTGTCCAATGTGGTTGCTTTGTTCGCGCCCAGGCGCCAAACCTCGTTGAAGGGGACCAAACCTCCATAAATCTTTCTTCCGCGCATGCGCGGACTGGAATATTCCACGGTGATCGTCTTGCCGCCGGTGAATTCACAACTCGTTTTCGCCGGCGGACTGAGTGGCTTGCTCTTGCCCTGCTGGGCGAATCCGGGCAAGGACAGCATCCCGAGACTCAACAGCATCACCCCGATTGCCGCACCCTGTCTCTTCATTTTTTCCCTCCGTCTATTCCCCGCAAAGCCGCCGGTTCGGCGGTTACTTGGATTCTAAACCTGCAGACCCGCCGAAAGCGTTCGATTTTTCGCTGAGGGCAACCTCCTCGCGATACCTTTCCGTCCCAACAGGAGGAGAACGGTCTGGCAAACGCCGCTCCGGGCCGTCATACTTTCCAAAAGGGGCGCGCGCACGCGCGCGCGGAAAGCGACAAAACTTTGACCATTTTTCGCATGGAGAAGCAACGTGCATCGCCTTCTGAGCAGCTGGATTTTCTCGCGGGCTGGCTGACACTTGCAATCATTCTCATCATCCTTGCCGGCACTCGATTTCCTTGTCACTTTTCGATCGAGGAAACGGCGACGCGCCGCGTGGGCTTTTTCCTTTTCTGGTTCGAGCCGATGCAAAAAAACTGGCTTGACTGGATCCTGA
>JAGWOX010000198.1 GCA_028877145.1 Acidobacteriota bacterium | reverse complement strand
GTCATCCTGAGCGAAGCGAAGGACCCCGAGGGTGCAAAGCAGATGTCAGCCACAAGGGCAGTTGTAAGGAATGTCAAGCCGGACCGTCCGAAGCGTACTTTTCCGGCTGCTGCTCAAACGCCTGCTTACACCCCGCGCAGCAGAAGTAGAACTTGTTTCCTCGATATTCGGAAAAATACTTCGCCCGGGCAATCTTCACCGTCATGCCGCAAATAGGATCGATGGCTTCTTCGGCGGACGTCTGCCCGGTTCCGGCGGCAGTTTCCGCGCTCTTTTCCGGTTCCGCCCCCAACGTGATCTGACCCAATCTAAGCGTTGCCGATTGCGCCGGCTGTGCCGCGGGTGCAGGCTGAGTGGCCTGCGCGGATTGCGCGCGCGCCGCCTTCACCTGAATAATTTCCGCCAGAATGCTCACCGCGATTTCCTCGGGAGATTTCGCGCCGATCGCCATTCCCGCCGGCGCACGAACGCGTTTTAGTCTCTCCTCCGTTGCCCCGGCCGCCGCGAAAGATTTGAGAATCTTCTCCGCTTTCGTTCTGCTGGCGACGAAGGCGATGTAAGAAGCCTCGGTCGACAGCGCCAATTCAACGCCATCTTCGTCCCGCTCGCCCTGCGTCGAAACCACGATGAACGTCTGCGGCCCGATCTTCACATCGCCCAGCCCCAAATCGTCGAGGACAACGTCTGCGTCAGGAAAATTCTCGCGGCTGGCTTCGGGCGCGGCGACGGCAACGGAAAATTCCACCGCCGCGGCGAGTCGCGCGAGCGTTCTCGCGACGGGTGACCGTCCCAGAATCAGGATGCGCGGTTTTGCGGTTACCGGTTCGATGAAGATGTCCAAGGCTCCTCCGCTGTGGCACTTCATGGTGTAGTCGACAATTCCCGCAGGCGACTCGGGACTAGCCTCGGGCGCGATCCTCACCAATCGCGCGCGGCCATCCGCCAGCGCCTTGAGCGCTTCCTTGATAACCACCGGCTGCGTGCAGCCGCCGCCAACCCAGCCCCAGAGCTGGCCGTCGACTGTGACGATGGCGTTGTCGCCGGCCTTGCCGGAACTGTGGCCTTCCGTGCGAACGACGACCGCGAAGGCGAACGACTCGCCCCTTGCCACCAGTTCCTCGGCCTTTTGCAAAAAGCGATCGAACATTTTCCTTCACCCGTTCTTCCGCTACCTGGCCCCGCCGAACGCAAGATGCCGCTCGAGAGCCAGCAGGCTTTCGAGATTGTGCGCCGGCGCGAAGACATCGATAAAAGGCAGCGCGGCGCTCATCCCGCGCGTGATCGGCTCGTAGCCTTCGAGTCCGAGCAGCGGATTCAGCCAGATCAGCTTGCCCACGCGCCGGTTTGCCGCGGCCAGTTCCGCCGCCAGCACCTCCGGCTCTCCCGTGTCCCACCCATCGCTCAGAATCATCAGCAGGGTATCACGCGAAAGCAGCTTCCGCTCGTAAAGCCGGAGAAACTCGCCGAGCGATTCGCCGATTTTCGTCCCGCCGGCCCACCCAGCGTCCTCGCGCGAGAGCGCGACGAGCGCCTCGGCCAAGCTGGACGTCTTGAGCGTGGGCGTGATATCGACGAGTTGCGTGCTGAAAAGAAACGTACGGACGCGCTGGAAATGTTTCTGCAACGCATAGGCGAATCTCAGCAGAAACAGGCTGTAAGGATTCATCGATCCGCTCACGTCCAGCAAAATCACCAGCCGCCCCGGCTTCCGCTTGCGAACCCTGTATTTCAGTTCGATGAGTTCGCCACCACGCGGGATCCCGCGCCGGATCGTCCGTCGCAGATCGAGCGGCCCAACTCCGGTATTGGCAATGCGCAGCCGTCGCGAAAGGCGCAGCGCCATCCGGCGAAACAAACGGAGCGAGAGCCGTTCGAGAGCCTCGGCATCCTGCTGCGGCACAAGCGAGAAATCCGTTTTCCGCAGCCGTTCGAGCGCACTGGCGCCAGTGATGGCGCGCCCGCCTTCTTCCTCGGCCCGTCCGCTGCCCGTGCCCGTAACGATCGGCCGCTCCGCGCCTCCGGCACGCTGTTCGCCCGTCGCTCCTCGCGATCTCCGCTCCTGCCGCGTCGGCGGAGCCTTCGGCGCCGGAACATCCGCCGCATTCCAGAACGCCCGAAATATATCGTCAAATCGATCCCATTCGTCCTTCGACGAGCAAACCACCGCGCGCAGCGCGAGTGGCAGCGTGTTCCGTTCGCTCATGCCGGCGAGCCGCACCGCCGCCAGCGAATCGAGCGTCTCCTTTACCCCCGCAGACAGCCCATGCGCCCGCGCAAAGCGGCAGAATTCCACCACCCACCGATTCATCCGCTCTGGCTCTTCGGGAATCATTTCAATTCCGCACTTGTTAGCACGGGAGCCTTGCCGTCACTATTCGCATCGCAATCGAGCGACCCCTCCAGTGGCACAGGCTTCAGCCTGTGCGCTTTTCCCGCCGTGACCCAACCTTCACGCGTTAGCTGGAAGTGGAAAGCAGATTCTCGATCCCGTGCGTCTTGATCTTCGTAACATCCTCTTTCGATTTCGAAAGGCAACTCAGCGTCTGTTCCGCCGCTTCAGCATCCAGGTGCGCCTTGGACAGCGCGCCAAGCGCCGCCGCCCAATCGAGCGTCTCCGCCACCCCCGGCGGTTTCGCGAGCGGCAACTCCCGCACCGCGTGCACATACTCGACGATCTCCCGCCCCAGCCGCTCCTCGATTTCCGGCAACCGCGCGCGTACGATCTGCAATTCCTTTTCGAGGGAAGGGTAGTCGATCCAATGATAAATACATCGCCTCTTCAGCGCGTCGCCCAGTTCCCGTGTGCGGTTGGATGTGAGAATGACGTAGGGAATGTGCCGCGCGCGGATTGTCCCCATTTCCGGCACGCTGATCTGGAAATCGGAGAGCAGTTCGAGAAGGAACGCCTCGAACGCCTCGTCAGCGCGATCGATTTCGTCGACGAGCAGCACAGGCGAAGCATCTTCGGCAGAAATGGACTGGAGCAGCGGCCGTTCCAGAAGGAACTCGCGGCTGAAAATATGCTTTTCCTTCTCCTCGATGGAATCGCCGGTCCCTTCCTCAATCTTGATGGCCAGCAGTTGCTTTTGATAGTTCCACTCGTAAACGGCCGAATTGACGTCGAGCCCTTCGTAGCATTGCAGCCGAATCAGCCGCGTGTTCAGGACGGCGGCGAGCACTTTCGCCACTTCCGTTTTGCCCAGCCCGGCGTGCCCCTCTATCAGCACGGGCTTGCCAAGCCGAATCCCCAGGAAAATCGCGGTCGCCAGCGCGCGATCGGTCACATATCCCTTTTCTTCGAATCGCCGAATCAGCGTATCGACATCTGGAATGCCATCAGCTCTCGGAAGTTTTGGAGAATGCGTCATAGGTTTTCCACTTGTGTTTATCTTAGCAGACGAATGGAGAGCGCCCGTGCCGGCATCGGCCTGGCAAGGCGCACGCCGCACAGCCTGAAGGCTGTGCTACTAAAACCGTCTCTCGGCTTCGCAGAGCCGAGCGTCCAACGGGGAATGGCGCCTTGCCGCACTCCTGCCCGCGCAATCCTACTGTTATGGAGAACGATTCTGGTTTCGGTAGCACAGCCTTCAGGCTGTGCGCTCTTCAGAACGCGCCGAAAACTGCAATCTTGCCCGCCGCGCACGGCTGCTGCGGAGAGCCGCGCTTATCCCACGACTCCCTTTTCCTTCAGAATGTTCCACACCTTCCAGGGAGCGATGGGCATGTCGATATGCTTCACCCCGAGGTGCGAGAGCGCATCGACCACCGCGTTCACAAAAGCCGCCGGCGATCCGACGTTTGGCGATTCGCCCACGCCTTTCGCGCCGAACGGATGGTGCGGCGAAGGCGTACAGGTCTTGTCGGTTTCCCAGTTCGGCGTTTCGACCGCCGTGGGAATCAGGTAGTCCATGAAATTGCCGCCCTGCACGTTGCCGATCTCGTCGTAGGAAATCTCCTGCATGAACGCAATGGCCAGCCCTTCGGTCAATCCGCCATGGATCTGGCCGTCGACGATCATCGGATTGATGATGTTCCCGCAGTCATCGACCGCGACGAACCGGCGCACCTTCACTTCACCGGTGCCCTTGTCGATATCGACGACGCAGATGTAGGTGCCGAACGGGAACGTGAGGTTCGGCGGATCGTAATAATCCACCGCTTCGAGGCCCGCCTCGAGCCCTGGCGGGAAGTTCGTGTACGCGGCGAAGGCAATTTCCTGGATCGTCTTGCTCTTGCCCGGCGCGCCTTTTACCGAGAATTTCCCTGGCTCCCAGACCAGGTCTTCCTCGCTCACTTCGAGCAGGAACGCGGCGATTTTCCGCGCCTTGTCGCGGATTTTACGTGCCGCGATGGCCGTGGCCGCGCCGGAGGTTGGCGTGCTGCGGCTGGCGTAGGTGCCGAGTCCGTAGGGCGCGGTATCCGTGTCGCCTTCTTCAATGGCGACGTCCGAGGCCGGAATCCCCAATTCCTGCGCGACGATTTGCGCGTAGGTGGTTTCGTGCCCTTGCCCCTGGCTCTTGGTTCCCATCCGCGCGATCGCCTTGCCGGTCGGATGGATGCGAATCTCGCAGCTGTCGAACATCTTGATGCCGAGAATGTCGAAGGTGTGCGAAGGTCCGGCGCCGACGATCTCCGTGAAACTGGAGATGCCGATACCCATCAACTCGCCCTTCTTGCGCTTTTCTTCCTGCTCCTTGCGCAATTCGGCGTAGCCGATTTTGTCGAGCGCCAGTTTCATCGCCGCTTCGTAGTTTCCGCTGTCATAGCTCCAGCCGAGCGGCGATTGATAGGGGAACTTGTCGGCGGGAATGAAATTGCGGCGGCGAAGTTCTGCCGGATCCATTTTCAATTCGCCCGCGAGCACGTCCATCGCCCGCTCGATCAGGTACGCGGCCTCGGTGACGCGGAAGGAGCACCGATAGGCGATGCCGCCCGGGGCCTTGTTCGTGTAGACGCCGTCGACTTCGCAGAACGCCGTGGGCATTTCGTAGGAACCGGTGCAGATGCTGAAGAGCCCGGCGGGGAATTTCGACGGCTGCGCCGCAGCGTTGAACGCGCCGTGATCGGCGAGCGTCTTCACGCGCAGCGCCTGAATTTTCCCGTTCTTGTCCGCGGCGAGTTCCGCGGTCATGTGGTAATCGCGCGCGAAGCCGGTGGATTGCAGGTTTTCCGAGCGCGTCTCGATCCATTTCACCGGCCGGCCGAGCTGGAGCGACGCGACGACGGTGCAGACGTAGCCGGGATAGACCGGAACCTTGTTGCCGAATCCGCCGCCGATATCCGGCGAAATGATGCGGATATTCTGCTCGGGAAGCCCGCCGACAAGCGCGAAAACGGTGCGATGTGCGTGTGGCGCCTGCGAAGTCAAATACACGGTGAGCTTTCCCGTCGCGCGATTGAAATCGGCCACGCAGCCGCAGGTTTCGAGTGGCGAGGGATGGCAGCGCTGGAAGAAAGCGTGAACCTCGGCCTTCGCCGCGGCGCCTTTGATCGCTTTTTCGGTGGCCTTCTGGTCGCCCACTTCCCAATGGAAAATATGGTTGGTTTTTTCCTCGCGGTCCTCGCGCAGGATCGGCGCATCGGGATCGAGCGCGTGGTGCGGATCGACGAGCACCGGCAGCGGTTCGTAATCCACTTCGACGAGTTCGGCGGCGTCGGCCGCGACGTAGCGGTCCTCGGCGATGACAAACGCCACTTCCTGCGCCTGGAACAGCACCTTGCCGGTCGCCAGCACCATCTGCTTGTCGTGGAAAAGCGTGGGCATCCACGAAAGTCCTGCCTTGGCCAGGTCTTCGCCGGTGATGACCGCAAGCACACCCGGCACTTTCATCGCCGGCTCGATATTGATTTTCTTGATCCGCGCGTGGGCGTACGGGCTGCGCACAATGTGCCCGTAGACCATGCCGGGCAGATGCACGTCGTCAACGTAGTTGCCCTTGCCCTGCACGAACCGCAAATCTTCCTTGCGCTTGATCGAGTGGCCCATGCCACCGATTTCGGGCGAAGTCTTGTGAATCATCGCTGCCCTCCTTGCGCCATCTTCGCGGCGGCATATTGCACCGCTTTCACAATGTTCTGGTAGCCGGTGCAGCGGCACAGGTTCCCGGATATGCCGTGCCGGATTTCATCTTCGCTCGGATTCGGATTCCGTTTCAGCAGTGCGAGAGACGAGAGGATCATTCCCGGCGTGCAATAACCGCATTGCAGGCCGTGTTCCTCCTTGAATCCTTCCTGCAGCGGATGCAGCTTGCCGTCCTGGATCAATCCTTCGATGGTGAGGATTTCGCAGCCGTCGGCCTGCACCGCGAACATCGTGCAGGATTTCACCGTCTTGCCGTCGAGCATCACCGTGCACGCGCCGCAATGGCTCGTGTCGCAACCGATGTGCGTTCCGGTCAGGCTGAGCACTTCGCGAATGAAATGGACCAGCAGCAGCCGCGGCTCGACTTCCGCCTCGCGCTCCTGGCCGTTGATCTTGACGCGGACTTTCTGCTTTGCCGCCATCGCTCGCTCCTTCCGCTCGCTTACTTCCGGGCGCGCTCGAGCGCGCGCAGCAGGGCCCGCTGAGTCAGCTCTTTCACCAGACCCTTCTTATATTCGGCCGGGCCGCGTAGATCGGAACTCGGCTCGGCTTCGTCGGCGGCCAGCTGCCCCGCCTGGCGAATCGTGGCTTCATCGAGTTTCTTGCCGCGGAGGAACGCCTCGGCCTTCGCCGCTTTCACTGCGGTCACGCCGACGTTCGTGAGCCCGATGCCCGCTTTCTGGCACACGCCATTGGCATCCAAGGTCACTTGCACCGCCACCGCGGCCGTGGCGAAATCGCCCACTTTGCGTTCCAGCTTGAAATAGGCGCCGCCGCTCCCCGCGGGCGGAATCGGAATGCGAATTTCAGTGAGGATCTCTCCCGGCTGGAGCGCCGTGGAGAGCAGGGAAACGAAAAAGTTCTCGATCGGGATCACGCGCTCGCCGGCCTTGCTCGTGGCCACGATTTGCGCGCCTAGAGCGAGCATCGTCGCCGGATGATCGTTCGCCGGATCGCCGTGCGCCAGATTGCCGCCCACTGTCGCCATGTTGCGCACCTGCGGATCGGCAATCACCGCCGCAGTGTCCAGCAGAAGCGGAAATTTCGATCGAATCAGCGGCGAATGCTCGATCTCCGATTCGCGCGTCAGCCCACCGATTTTCAGGTATTCGCCTTCCTCCTTGATATAGGAAAGGCCCGCGATGCGGTTGATATCGACCACGTAGCTCGGACGGGCCAGCCGGAATTTCATCATCGGAATCAGGCTTTGCCCGCCGCTCAGAATTTTCGCGTCTTCGCCGTACTGGTTGAGCAGATTGAACGCTTCGGGAAGTGTCTTGGGTCGGAAATACTCGAATACCGGCGGAATCATGGTTCTACTCCCTCCCTCCGTCTGACTGGCTGAAGATGAGTCCCTGGCAAGCAAGAGGCGGCGAGCACGCATGCCCGTCCACCCCTTTTTCGTAATGTAGCACACCCCGTCAGCGATTGAACCGCCCGCAAAGGCCAAAGTTGGTTTCGTGTAGCGCCGGGCTTC
>JAGWOX010000197.1 GCA_028877145.1 Acidobacteriota bacterium | reverse complement strand
TCACCGCGAGGCCGCCGGAGAACTGGATGCGCTGGGCCAGCCCGGAAAGTTTGCGCTCGAATTCGAGCGCCACGCGCCGGTGCTCGATCGCCTCGGCCAGCATCGGCTCGATCGACTGACGGGCCTTCTCGGCCTCGTCCAGAGTAAACTGCTTTGGATTCGGATTCTCGCTCATTCTCTCATCGCAATTCGAGCATGCGCTCGAGCGCCACGCGCGCCCACTGCCGCGTCTTCGCATCCACTTCGATGCGGTTCACCACGCGATCTTCGGCAAGGTTCTCGAGCGCCCAGGCCAGGTGCTGCGGGCTGATCCGGAACATCGTTGTACACACGCAAACGTGAGGATCGAGTGACACGATCTGCTGCTCCGGAAACTCACGCGCCAGCCGGTTCACCAGATGAATCTCCGTGCCGATCGCCCAGGAGGTCCCCGGCCCGGCCGCGCTCACGGCTTTGATGATCTTCTCGGTGGAACCGGCGATGTCCGCTTTCTGCACCACTTCCATCCGGCATTCCGGATGCACCATCACCCGGATACCAGGATAGGCCGATCGCACGTGGTCGACGTGTTCCGGTTGAAATCTTTGATGGACCGAGCAGTAACCCTTCCACAGAATCACCCGAGAGCGGGCAAGCGTCTCTTCGTCATTTCCGCCCAACTCCTCCAATGGGTCCCAGACGGCCATGCGGTCAAGGTCCAGGCCCAGGGCAACGGCTGTGTTCCGTCCCAGGTGCTCGTCCGGGAGGAAGAGAACCCGCTCGCCCCGCTCGAATGCCCAGCGCATCACGACATTGGCGTTCGAGCTGGTGCAAACGGCGCCGCCTTGGCGGCCGGTGAAGGCCTTGATCGCCGCCGTCGAATTCATGTACGTGATCGGTACCACGTTGTCGATTCCCGCCGCGCGCAATTCTTCCCAGCAGCTCTCCACTTGCCCGATCTCGGCCATATCGGCCATCGAGCAGCCGGCGCCCAGGTCGGGCAGTACTACCACTTGATGCGGCCGGCGCAGCACATCCGCGCTCTCGGCCATGAAGTGCACGCCGCAGAAAACGATGTAGTCGGCGTCGGTTCCGGCGGCCTGTTGCGAGAGTTTCAGCGAATCGCCGCGGAAATCGGCGAATTTCACCACTTCGTCCCGCTGGTAGTGATGGCCGAGAATTACCACGCGCGAGCCTAGCCGTTCCTTGGCGCTGGCGATTCGTTCGTCCCACGATCCGTCCGGCGAGAACAGATAGCTGTCGAAATCGCAGCCCACTCCCTTCTCGACTTCAGGGACAGAGATGCTCTCCGGCGCCTGGGCTGTAGGATCGGTTGCCCCTATCTGAATCAGGTTCGACACGAAGGTTTTCGGGTTCGGTTGCCGTTGGCGCCGCCCTTTCCCTCTCGCGGCGCCGTTCCCGGGGCTGCACCCGCCCCTGGCAACTTTAATTCTACGACCTTCCTTCCATGTGGTGCAATTTAACGCTGTTCTACGGCTCTTTCCCCATGCCGAAAGGCATTCTGCGGTATTCTTTGGCCGTGACGACGAAGCCGAAAACCGCGCCGTTTGAAACTTTGCCGGCGCTCGAGGAGTGCGTGGTGAATTGCCGCAAATGCCCGCGCCTGGTTCGCTATCGGGAGCAGGTGGCGCGGACGCGCCGTCGAGCGTTCCGTGACCAGGAATATTGGGGCAAGCCAAGCCCCGGCTTCGGCGATCCGTCTGCCGAACTCATGATCGTCGGCCTCGCGCCCGCGGCCCACGGAGGCAACCGCACCGGACGGATGTTCACCGGCGACCGCTCCGGCGATTTTCTCTACGATTGCCTTTATCGCGCTGGCTTCGCCAATCAACCCACTTCCATCGACCGCGACGACGGGCTGAGGCTCACCAATCTTTTCATCACCGCCATCTGCCGCTGCGCTCCCCCGGCCAATAAACCGCTGCCTTCGGAAATCCTGAATTGCCGCCCCTATCTCGCCGGCGAATTCGATTTCATCCACCCGCGCGCTGTGCTCGCGCTCGGCGGCATCGCCCTGCGCGGCTACCTTTCGATGCTCAAGGAACGCGGCCTGATCGAAACCCTCGCGCCCTATCCTTTCCGCCATGGCGCCAGTTACACGCTGCCCGGCGATCTCCCGCGCCTCTTCGCCGCCTACCACCCCAGCCAGCAAAACACGTTCACCGGCCGACTAACCAAAACGATGTTCCTGGCTGTCCTTCGCCAGATTCGTAGCTACCTCAACCGGGGAAAGTGATAAAGCGGCTCACCGCAGAGGCGCAGAGGGCGCGGAGGAAACCATGCGGTTACGGCTGATCATTGTTGAATCAGGGCGGGAACGTTTTCTCCGCGCTCCCTCCGCGTCCTTTGCGCCTCTGCGGTGAGCCACTCTTATTTCGGAGCAGGATTCCCGCGCCGCATCAGCCCCAGATAGACGAAGAACGAGACACCGAAACCCACGAACCACGCGTAGTCGTAGAAGCGCGCGATGACTCCGGCAAGAATCCTCAGCCAATCCGCATGTCCCGGTTCAGCCAGCGGCCGCGCTGCAAGCCCCGCGAGGGCAACCAGAATGCCGGCCACAAGCGCCCAGACCGCCCGCCAATTTACTCCGCGCGAAAATTCGTAGAAGCCGCCGCGCTGGTAGAGATCTTCGGGCAGCATGATTTTCTTCCGCAAAACGTAATAATCGGCGATCAGGACTCCCGCAAGCGGCCCCAAAAAACTCGAATAGCCGACCAGCCACCCCGTGATATATGTCCCGTAGCTGGCGAGCAGCTTCCACGGCTGCATCAGCAGCCCCACGAGGCACGTAATTACGCCACCCATCCGGAAACTGATCCGCCGCGGCCACAGATTCGAGAAATCGTTCGAGGGAGAAACGACATTGGCCGCCACGTTCACGTTCAGCGTCGCCACCAGCAACCCCACCATCGCGACGACCACCGCCCAGGGATTGCCCAACCGGCTGAGCACCTGGACCGGGTCCCAGACCGCTTGTCCGAAAACGACGACCGTCGCCGAAGTTACGGAGATCCCGATGAAGGCATAAAACGTCATCGTGGTCGGCAAGCCGAGCGCCTGGCCAAGCATCTGCTCCTTCTGGCCGCGAGCGTAGCGGGTGAAATCGGGAATGTTCAGTGCGACAGTGGCCCAGAACGCCACGACACCCGTGAGCGACGGCACGAAGAAGCGGAAGAATTCCCCGAACGTGCGGAATTTCGAAGGCGTCGCGAGCATCGGCCCGAATCCGCCCGCATGCTTATACGCCCAATACAGCATCGCCACGCCCAGCGCCACGAGCAACGGCGCGCTGACGCCCTGCAGCCAGCGCACCGTCTCGATGCCGCGGACGATCACCGCCAGATTCAGCAGCCAGAAACCGAAGAAGCAGAGCCAGGGATGGTTCCAGCCCGGCACGAGAGCCGCGAGCAGAACGTTCACCGCTTCGCCGCCAATCCACGCCTGTATCCCGAACCAGCCGCAGGCCACCAGCGCCCGCAGCATCGCCGGCACATTCGCTCCGAGTACGCCGAACGATCCCCGCGCAAACACCGGAAACGGAATGCCGTAGCGCGCCCCCGCATGGGCGTTGAGAAGCATCGGGACGAGAACAATCAGGTTGCCGAGAAAAACGGTGAAGAGCGCCTGCCGCCAATCCATGCCGCCAGCGATCATCCCGCTAGCCAGCATGTAAGTGGGGATATTGACGCTCATCGACACCCAGAGCGCCGTGTAGTTGTAAGTGCCCCACGAGCGCCGCTCCGCCGGCACAGCGGCCAGATCGGGATTCCACAATCGGGCCGAAGCCCCCGCAGGAGCGGAGGCGGATTCTCGAGTTCCTGTATGCGCGGCCATGACAAACACAGTTCGGCCGCTTATACGCCATCTCGACCGCCAGCGGCAAGAGAGATGTGACGAAATGACCCCGGCGGGACCGCCCCAGCAGGGGCGGTCCTGGGCCGGCCTGGGCACGGTCTCCCTCCGTGCTCATCCACGATTCAGCCCGCCTTTAATCGCAGTCGGGGTCGTCGGCGTCGGGGCCGGATGCGTCAGCGTCCGAACAGGTTCCTTGGAGCGAAGGCAGAATCGTCGGGGTGGTCGTCGTCAGTCCCGATAGATTGACGGTCGTGGAGGAAAGGATAATGTCGCTCACCGGATCGAAGGCGGTCAGCGTCAGGTTGGTATAGTCGGTGTTGGGCGCCCCCAGTGGAATGAAGAAGTCGTAATTGCCGCCGGGATCGCCCAAGGCCGTCACTTCGCTGCCCGTGACATCGAATGACCCAATCTCGACACCAGTATCCGCTGCGAGTGTGCTACCTTGGCTGTTGGAGATTGTTGCCGTCCCCGTCACTTCGGCGAATCCCTGCGTGGCGGAACTGAAGACTTGGGTGACCTCACCCGCCAAGTTGAGTGCCGTTTGTTCGATCGCTCCGTAACACGGCCCGTCAGGGGACGTGACGCAGCCGTAGACACTCGTCATTAAAGATGCCGACTGGATGGCGACCTGTCCTCCCGCGTTCTCAATATTCAGGAAGGAGCCGATGACGCCAGATCCGAACGATCCGAAGTAGCCTCCCACAGTGGCTAGGTTCAGCTCCGCCTGAATCGTGTTGATTAGAGCGTCGTGAGATCTGTTATTGATGTCTGCCTGCGCTTCCTGAAGGACCGCTGGATCGCCTCCGTAATGCGAGGCGTAGATGATGTAGCTCAGATCGCCGAGTTCCATTCCCGCATCGTTCATCACAGCCACACCTGAGACAAGTGATCCGTACGCCGCGCCGACAACAGTTTGCGCCGTGCTTCCGCCCAGTGTCGCCAAGCCGTAGAGCGCCCCCTCCGCGTTTGCCACGGTGAGCAATTTGTCGAGGAACGTCGGATCCTTCGCAAGAGAATCCGAATACGATTGCGTGAGTCCGGTCAAGCTGTTGGCTGCGCCGATGTAGTTGAGAATGGAATCGAAAGTTGCAGCACTCACCAACGGCCCCGCTCCGCTAGCGGCCGAGGGGCGAACCGCGCTCGGCGTGCGGGCAGTGCGGGTCTTCTCTTGAATTCCCTGCCGAGCGGCAACCGCGGGCGGCGAATACACGGACGCAAGTTCCGAAAGGTACAGACCGAAGGTGCGGTCCATCATGTCGAGTGAGTTCTTGTCGAACTGAATCGGCGTGCCATCCGGCAGTGTGCCCCCACTGATCACAAGCGTGTTGTCCAGGGCGACGCGGTCAACGTCGTTCCTGGCTTCGATCACCGAAAGCAGGAGCGTTTGCAGGCTGGCCTGTGCTTGAGTGGTGTCGACGGTATTGCCGGGAAGTTCCTGGAACGCTTGCAGTTCGCCAATTCTGCGCGCAATCCTCATCGCCTCGTAGTTCAGGAAAACATGGCTGATCTGTCCCAATTGGGTCCCATAGCTGCTCACCGCGGGAAGGTCTTGTATGGTGATCGTAACCGGCGCTGAGGTTTGGCTTCCTTGCGTCAATACGAGTGAAACCGCTCCCGAGCCGATCTGCCCGCTGCTTGGGTCGACGTAAAGCGGCACAGCAACAACGACCGTTCCATCCGAAGCGACTCGAGTCGGTTGTTCGGTCAGCGAAAAACCTGAGGAGTTCGAGAACTGCACGGACACGGACTGGCTGATGTCTAGACCGGCTGTGGTGATGTAAAGAGGGGTCATGGGGAGCGGCGTGGTGCTCGAAACCGCCGTTGCCGTCAGTGGCTGCATGATCGTCAAGGACAACGTGCTGGATTTGCTCGAATCGGCCACGCTTAGCGCCTCGATGGTGATCCCGGCCGGGTTGGGAGTCGTCGAAGGTGCCGTATAAATCGCTGTATCGGGACTGCTGCCCGCGACTACTGTACCTACCGTCGAGTTCCCGCCTGCTACCCCGTTTACCGTCCAGTTCACGGCAGTGTCAGGATGGCCGGCGCTGGTAACAGTTGCCGTGAATTGTGCGGTGGCTCCAGGGGCCAGCGTCTGGATATTCGCGGGATTTGTCGTGACCGTGACGCTGATGTCACTCGTCACGTTCACCGCCGAGCTGCCGCTGGCCGTGCTGCTGGCCTGGCTCGTCGCGGTGACGGTCACCGATGCCGGATTGGGCAGGTCCGCCGGGGCCGTGTACAGCCCTCCCGACGTGATCGTGCCCACCGTCGTGTTCCCTCCCGCCACGCCGTTCACACTCCACGTCACGCTCGTGTTCGACGATCCGCTGACCGTTGCATTGAACTGCTGAGTGTTGCCAAGCAGAGTATTCACACTCGCAGGCGAAGTGGAAACCGTAACGGATGGCGACGACGAGCCTCCCGATGAGCTCGATGACGGAGAACTCCCGCCGCCGCTGCTGCAGCCCGTCATCGCGACGGAGACAGCAATCAGGCATGCGGTCAACACAGCGGCAAACTTCGCCTCGAATCCGGAGTGGATTCGCGCGGATCGTCCCGAAGCGATCATGGTGTCCTCCAGGGAGAGTGGTTTGGCTGGGCCCGGCCGTTCTTCGCAGCACGACATCGACGCTCTGGATTCCTAAAGATGGCTGGGACTGAGAGCAGGAGAATGGGGTTAGGTAAACGACTGAAGTGCGGCGCCAGAGGAAGGCTGCCGGCTGCGCATCGGAGACGGATGACGGCGTCTGGGATTTCCAGTCCGCCGGGTCTCATTTGTGCTCCACGGGCTTCTTTAACGTCCTCATCCGCAGAGAACGAGAAAAAGGGCGATTTCCCTTCTCCGGTGAGGGGTAATTACCAGGCAGCGAACCGCATCGGGCACCCTGCCGTCAGTTTTGAAGGCGGGGAATTGCAGCCACGTCGGGAGGGCTGTACACGGCCCCGGCGGACCTGCCCAATCCGGCATCGGTGACCGTCACCGCGACGAGCCAGGCCAGCAGCCCGGCCAGCGGCAGCTCGGCGGTGAACGTGACGAGTGACATCAGCAACTACAACTTCGGAGTGGAGTCTGAAGGCACGATGGCCGAGGAGAAAAAGCCCAGGCGCAACTCCGGTCCGATGCGACGATGCGGACCCCCTATCCAGGAAGGCATCGGGGCAGCGCCTGGGGCACGCAAAGAACACCTCTTTCCTTCCACTCGCTTAGCGCGGGCTCAGGTCTTCGGCTTCGACGATACTGCTGAACGGAATTTTCGCGGTCTCGTTCAGTTCCTTGACGTATTCGGGGCGCTCAGCCTCAAACATACACATCACATGCGATTCGCTGGGCACGTAGGTGCGCGGATGTAGCGAACCTGCTTTCCCTGTGCGGTCATTTCTTGTCCGAGTTTGATGGCCGCGGCCTGCGCGGCAGCGAGTTGGTCCTTGGTAATTCCGGGCAGGTTCCTGCTAACGAGATAGACACGCATCGTTATTCTCCTCATCCCGAGTCTGGCCGTCCCCAGTACGGCCGCGTGGGGGGAATACCTCAAGCTAGTTCCGGCTTGGGATCAGTGTCAAGAACGCAGGGATGCGCTCCGCTGGCCGGAAAGGAGGCCTAGCGCCGGTCCGGGGCGAGATGCCGTACGTCGCGGCCGGCGACCATGTAGATGACGTCCTCGGCGATGTTCGTGGCGTGATCGCCGATTCGTTCGAGGTTCTTGGCGACCAAAATCAACTCAAAAGCGGGGAAAATGACGGCGGAATTCTCCATCATGTAGGTGAGCAGTTCGCG
>JAGWOX010000196.1 GCA_028877145.1 Acidobacteriota bacterium | reverse complement strand
CAAAGAGAGCGGCAAGATCGCGTGGAAGATGACTCTGCCGGAACTGGTCGCAACCGGAATCGGCGACTGCACACCTGCCTATGCCCATGGAGTCGTGGTTCAGGAAGCCACAATTGATACGGGCGATCCTCAGGCGCCGGTCGCCAATGTGCTGCTCGCTCTGGACGCGAACACCGGCAAAATCGTATGGCAAAGAAGGTTTGGGAGCGGCGCCGTCCCGCCGGCCATGAAAACCGCGACGCCGATGATTGCTGGCGGCATTGTGTTCGAGGGGAGCCCGGTGACGGGCGACTACTATGCGGTTGATCTGAAGACGGGCGGTCTGCTCTGGTCGGTGCTCCTGGGAGCGCAAATCAGGGCGGGGGCGGCGCTGGCGGACGGCGTCCTCTACGTCCCTTACAAATCCGGGGACATTGCCACGATCCGCGCCGCGGACGGAACACTGCTCGGCAACAAACACATTGGCGGCGCATTTGGTCCGTCATCGCCCGTGATCGTCGGAGGAACCTTGTATGTGAGCAACATCTACGGCTGGGTTCTGGCGATGCCGGTGTCGGAAATTTCCGGGGAGGCAACAGCAGGCCGCCAGGAGTCGTCTACTCGGTAGAGAGCGATGCAGGAGGGAGTGGATTGCCCAGGGGTCGGGGCGGGTTTGAAACCCGCCCCCCCTGCGGCCGCTGGTTCCTCGATCAGGCGTCGGAGAGCGATTCGTCGAAGGGGGGCGGCTCGGAGGGCGGTTCCTTCTCCAGAATTTCTCCGCAATCGAGACACTCGCGATATTCTTCATCCCGGTCGCGGGCGATCAATCGCGTACGCCGGTGCGGGGAGGGTGCTGGCTCTTCCATGGAAGGCTCAGCGGCTAGTATACTCCGGCTCAGCGTTGCTTTCCGGGCTTGGGGGGCACTTGGACATATGGAAGAAGCGGCCCGTGCGGTCGAAGTTGACGAATTCCCCGGCACCGGAGATGCGAAGAGATAAGGCGACACGATACGATGCCTGAACCCACGCCAACTCAGCGGGTAACCACGGCCCTCTTCTACGGGTTTCTGGCGCTTGTTGCGTGGCTCTCTTTCAAGGTTTTCGAGCCGTTTCTGACGCCGCTGATCTGGGCGGCGGTCGTGGTCATCCTGTTGCTCCCGTGGCATCGACGTCTGGAGCGGCGGATGGGCAAACGCATCGCGGCCAGCTTGAGCACCGTCATCGCAACCGTGATTCTGGTGGTGCCGATGCTGTTGGTGGTGATCGCCTTCCTTCAGCAGGCAGTTTCGGCGCTGAGCATGGTTCAAGTGGGCACCTTCCTGAGCCAGATTTCCTGGCTCAATCACGCCTGGGAGTGGCTGGCCGCGCACCTGCCCGGCCGAACCGCCGCGGACCTGCCGGACCTCTTGCGTGAAGGACTGCGGCGGCTCACCACGGTGCTGGCTGGTCAATTGGGCCTCGTGGTGCGTAACATCGTTATTTTCCTCTTCGACGTGGTGATCACGATCATTGCCATGTTCTATTTTTTCCGGGACGCAGACACAATCATGATGTGGGTACGGCGCTCTCTTCCCGTAGCGGAGGAGCAGCGGGAGTCGATGATCGCGCAGACGCACGATCTGGTCTTCGTCACCGTGGCGTCGACGCTGGCCGGAGCCGGCGTGACCGGACTGGTGAGCGGCCTGACGTTTTGGGCGGTGGGTTTGCACGCGGTGGTGTTCTGGGGCGTGGTGATGGCGTTTTTCGCGCTGCTGCCGGTGCTGGGCGCCTGGATGGTGTGGATACCTGCGGCGGGCTGGTTGGTGGCGCAGGGGCACGTGGGCCGAGCCATCGTGCTGTTGCTCGTTTGCGGCGTGGCCGTTTTGTTGATCGACAATGTGATGCGGCCGATGATGATCAGCGGTCGTGTGGAACTGAGCGGGCTGCTTGTGCTTGTGGGCGTGCTGGGCGGGATCGTGGTCTTCGGAATGATCGGCGTGGTGCTGGGGCCGGTGGTGATTGCGATCGCTTCCGGGCTGCTGCATGCCTACACGAAACCGCTGTCAGGGCGAGGCCAGGACGAAACCTCGCACTCGGCCGTACTGGAGTAGAAACTTTCGAGCGAACATGAAAACCGCATCCAATCCCGTCGAGCTTCTTCCCGAGCAACTCCGCTGGCGATGCGATCCCACGACGATTCCCTTCGCCACGACCGCCGAAGCCGCGCCGGTTGAAAGCGAATCGGCGCAGGAGCGGGCGCTGAGGGCCCTGCGAACGGGCGTCGAGTTGAACGCGCCCGGCTACAACATATTCGTGTGCGGCCTCACCGGCAACAGCCGCGGCGACGCCATTGCCAGTCTTCTCCGGGAGATGAATCCCTGCGCCCGGCCCTCGTCGGATCGCTGTTTCGTCAACAATTTCAAGAACCCGGATAACCCTCTGCTGCTCAGCCTGCCGCGCGGCAGCGCCAACGAGCTCAAGCGCGAGATGGCCGCCGCCATCGATTTCCTTCGGCGGCGCATTCCGCAACTCTTCGAGAGCGAATCCTTCGAGCGGCGCAAGAACCGCATCGTCGAGCGATACGGGCAACGTGAGAAGGAGCTGATGGACGAATTCACCCGGCGCATCGGACAGCAGCAGTTCGCACTCGTCCGGGTCGCCGTGGGTCCGGCGGCAATGCCGGAGATTGTGCCGCTGATCGAGAACCAGCCCGTCCCGATGGAAGAGGTGCCACGCCTCGTGCAAGAGGGCAAGCTGACGCCGGCTGCCGCCGAGGAGCTGCGAAAACGCTACGAGGACTTCCGCCAGGAGTTCACCAGCGTCTATCGCAAAACGCTCTCGCTCTCGCGCGAACTCTCCGGCGAACTCAATTTCCTGGAGCAGGAGGCCGCGTCGACGCTGGTCGATGGCGTCCTGCAGGAACTCCGCGACCATTACCCGCAGAACGAAATCGCCGAATATCTCGAAGAGGTCCGCATCCACATCCTCAACAACCTCGAACCTTTCAAGCAGGCCGAGACCGGCCAGGATCACCCCGAGGACGTCCTGCTCGACCGGCCGCCGCGTTCCGAGCAGGATCCATTCCGCGTCTACGGAGTCAACGTCATCCTCTCGCACGACGACGGGCCGGGCTGTCCCGTCATCTTCGAGACGGTGCCCACCTACGCCAACCTGTTCGGCTCGATTCAGCGCAGCTTCGAGGGAATGGGCGGGTGGCGATCCGATTTCATGGATCTGCGCGGCGGCGCGATGCTGCAGGCCGATGGCGGATTCCTGATCCTGTACGCGCTCGATCTGCTGGGCGAGCGCGGCGTGTGGCAGGCGCTCAAACGGACGCTGAATCACCGCCGGCTCGAAATCCAACCCATCGACGCCTTTTTCCCCTTCGCTTCCCCGCCCGCGCTCAAGCCCGAGCCCATTGACGTCGACGTGAAAGTGGTGCTGGTGGGCGATCAGCACCTCTACGAAGTGTTCTACGAGCTGGAGGAGGATTTCCGGAAAATTTTCAAGGTGCTCGTCGAATTCGACGAAGTGGTGGATTGGAATCAGGAACTCGTGTTGCAATACGGCGGCCGCGTCCGCAAGATCGCCGAGGAGGAAAATCTTCTCCCGCTCGACCGCACCGCCGTCGCCGTCGTCCTCGAATACGGCGTACGCCGCGCCGGCCGCCGCGGAAAGATCACCGCGCGCTTCCACGAACTCGCCGACGTCGCCCGCGAGGCGTCGTATCTCGCGCGCCAGCGCGGGGAGGCATGCGTCAGCGACGCCCACGTCCGCCAGGCGCTCCAGGCGAGAATCGAACGCCACAACCTCGCCGAAACCAAGATCCGGGAAATGATCGAGCAGCGGCTTCTCCTGATCGATACCAGTGGCAGCCGCGTGGGACAGGTGAACGGTTTGAGCGTTCTCGCACTCGGCGGTTATGCGTTCGGCAAGCCGGTCCGCGTCACCGCCTCGGTCGCGCTCGGCAAGAGCGGACTGATCAACATCGAGCGCGAAGCGAACCTCAGCGGCCATCTGCATGACAAGGGCGTGCAGATCATCGCCGGCTACTTGCGCCGCGTATTCGCGCAGGACAAGCCGCTTTCGCTTTCGGCCAGCGTCTGCTTCGAGCAATCCTACGGCGGCGTCGACGGCGACAGCGCCAGTTCCACCGAAATCTATGCCTTGCTCTCTTCTCTTTCCGGCCTTCCCATCCGGCAGGACATCGCCGTTACCGGCTCGGTGAGCCAGCAGGGCGACATCCAGCCGATCGGCGGCGTGAATGAAAAGATCGAAGGTTTCTTCGACGTCTGCCGCGCCAAGGGCGAACTGACCGGAACGCAGGGAGTCATCATCCCTCGCGAAAACGTCGAGGACTTGATGCTGCGCGAGGACGTGATCGAAGCGGTCCGTCAAGGGAAATTCCACATCTATCCGGTGGAATCGGTCGCGCAAGGCATTTCCATCCTCACCGGCGTTGCTCCCGGCGAACCGGACGCCTCCGGCCGCTTCCCCGCCGATACCGTCTATGGCCTCACGGACCAGCGCCTGGCCCAGATGGCCAATCTGCTGCGGCATTTTGAGAGTGCGGGATCCTAGCTGCCGCACCGCTTCCTCGCCCGAGTAGTCCTTCCAAGCCTTCCAATTGTCATCGAGTGTTTCGCCGGTGGACGGGGCAGACACCGGCGAAGTGGAGGGAGCGAGGATAGATTCGCTTCAGCGGCGCCTTTTGGGCTTTCGTGAATTGAGGAGAAGAACGTTGTGGCCTTCGGGATCATGCATGACGGCCCAGGAGGGCCCGCCGCGCTTGCCACGTGATTCGATGTGAACGAAGCGTTTGCGGCCGATCTTCTTCACTGCCGCGGCGAGATCATCCACTTCGAGAAAGACAACAGCCTTGTCGCGCGAAGCATACGATTCGGCCGCCTTTCTTTCCAGGCAGAGAAAGCTCGCCCCCGTATCGAACTGCGAATGGTGGCCAGGCTGTTCGTCTTGCAGCTTCAGACCCAAAACTTCGCGATAGAATTTCCGGGCACGCTCGAGGTCGTCGAAGTAAAGCTCGACGCCGGCGAGCGTTGCATGCAAGCGTTTCATCGCGCGTGCCTCCCCTTCGATATTTACGCCAGCGCAGGGTCTTGCCTCGGGCGGCCCTCACAGATTATTCGAGCGGGATGCGGCTCTTGTTGCGTTCAAGCCATTGGTCAAAAGTCTGCAACTCGGCGATTTCTTTCTCCACCGAAGAATGGGCCCGGAAGAAAGTGACGCAGAACGCTCCGTGCGCGTCTTCGAAGGCGCGCCGCAGGCTCGCGGAATCATCGACGTCGGCGGCGACGACATCCGCGCCCTCTTTCGCCAGCGCTTTGGCCTTGTCCGAGTGAACGTTTCTGGTGAGCGCGCGGGCGGCGAAAGCGCCGCTCGGATCGTTCAAAATCGCTCTGGCCAATCCACCGCCCTGCGCTCCGGTGGCTCCGACGATTGCGATGATCTTCTTCTCGGCCATGTGGCCTCCTCCTGATTCGTCGATTCCGACAGGGAATAAAGGGTGCCTGGCGCCCGCGATCGTACTCATCGAGAGACAGAAGCCAAGCTGGGTTTTCCGCAACGATGCAGAAACTATTCGCCAGTATAGCTCAGCCTGCCCTTGGTCGCCTTCGTCATAGCCGGCCGCGCCCCCTTGATTCCGGGAACTGAAATGAGGAACATTTGATGATTCTTGGGCGTACTTGAAGTCAACGCCGGACTGCGGTCTGGCGAACGGGCATGCAGGAGAGGAGGGGGGATGGAAACGCTGTGGCAGGATATCCGCTATGGGCTACGAGTGCTGGCGAAAGCGCCGGGATTCACCGTCCTGGCCATCGTCACTCTGGCGCTCGGCATCGGCGCCAATACAGCCATTTTCAGTATCGTGAACGCCGTGCTGCTCGAGCCGCTTCCCTTCCACAATCCCGGCCGCCTGGTTCGACTTTTTGAAACCGAATCTGCACCCGGCCATTATCCCTTCGCCGGACCCGATTATCTCGACTGGCAGCGCGACAGCCGCACGCTCGAAGGCACTAGCCTCTTCACCTGGGGAAACAACGTGAGCGTGAGCGGCGCGGGACAGCCCCAACAGGCTACGCTCGTCAAGACGGAAGCGAATTTCTTCTCCCTGCTCGGCGTTCAGCCGCTTCTGGGCCGCACGTTCGCCAAAGGCGAAGACGCCGCCGGCCACGATCAGGTAACCGTTCTCAGCTATGGCTTTTGGCAGCGGCAATTCGGCGGCCGTCGCGACGCCGTGGGCAAGGGCATTGAACTGGACGGCCAGTCCTACACGGTGATTGGCGTGATGCCGTCCTGGTTCCGTTATCCGGCGGCAACCGACCTTTGGACACCGGAGGATATGAGCGCGAAGGCTCTCGGCCAACGCGGTGAGCATTCCTATCCCGCCATCGGCCGATTGAAGCAGGGCGTGACGATCGAGCAGGCGCAAGCGGAACTCTCCACAATTGCCACGAGGCTGGCGAAGGAGTATCCGGATTCCAACAAGGACATCGGGGCCGCGGTCGTCTCTTTGAAGGAGCAACTGGTTGGCAAATCGCGCACGCAGATCCTGGTGTTGCTCGGCGCGGTGGGCTTGGTGTTGCTGATCGCGTGCGCGAACGTAGCGAACCTGTTGCTGGTTCGCGCCACCGGCCGCCACAGGGAAATTGCGCTGCGCGGCGCGCTGGGAGCGAGCCGCGGCCGCCTGGTGCGGCAATTGCTAACCGAAAGCGTATTGCTCGCGTTGGTGGGCGCGTCGTTTGGTGGAGGCGTTGCGTGGTGGTCGGTGAAGTACTTCGCCAATGCCGAAGCGCTTCCGCTGCCTCGTCCGAATCCTGTCGCCGTCGACGGCACGGTCCTTCTTTTCACGATCGTCATCGCGGTGCTCGTGGGCTTGCTGTTCGGCCTCGCGCCGGCGCTCGAGACGTCGCAATTGCATTTGAGTGAAGAGCTGAAAGCGAGCGCGCAGGCGGTGGTCAGCGCCACCGGCCACCGGCGGCTGCTGCGCGACGCGCTGGTGGTGGGTGAGATTGCCGTATCGCTCGCGCTGCTGGTGGGAGCGGGACTGCTTTTGCGCAGTTTCGCCAATCTGCGCGACCTCAACATCGGCATCCAGCCGCAAGGACTCGCCACCGCACGAGTCAGTCCGCCGCAGGCCAAATACTCGACGGCCGAAGCGCGAGGTGCGTTTTACCAACAGTTGTTGACCCGTATTGAAAATACGCCGGGCGTTCGTGACGCCGCCCTTTCCAGCGAAATCCCGCTCGAGGGCGGATCGAATGGCTACATCAAGATTCCCGGCAACGACAACCCCGCCTTCGCCCGCATCCTGGTCGAATGGAATTTCATCACGCCGGGTTATTTCCAGACCTATGGCATCCCTCTTCTCGAGGGCCGGAACCTGAACGCTCAAGACCTGAAAGATATGACCGAAACGGCGCGCAAGATCGAAGCCATTCAGAAATCCGGCGCCACCAAGATGCCGCCGAACCAGGGACTCTTCGGCGTCGCCGTGATCAACCAGACGATGGCACGCACCTTCTGGCCGGGCCAAGACGCCCTCGGCAAAGAGTACGAAATGGACGGTTTCCCTGTCCGCGTGGTGGGTATTGTTGGCGACGTGCGGGAATGGGGCATTCGAGAGCCGGCGATTCCGCAAGCCTATCTGCCATTCTCCTTCGCCGTGG
>JAGWOX010000006.1 GCA_028877145.1 Acidobacteriota bacterium | reverse complement strand
CCTGTCCATGCGCCTCTTCGAGCGCCGAGGCGATCTGCATACCGATCGTCGCGGCTTGTTTTTCGGGTAGCGTGCCGGTCGAAATCCGCGTGGCCAGCGTCGGCCCGGCGATGAATTCCATCACCAGGAAGTCGATGCCTTCCTGGGTGTCGAAATCGTAGATGGCGCCTATGTTGGGATGATTCAGTTTGGCAAGGGCCAAGGCCTCTTTCCGGAATCGTGCCCGGCCTTCTTCGCCCTTGAGCGCTCCCGCGGTGAGAACCTTCAGTGCGACATCGCGATCGAGTCGCTCGTCTCGAGCGCGATACACGATCCCCATGCCTCCGGCGCCAGCTTCGCCGAGGATTCGGTAGCGACCCAGTTTTGCGCCGATCATCAGATGAAAAGGCCCGCCCGCGAATGTTAGACTGTAGCGCCAATGGAGTCAATCTGCGGACTCCATCCCGCCTGCCTCGCCGGGCATCGTCGCTTTTTGCCTAAGAGTAATAGGTTGAAACTTCGCACAACCCTTGGCCGGTCGCTTACAGGTTTTGCAGGAATGGAATCGCCGGCGAGACCTTCGGAAAGTTGCGGTTTCACGCAGTTTGGCGCAGAGGCTTCTGGCCGGCTTTGAAGACCGGAAGGATCACTGCCTTGGCAAATTCCTCCGCCGGCCATACACCAGCCACGGGCCTACCATTTTCTTCCGAATAGACCTGATCTGGCCGCTCAGCCGGCCACGCGGCTATCACGAGCGGATTTCAGTTTGAGTGGTGGTGCGCAGTTGCGGTGAAGTTTATGCGTCTGCGTACCCGCCGGTTCGTGCAAGGCGCCGGAGCTCATTCGGTACTTCGGTGTTGGCAGCCATCGCGAATACTTCGACGTTATCGGCCGCGTCCTCTTGCTCGTCGTCTATCCAAGCCGGGCGCGGCCTCCGGCGCCGAATCCGATTCTGCTCATGCCGAAGCTGCATCGCGTGGTGCCTTGCGACGATCAATTCCAACCTCTGGCGTTTGGTTTTCTCGTCCATAACTCCCCGCTGCAAATCCCCGTTGCCATGGCCGTAGCAAGTCAGTTTCCAGACCGCTTCATACCCGGTCGGAGGCGTTGGGCTGCCGGCCAGCCAACGGCTGCGTCGATTTCAACATGCTGTGGCTGTGCGATTTAGGGTGCTGAAAAGAGTGTTCCTGGAAACCAGGCCGGCCAAAGGTCATGGCCTCATTGGTCGCGACGCGTCGCGGTTTCACGCACGTTCAGGGTGGTAGGCCACGGTGGGAATCAGTTGAGAGTTGTAAACGGCTCGCGAACGATCGTTCCGGCCTGGCAGGTGTTGCGGCTGTACTGCGGCACAGGTCCTGGGGGTATTGCAGGACGATAGGGGCGGGTGTACCGTATGCAAAGGGGATGGGCTTATGGTTTCTCGCCTGACTATCGCGCTTTCCGTTGCGGTGCTCGGAGGGGCGCTTTGTGCGCTGCCGGCTGGGGCACAGGTTCGCACTGCGGGCCAAGGCATCAATTCTGGCGTCAGGCCAGCGCCTGGCGGAGGGCGTATTGTGATCGGGCACGGGGGAAGAGGGTTCAGAGGAAGGTTCCTGCGTCGGGGACGGCGCGGGCATTTCGGCGGTTACGTGTATTTGCCTCCGTACTACTATCCTGGTGATGATTACGTGGAGGAGCCACCTCCGCCGGAACAGCCGCCATCACCCGTCGTGGTTGCCTATCCTCCGCAACCGCCGGCTCCTCCGACGCCACCGACCGAATCCCTGTTGCTCGAATACCAGAAGGGTCAGTGGGTTCGCGTGCCGACGGGTGCTCAGACGCCTACCGGTCCACTCGCCACGCAACCGGGTTCCGCGCAGGTTTCCGGCGCGCGACCGAATGGGACTGGCGGACAAGCGGTAGCTCCAGCTCCTGCTGTGCTGCGCAAGACGGTGCTTGTGTTTCGTGACGGGCACAAGGAAGAAGTCACTAAGTACGTGATCGAGGGCAACGTCGTTTACGCGAGCACGGACTACTGGAGCACGGGTTCGTGGACAAGGAAGATTCCTCTTTCTGAATTGAATGTGCCCGCGACTCTCAAGATCAATCAGGAACGCGGCGTGAAATTCAAATTGCCTTCCGGGCCTAATGAAGTTGTGATCGGCTTCTAAACTTCCATTGCACAATCTGTGTTCAGAAAAGCCCTAAGGGACCCGGGCAGAGCCCAACTTGCGAACTGTTCTGGAAAGCTGTCTTGCGTGGGGTTATTGTCCCGGTATCACGGTTATGTGAAGAGAATTGAACCCGCCGATTGACGTAATTACCCTATTTCTACCTGGCTGCGATGGTGAAGCTTGCCAAATTCTTGAACTGGTGCTTTGCGCTGACGGCGCTGATTGTTGGCGCGCTTTGCCTGCTTAGCCTTCGGAGTTACCTGCGTTCGCCACACTCGCGCATTGCCTCGCTGACGGCGGGCAAGGCGGCTGTTCTCCTGCTGCTGTTTGGAGGACAGCTGGCGATCATGGCCCTCTTTGGCGTGGCTTGGTGGACCGTGCGGAAGGGGAAGAGGTCGGCGCGGGTATGGGCGATCGCGGCGAGCGTGGCGGAGATCGTGTTCAGCGCCGTGCCTGTGCTTGCGAAACGATCTCCGATTTGGCTTATAACGGCGACCGGCGTTGCTGGACTTTTTGTCTTCTCACGCCGCGAGGTGCTCGCGGAGATTGCCACGAGTGCGGAGAGTTCGCCTCGGCTGCGGGGTGACGGAACCAGCAAGTTCGTCGACACGGCGGTGCGCCTGGCAGGATACGCATGCGCGCTGGCGGCGCTTTTCTGGTGGACGGGCTGGGCGGAACGCAGACATCTTCCGCTGAGCGATGGTTTTACGTTGCTCTTCCTGCTCTTGCTGGCCGATGTGATCTGCGTCGCGGTACATGAATCGGGACACGCGCTCACCGGCCTGGCTTTGCGGATGAAGATTCGCTCGTTCGTCGTGGGGCCATTTCAGTGGCAATTGCGGCATGGGAAATTGGAGTTCGAATTTCATCCCTCGAGTCTTGTGGCATCGGGAGGCAGAACCGGCTTCGTGCATGCGAATCCGGCGGATTCGCGCTGGCTCGATGTTTGCACGTTCGCTGGAGGTCCGGCGGCGAGTTTGTGCCTGGGATTGGCGGCTCTATGGGCGACGTTCGCGGCGCCGGGGCGGCCCTGGCAGCGGGCGTGGGAGTTGCTGGCATTCATCGCCGTGTTTTCCCTGATCGGGTTCGTTACGAACCTGCTTCCCATCCGGCCCGAGGCGAACTATTCGGACGGCGCGCGGATTTATCAGCTTATTTCCGGTGGGCCTTGGGCGGACGCCCACCGGGCGTTCTCGATCGCCGGGTCCTCTGCGTTCACTCCGCTGCGGCCGAGGGACTACGACATTCAGACGATTCAGCGGGCAGCGCACTCCCTGACGCGCGGCCGGCAGGCGCTCTTCCTGCGGCTGCTGGCGTATTTCCATTTTCTCGATTGCAACCGGATTCCCGAGGCGATTGAGGCATTGGCCGAAGCGGAATCGGTGTACGACCAATCTCCTTCCGACATTGCGGCGGAAGTGTATGCGGAATTTGTTTTCGGCAACGCTTTCCTGAAACACGATGCCGCCGCGGCGCGCGAGTGGTGGGAGCGCCTGGAGGCCGGAAAGCCTCACCGCGACGACACCGATTACTGGCTGGCTCGCAGCGCGCTGCTGTGGATTGAAAACCATCCGGAAGAAGCGCGCGAGGCGTGGAGCGCAGGAAATGCCTTAGCCCAGAAGCGACCCGCGGCCGGCGCCTATGAATTCGATCGGGAGCGGTTCGCCCGGATGCGTGACGCTTTGGACTCAACGGCATCGCTTTCGCCGGCTTGGCGAGGCGGCGCATGAGTGTTCCTGGCTCAAGGGTATTTGCCACTGGCGCCGTGGGCCATCGCATTTCTAATCAGCTGATTTCTGGAGGGTATGGAATGTTACGGCAATATCTGATCATCTTATTGCTGCTGGCGGCTGCTCTTGTTCCGGCCTGGGGTGTTCTCGCGAAGAGCAACGTGTACGTGTTGGAGGGCACGGTCGTCACGCCTGACCATGTGATTCCAAACGGCAGAGTGCTGATCGAGGGTCAAAAGATCAAGGACGTGGGAACCAAAATTTCCGTGCCAGCAGGAGTCAAGGTGGTGCGCGTCGACGGGCTGATTCTGCCGGGAATGATCGATCTCCACGACCACCTGACTTGGAATGTCTTTCCGCGCTGGAAACCCCACGTTCTCTTTCGGGACCGGTACGGGTGGCAAGAAACAGAGGCCTATGCGAAGGCGCTGAGGGACCCCGAGACGGACATGATGAAGGCGGGCTTTGGGTGCGAGATGGAGCGTTACGCAGAGATCAAGGCGATTGCCGGTGGAGCGACGTCGGTCGCCGGGAGTCTTTCACCTTACCCGGCGGGATCCCATTCGAACGCGTGCATTGGCGGTCTGGCTCGCAACCTGGATTTCTTTTCGGATCTATATACCCCGGGCGCGGCCGACGAGGAGCCCTTGCTCTACGAGGTTTTCCCGATGGAAATTCCGGTTCATCTTGCCGACACGATCCGCAGCGGCATGGCTTCGGGGAAAATTACCTGTCTTCTGGTGCACCTGGGCGAAGGCGACGACGCCAGCGCGAGGCGGGAGTTCAAGATGCTCGAGGCGCGGGGCCTGCTTCGGCAGGGAACGGTGATCATTCACGGAGTGGCGCTGGGTGAGTCGGATTTTCAGGCAATGTCGCAAAACCACGTGGGACTCGTTTGGTCCCCGAGGAGCAATTTCGAGTTGTACGGAAGCACGACCGACGTCGCGGCCGCGAGCGCCCAGAACGTTTCCATAGCGATCGGGCCGGATTGGAGTCCCACGGGAAGCAGCGGGATGCTGAACGAGTTGCGCTACGCGGCCGAATGGAACCATTGGCAGACGCCTCCGGTTTTCACGGATCAGCAACTGGTACAAATGGTGACCACCGTACCCGCCGAGTTGGCGCACGTGGAGACGAAAATCGGGTCCATCACGCCGGGGCTCTACGCGGACCTGATCGTTCTGCGCTCCAAGCGAGCTGCGGCCTATCATTCTATTGTTGCGTCGGGGCCGGCGGACTTGAAGCTGGTGATCGTGGGCGGCGAACCCATCTATGGCGATCCGGCTCTCATGTCACAACTCCTGCCCGGCCAGCGGCCGGGGAGTCAGAAAGTGTGCGGGCAGCCGCGAGACCTCAATTTAGCCGGCCAGGGTTCGGGAGAATCGCTCCAGTCAACCGAGGGGAAACTGATACCCGAACTCCGCAAGGAGAACAGCTCGCTGGCGCCGTTGCAGGAATGTCCCTGACGAGCCGGCAAAGAGAAACGTTGTGAGTACTTCCGGCCCAACCGTCGTCATTACCGGGGCGCTGAGCTATACGGGCAAGTACGCCACGCGGTTGCTGCTCGACCGCGGCTACGCCGTTCGCACTCTGACTTTTCACCCGAGCAGGGAGAATCCTTTTGGCGATAAGGTCCGCGTCTTCCCATACGATTTCGACCGTCCCGATCGGCTGGCGGAAACTCTGCGCGGGGCATCGGCCCTAATCAATACGTACTGGGTGCGTTTTCCTCACGGAACATCCACTTTCGAGGCTGCGGTTCAAAATACACGGATCCTCGTCGATGCGGCGAAGACCGCGGGAGTGAAACGCGTGGTGCAGGTGAGCATCGCGAATCCCTCGGCCGAATCGCCGCTGGGCTACTACCGCGGAAAGGCGCAAGTGGAACAGATCGTGCGTGAATCCGGATTGGCTTACACAATCTTGCGGCCGACGGTGATCTTTGGTCTGGAAGACATTCTGATCAACAACATTGCGTGGTTCGTCCGGCGATTTCCCGTGTTCGGCGTTCCGGGCGACGGGAGCTATGGCATCCGGGCGATCTACGTCGAAGACATGGCGAACCTGATGGTGGACGCGCTCGAGGGCAAGGCGAACACCGTGCTCGACGCCGTCGGCCCGGAGACGTTCACTTTCGATCAACTCGTAACACTGATTGCGAGGAATGTGGGGCGACGGGTGCGGCTGCTGCATTTGCCAACGCCTCTCGCGTATCTTTTCACCAGAGTGATCGGCTGGTTCGTCGGCGATGTGGTCCTCACTTGGGAGGAATACCAGGGATTAATGGCTAACCTACTCGTCACGCGAGGAGATTCAACGGGAGAAACCCTTCTGAGCGAATGGCTGGCGGAGAACAGCGGACAGATCGGCGTGCGATACGCTTCGGAAGTCGCGCGGCACTTCGCACGGCCGTCATAGACCCACTTGCCTACACAGATGCACGGCGGTTCATCAGGAAGTTTACTTGGACATGGCGGAAACACCCACCCTTGCAGAAGGCGCAAGGGTAGGGCACCCGGAAAAACGCGCGGGATTGCGGCCATTACCCAGGTTCCAAATTCGGAGGATGACAGGGATTATTGCGCGCAACAGAGAGAGCCTCCCGATTTGCGGGAGGCTCTTCCTGACTCACCCATGGGGAAACCTGCCGGAGGCGCTTAGTTTTCGGCAGGAGGGTTCTGGGATTGCGGAGGCGCGGAGCCTGGGCGGTTCATCATTCCCTGCGGGCCTCGCGGACCCATACGGTTTCCGCGGCCGGGGCCGCGGCGCATGAATTCCTGTCGCATTTGCATCAGTTTCTGTTGCTGCTCGGGCGTGAGGGCATTGCGCATGGCCAGGTGAAAGTCGACATTCGCTTTCGACTGGGCAAGCTGCACGGAGCTGATTTGCTCCAAGGTCTTGTCGATCGCGGCACGATCCGGATTGTCCGCCGCCATCAGATTCTGCAAGTCGATGCGCTGCGCCTGGAGGCTCGCGCGGCTGCGAATCTGCTGCTTCAGGAAGTCGGAAGCTTGCTGGCGGATCTTGGCGGCCTGTTCCGCTGTGATGCCCACGCGCTGGCGCATCATCGGATTATTTACAAGGCGCAAGAGCATTTCCGCCGGACCACCACGGCCACGCATTCGCGGACCGCGCATCTCGCGGCCGGGCCCCCATCCGCCGCGCATCTGCCCGCGTTCGGCCGGAGCCCAACGGCGCTGTGGCGCGGCAGTCTCCGGGCCGGGCATCTGCGCGTAGGCGGTCGGCAAGGCGACCGCAAGAGCCAGGACTCCCAGGGCTATCTTGAATGGTGTTCGCATCGACATCTCTCCGTTCCTCAAGTTCTCTCCCACACTGGGACTTCCGCTTTTGCCGTGGAAGAGTTCCACAGATTGCAGGTCTCCTGCGGCCGAGAGAGCGGCGGGAGAGACGGATGGTTCATTTCGTTTCGGCGAAGCACTCGTTAGCAAGAAGCTTATATCGCCAAGCTGAGCACGCATGTTGAAATAGAACTGGTTTCCGGAAAGAAGGGGGGTTCTTGCGCCGAACCGGGCCGCTCGGGCAGCGCGGCGCGACGACGCAAGGCTTCCGGGGACGCACCATCATGCAAACGCCTCAATCCGTTTCGAACGGACAACTCACAACCACCGCGCCGACCGCGTGGCACGCGCTCCCGGCGCCCGACGTGGTGGAACTCCTCGCCACCGATGCTAGCCGCGGGCTCACGGCGGAAGAGGCGTCGCGACGGCTGGCCCGCGACGGTCCCAACGCATTTGAAGCCGCACGGAAGACGCCCTGGCAGGCGATTCTCGCCCGCCAGTTTCTGAGCGTGCTGATCCTGATTCTCGTGGTCGCCGCGGTGGTTTCCTTCGCGGTGGGAGAGACGGTGGATGCGGTGGCGATCCTGGCCATCGTCGTCCTGAACGGCATTCTGGGATTCGTGCAGGAATGGCGAGCGGAAGAAGCGCTCGAGGCGCTGCGGCGAATGCTCGCCCCGCAATCGCGCGTGGTGCGCGAGGGTCAGGAACGCGAAATCGAATCCCGCGCGCTAGTGCGCGGCGACATCGTGCTGCTCGATACCGGCGACCGGATCCCCGCCGATATACGGCTGATTGACGCGACCGCGCTGCGCGCGGACGAATCGCTGCTGAGCGGCGAATCGTCTTCGGTTTCCAAAACGGTCGCTGCGGTGTTGGCCGACACGCCGCTGGCCGAGCGAGGCCCGATGGCATGGATGGGCACGAACGTCACGAACGGCTCCGGGCGCGGCGTCGTGGTCGCCACCGGCGAATCGACCGAGTTCGGGCGTATCGCGCACCTCACGGAAACGCTTGGCGAGGAGAAGACGCCGCTGCAGAAGCGGCTGGCCGGACTCGGCCGCCAAGTGGGCATCTTCGCGATCTTCGTCTCGGCCGTTGTGGCGGTCACGGGCTGGCTGGCGGGCAAGCCGCTGCTTGAAATGTTCCTCACGGGCATTTCGCTCGCGGTCGCGGTGGTTCCCGAAGGATTGCCGGCGGTCGTCACGATCGCGCTCGCTCTTGGCGTGCGAACGATGGCCCGCCGGCGTGCGCTTCTCCGGCGGTTGCAGGCGGCGGAAACGCTCGGCGCCGCCTCGGTCATCTGCACGGACAAGACGGGAACGCTCACGCAAAATGAGATGACCGTTAGCACGATCTGGCTCCCGGCGACGGGCAATATCGAAGTGACCGGGATTGGCTACGCTCCGCTCGGCGATTTCCGCCGCGATGGTCTTCCGGTTGACGCTGCCGCGCGGCGCGACCTCGTTGCCCTGCTTGAATCAGCGCAGCGTTGCAATCACGCCCGTATCTATCCTGAAGCCGACGGCTGGCACCGGCTGGGCGAGCCGACCGAAGCCGCATTGGTTGTCGCTGCGATGAAAGCGGGGCTCGCGCCGGAAACAATGGCGGAAGTGGCCGTCGAGTTTCCGTTCGATTCGGTGCGGAAGCGGATGACGGTGGTGGAACAACCGAACGGCAATCTGCTGGCGCACGTGAAGGGCGCGCCGGAAATCGTGCTGGAGCGCTCGACGGAAGTTCTCGACGGAGCCGTGGAGCGCGAGCTGACGCCGGACGAGCGCGCACGCATTCTGGCCGCCGCGCAAGCGATGGCACTCGAAGGCCTGCGCGTGCTGGCCGTCGCGCGGCGGGGCCTGCCGACGGGCTTCCCGCTGGACGCCGATGCGGTGGAGCGCGATTTGGTGTTCATCGGGCTTGCCGGCATGATCGACCCGCCACGACCCGAAGTGCCGGAGAGCGTGCGCATGGCGCGTGCCGCCAAGATCAAGGTGATCGTCGTCACCGGGGACGCGCCCGCCACAGCGGCGACGATCGCGCGCCGCATCGGCTTGCCGGTCGACCGCGTGGTCACCGGCCGTGAACTTGGCAATGTCAGTGACGAGGGACTGCGGGCCGCGCTTGCCGAAAACGTGCTCTTCGCCCGCATCAGTCCCGAAGACAAAATCCGCATCGTGGCCGGACTCCAATCGCTCGGTCACGTGGTTTGCATGACCGGCGACGGCGTGAACGACGCGCCCGCTCTCAAGAAAGCCGACGTTGGCGTTTCGATGGGGCTGCGCGGGACCGACGTCGCCAAGGGCGCTTCCGACCTCGTCCTGACAGACGACAATTTCTCCTCCATCGTCAACGCCATCGAGGAAGGCCGCCGGCAGTGGGACAACATCCAGAAATTCGTCCGCTACCTGCTCTCCTCGAACATGGGCGAGGTCACTGCGATCTTCTTCAACACGCTGCTCGGCGGGCCGCTGATCCTGCTGCCCGTCCAGATTCTGTGGATCAATCTGGTGACTGACGGCGTGACCGCCGTGGCGCTGGGCGTCGAGCCGGCCGGCAAGGAAATTCTGCGCCGGCCGCCGCGTCCGGTGAACCAGCCCATCCTGGGCCGCGCCGGGATCTGGATCGTGCTCGCGCTCGGCGGTTATCTTGGATTCGGGACGATCTGGCTGTTTCATCATTACCTTGCCATCGGGGGCGGACAGAAGAGGCTGCCGATGACGATGGCGTTCTGCGGGCTGGTGATTCTGGAAAAAATGAACGTATTCAATTTCCGCTCGCTCCAGGAACCGCTGGGTACCATCGGGTACACGTCGAACCGGCCGCTGGTGTTTGCGTGGGTTTCGATGGTGGCTTTGCAGGTGGCTGCCGTGTACGTGCCGTTCTTCCAGCGCGTGCTGCACACCGTGCCGCTCTCCTGGGAAGATTGGGCCGTGATTGTGGCGTTCGCACTGCCGGTGGTGCTGGTGCCGGAAGCGATCAAGTGGGCACGCTGGCGCAAGAGCACTCCGGGCCACGCCGCCGCTTGAACCCCTGTCATCCGGAAAGGCGCACGGGCAGGAGTGCACGTGCCAGCAGCTTCCGCCTCCTGTAGTAAGGTACACGACCTGAAGCGCCTTTGAAGGCTGTGCTACCAGGTCTCTCAGACGACTCGGCAGAAAAAGCGGACGAAGGCGCGGACTGGTATCACGGGCATTCTTGCCCGTGCGGGATCCCACGTTCACGCCCGATAGAAAAGCGCACAAGCAGGAATGCCTGTACTAGTCGAGGCGGGCGAAAACTCTCCTTGACGATTGGATGGAGAGGCGTATATTGCTCTTGTCAATTACTGAGGGGAGAGAATGTCCAAACCAACCGACCTCGTTCAGGGCACCCTCGCATTACTCATTTTGAAAACGATTGCCAACCAGCCGATGCACGGGTGGGCCATTGGCCAGCGCATCCGGCAGGTCTCGAGGGAAGTGCTCCAGGTGAATCAAGGGGCACTCTATCCCACCCTTCATCGCCTCGAACAAAACGGATGGATCAAGGCGAAGTGGGGCGAGTCCGATAACAATCGCCGAGCCAAGTTCTATTCGCTGACTCCGGCGGGACGCAAGTATCTGGAGAAGGAGCAGGCGAACTGGCAAAGGCTCTCGACAGCCATCGGGCTTGTGCTGGAAACCTCGTGAGTTTAGAACGTCATGCCTCGCGCGATAGACAAACTTCGGCTTCGCTTCCAATCCCTGTTTAGCAAGGGCCGCGTCGAGCGGGAACTCTCCGACGAACTGCGCTTCCATCTGGAACGGCAGATCGAGGAAAACAGAGCGAAGGGAATGAGCGCGGAAGAAGCGCGGCGGCAGGCGCTCATCGAACTTGGCGGGATCGAGCAGGTGAAGGAAGAGTGCCGGGACGCGCGCGCCTGGCAGGTTCTGGATGAAACGTGGCGAGACGCATGCTATGCCGCGCGGATGATGCGCAAGTCTCCCGGCTTTGCCACCGTTGCAATTCTTACGCTTGCTCTCGGCATTGGCGCGAACACGGCTATTTTCAGTGCTGTCGACGGAATTCTGCTGCGGCCGCTCCCTTATCGCGATTCCGCCCGGCTTGTTTCCATCTGGTCGCTGCGCACGCAGTTGCGCTTCGAGGGAGGATACGAGGACGAAATCTCGTCAGCGGAGTACGTTCAGATCCAAGCGGCCAAGAAGATCTTCGATGACGTTACCTTCGCCCATCCGGCGCGCATCGCCATTTTGATCGGCGCCGCGAGCCCACGGACATTGGGCATCGATGAAGTTCCCGCCAACTTCTTCACGACCAATGGCGTCGCTCCGGCTCTCGGCCGCTTTTTCACGCCGGAAGACGAGCGGCCAGGGCACGATCACGTTGCGATTTTGAGTTATCGGGTTTGGCAAGAAGAGTTCGGCGGAAGCCGGAGCGCCGTAGGGAAAACGGTCGCCTTCGACCAACAACTCTACACGATCGTTGGCGTGATGCCGGCGAATTTCCGGCTCACCGGAGAGGACTGCGATGTGTGGGTGCCGCTCTACCCTCGGGCCACCCTTGCCACGAATCCTACGGATCATCGATTTGAGGTTTGGGCGCGGCTTCGACGTGGTGTGGCGCTCAGGCAGGCACAGACCACCCTCAACATCATTGCGCAGCGCGTCGGCAATGAATTCCCGGGACAGGAAAAGGGTCGGGGTCTTGTGGTAAGGCCATATCTCGCATCGCACGTCGCTCCGGTGCGAACTTCTCTGTTTCTGCTGCTCGGCGCGGTGGGCTTCGTGCTCCTGATCGCGTGCGCGAACTTGAGCAATCTGCTGCTGGCGCGGGGGCTCGGCCGCAGCAAGGAACTCGCGGTGAGGTCTGCACTCGGCGCCACGCGCTGGCGCATCGCCCGGAGTTTGCTGATCGAGAGCCTCCTAGTTGCTCTGTGCGGCGGAGCAGCGGGCCTGCTGTGCGGCTGGTGGGGCGTGCGCGTTTTGCGGACGCTGGCGCCGCCGGATACGCCCCGCCTCGATGACGTGAGCTTGAACGCCACGGTTTTCCTCTACGCGTTGGGCGCAGCGGCTTTCGCGGGGATTCTCTCGGGCCTGCCGGCAGCATTGAGAGGATTGCCGTTGGACGTAAGCGTGGCGCTCAAGGAGAGTCCGCGAAACGGAACGGAGACGGGCCGCCAGACGCAATGGAAAAATGTGATGGTTGGAGCGCAAGTGGCGCTGTGCGTCGTGCTGCTGAGCGGATCGCTCCTTGCAGTTCGCAGCTTCGAGAAGCTCCTCGACGTGAAACTGGGATTTCGGTCAGATCATGTGTTGGCCATGGCCATTCACCTGCCGAGGTTCAACTACCGAACGGAAGCGCAGCAGCGCGCCGCTTTCCGACAAATCCTCGATCGCGCGCGCGCGGCGCCCGGCGTCGAGAGCGCGGGAGCCGAGATCAACCCGATTCTGGAGAGCGTGGGCCTGAGCGCTAAGTTTCGCGCGGCAAGCGGAACGGGGCCGCGAGGATACAGCTTCTTTCAAGCGCGATATATCACCGACGATTACTTCCACGCGCTCGGCATTCCGATCTTGCGGGGGCGGTCGCTGACCGCAGCCGAGGTCGATGACAGGGCAAATGTCGCCGTCGTTAACGAGACGTTGGCGCAGCGGCTCTTCGGTAAGCAAGACCCTGTTGGGAGTTCGCTCATTGAGGGATTGTATCAATCGGGAGAGCGGAAACTAGAGATCGTCGGCGTCGCGGGGGACGTGCGCGATCGCGACGTGAGTTTCCGACCGCGCGCGACCGTCTATCTGCCGTATTACCTGATGGCCCACATTACGCTGATGCACCTATTCGTGCGGACAAAGACGGAGCCGGAGACGTTGGCAGCGACGGTCGAGCATCAGATCCGCAAAGTCGACCCGGACATTCCGATTGCCGATGTGCGAACGATGCGCCAGACCATCGCCGAAAATCTCCACACCTCGCGAGTCCAAACGTTTCTCTTTTCGGGCTTCGCGGTATTGGCTCTTGCTCTTGTTCTCGTGGGAATTTACGGGGTGGTGGCGTATTCGGCGAACCGGCGAACGTGCGAGATGGGAATCCGGCTCGCGCTTGGCGCGCGGCCGGGCGCGATTGCCCGTTTGGTGATTGGAGAAGCCATGTTGCCGGTGCTGCTGGGGATCGCGGTGGGATTCGGCGGCTCGCTCGCGTTGACACGCCTGATGCGCAGCCTGCTTTATGAGGTCAGTCCCGGCGACCCTCTGACGCTCGGTGCAACGCTGATTGCGATGCTGCTTGCGGGACTCGCCGCTTCATATTTTCCGGCCCGCCGGGCGATGCGCGTGGACCCGGTGGCGGCTCTGCGAAACGAATAGGCCGGGCCGGAGCCTGAGGCACAAGAATTTGGGGCGGAAGCTGGTCGTTGAAGGGAGAAAACAGGATGCGCTGGCTGCATAGCATTTCTGTCCGATTCCGCTCGCTCTTTCGGAAGGCTGGCGGAGAGCGTGAGCTGAATGACGAGTTGCGGTTTCACCTTGAGCGCACGATAGAACAGAACCTGGCGCGCGGCATGACGGCGGAAGAGGCCCGGCGGCGGGCGCTCATCGAAATTGGCGGCGTTGAGCAGGTGAGGGAAGAATGCCGCGATGCACGCGGGCTAGGCTTGCTCCACGACATGTGGCGCGATGTGCGGTACGGGGCGCGGATGCTTCGAAAGAATCCGGGCTTCACGTTCGTTGCGGTGCTCACACTCGCTCTCGGGATCGGCGCCAACACAACCATCTTCAGCGTGATCGATGTAACCCTGCTGAAGACGCTCCCTTTCCCCAATCCGAATCGTTTGGCATTGGTTTGGGAAACCTACGGCAACGGACCGGATGACTGGAACATCGTTTCCGCGCCGAACTTCTGGGACTGGCAGAGGCAGAATCATGTCTTCGAGAGCATGGCGATCTTCGATTCTGCCGGGAAAGGTTACAACCTGGCGGGCGAGCCGGGCCGAATCGAGCCGGAGCAGGTGTCTGGTCTGCGTGTGACGGCGGGATTTTTCAATGTGCTGGGAGTCCAACCGTTTCTGGGACGTGGATTTTTGCCGGAAGAGGAGACCCTCGGCAAGGATCATGAAGTGGTGCTGAGCTACGGGTTGTGGCAACGGCGCTACGGAGGCGACCCTGCCCTCGTCGGCAAGACCATCCCCATCGACGGGCTGGAATACACCTTGGTGGGAGTGATGCCGCGGAATTTCGAATTCGAGTTCTGGAGCCATCCTCGCCAGCTTTGGGTCCCGGCCGGCTACACCAAGGGAGACTACGAACGCGACTCGAACAGCTTCGTCGCGATCGCGCGACTCAGGCCGGGCGTGACGTTCGCCCAGGCGCAAACGGAAATGAAAACCATCGGCGCTCGCCTGGCGCAGCAATATCCGCGAGTTGACGGAAGAGTGGGCGTGAGGGTGATGCCGATGGGCGATTTTGGGCTGGAAAATCTGCAGCAGGTGATGCTCACGTTGCTCGCGGCGGTTTCGTTCGTGCTGTTGATCGCCTGCGTGAATTTGGCAAATCTGCTGCTTGCGCGCGGGGCAAGCCGGCAGAAGGAGTTCGCCATCCGCATGGCGCTCGGCGCGGCGGGTTCGCGCATCGTGCGACAACTTCTCACTGAAAGCGTGCTGCTGGCGATTCTCGGGGCAGGCGGCGGGTTATTGCTTTCCGTGTGGAGCGTGAAATTGCTCACCGGGATTCTGCCCGTTGGGTTCACCTTCCTTCCATTCCGACCGCTCGACGGGGTGAGCATCGATATGCGAGTTTTCGGGTTCACCCTCCTCGTCGCCTGCCTTGCGGGAACGCTCTTCGGGCTTGCCCCGGCGTGGTCCGCCTGCCATGGAGATAGCAACGAACAACTGAAGGAAGGCGGGCGCGGCTCGACACCGGGAGGGGGGAGCCGGTTGCGACACGTGCTGGTGGCCTCCGAGGTGGCGCTCGCACTGGTGGTGCTATCGGGCGCGGGCCTGATGATCGAAACCATGTCGCGCCTGATCAACGTCGATCCGGGATTCAATACGAAGAACGTTCTGACGATGGAAATGTCACTCCCGCAGATCAACACCTACTATGGTCCCCCGGTCGACGCGCGCTTCTGCGAGAAGCTGACCGAGCAAGTCGGCACGATTCCGGGAATTGTCTCGGTGGGCGCGGCCGCCCATCTGCCGCTCGAAGGAAACGCCGGGCGCGGATTCGTGATCGAAGGGCAGCCTGCTCCGGCACCCGGCCACGAACCGGGCGCCAACTACAGCGTGGCGTGCCCGGGATATTTCCGCACGATGGGCGTACCCACCCTACAAGGGCGCGAATTCAATTCACAGGATACGCTCGGATCGCCTGGCGTGGTTGTGATCAACCAGGCGATGGCGCAGAAGTTCTGGCCGCACGAAGACGCCCTGGGCAAGCGTATACGCGTGGACGGCGCCGACAGCAACGGGCCGTGGCTCACAGTGGTCGGCATTGCGGGCAATATGCGCCATTGGGGCCTCGACGAGCCGGCACGACCGCAGTTTTTCCGGCCCTACACTCAAGCCGCCTGGCCCTGGATGACCATCGTGGTTCGGACGGCATCGTCCCCCGCAGCATTCCTCGCCCCCATCAAACAGGCAATGACACGCGTTGAACCGAACCGCGCGGTTTCCGGGGTCGAAACTATGCAAGAGGTGGTGAGCGGTTCGTTGGGCTCGCATCGGTTTCCGATGCTGCTTCTGGCTTCGTTTGGTTTGGTGGCCTTGCTGCTGGCGGCGGTGGGCATTCTCGGAGTGGTGAGCTATTCCACGGCGCAGCGGACGCACGAGGTCGGCATCCGAATGGCGCTTGGCGCGCAGGCAGGCGACGTGCTGCGGCTGATCGTTCGCGGCAGCATGACCTGGGTACTCGTTGGCATGGCAGGCGGGATGGCGGGCTCCGTCGGTTTGACGCGGCTGATAGGTTCGCTGCTCTACGGCGTCAAGCCGACGGATCCGTTCGTGCTTGGCGGCGCTTCGGCGTTACTTGCCGGTGTAGCGTTGCTGGCAAGCTACGTCCCCGCGCGGCGCGCGATGCGAGTGGATCCGATGACGGCGCTGCGGCACGAATAGCGATAACCCCTCGGGCTGCGATTTACTGGACGCTGCCGGTCTCGGCGACTACGCTCGCGGCGCTGCGCACTGTTGCGAGAGGCACGGAGACGTGGACGATCTCCTTGCGATCGTTCACGTCGACGACGATGGAGTCGCCGCTCTTCACCACGCTTACGTGCTGGGCGGGCCCGGCGACTTCGACGAGGGGGACGTCGGGGCTATCGGCGAGGCCGGACGCGGCGGCTTTGATTGCGGGAAGCCAGGGGCGCACGTTCCGTGTCGCGTCCGCAAGACGGCCGTTTGGAACCAATCGCAAGGCGATCGGGATTGCGGCGGCCGGCAGCACGAGGCGCAGGTGCATGCCGTTTTCCTGCTTCTCCGTGACGCGCACGTGGACGAAGCCCTGGCATGAGACGATGCCGCCGGCGATGAGCGCCGTTCCCAGCAGGCCTGTTCCGATCTTGGCTAGCAGCAACATGATCGCCCTATTCGTTCCCGGCTATTCGGCCGCGGTGCTGTTGGAATCGATCCAGACGCGCACGGTTTGCCTATTGCCGGTAACGGTGACGAGCGTCATGTCGCCAGCCTTTTCGAGCGCCTGGATGGCCGCTTCGAGGTTGAGCTGATCCTGGCTGGAAGTGGAGGCGAGAGCTTCGGCCACAGCCCACGGGACGGTGACGTCAACATTTTGGCGCTCGTGCTTGGTGTCGGTGACGTGGACGATCAGGATGCCATTCTTTTTCGCGACGCGGACGTTCTGGCCGGGCTCCTGCACGGTGACGAATTCGCCGTCGGGGGCGGTCTTCAGGGCTTCGAGGATTTGCTTCACGTTGACGCCGTTCGCCTGGAAACGGCCGATCTCGACCTTGCCATCGCGCAGACGGCCGTTGTCGATGGCGGGGATGACCGATGCCGCCAATGAAAGAGGAATGTTCACGCGCACTTTCTGACCGCTCGTCGGGTCGTCGACGCGGACGTGCAGGTAACGCTCGGCCGGCGCGGCCCAAGCCGCCGCCGCCATTGAAAGCACCGCCAGAACCACCAGAAGCCTTTTCATCGCTGCAACCTCCTCATGTGCTCTGCCAATCGTTACGCAGGCGGCCGGGTAAAAGTTCCCGCGCGGTGCGGTGGGAGTGGCGAAGCGGAGATGGGTCGCGACTGCTCTGTATGAGGCATCCTTCCGCGGGGGCGGGTTTGAAACCCGCCCCCGGAGACCTGGGCCGTCGGAACTACGACCTGCTTGATGTAGTAAGTGCGCTTGTACTCGATCACGTTGCCCTTGGCCATGATCGCGCTGTGGTAGGCGATAACGCCGCAATCCACGTCGGTGGGCGATGGCAATTCGTCCACAACAAAGCCGGGCGGCAGCACTTCCTGTAGGTGATTCAGTTCGCCGTTTGTCGCAGGATGATACTGGCGTGTTCGTCCGCGGCGATTTTTTCGGCCGCGGCCCCAGCCGGAAAACGTCCGTATCGAGTTCGGTTGCCGGAAATTCCACCGGGCAGCGGGACCAGTTGTGCCGCTGGCGGCCGATTCGCGGACGCGTGCTTGGGAGCTGTTGCAAAACCCTGGCGCCAGGTTCGGGGGCTAAAGCCTCCATTTTTTGGCGGCCCTTGGTCAGGGCTGAAGCCACGACCCGCAAAGACGAAAGGTTTTCCAATAGCTTCTAGGAAGTGTGATCGACGATGATGCGCCAGCCGGCGGGGGTTTTCTGGAACGTCAGGGTGAAGAATCCTCCCACGTTGCCGCCATTGGCGGCGGTGCGCTCGAGGCGCCACTGGCCGATGGCCAGGGCGTAGCCCCGGCCCAGCGGGTGAATTTCGAGACTCGTGAACTTCAGGACGCCCATCTTGCCGCGATCGGGCGTGACATATTTTTTTGTGTATCTGTCGCGAATCTGCTGCCAGCCGCGGACCACTCCTTCGCCGCCGATGTAGATCGTCTGGGGGGAGTTCTTATAACTATCGAGGAAGGCCGGGATGTCGCCGCGATTCCAGGCGGCAACACTTTCGTCGAGCACCTTGCGGATGGCGGCAGCTTCTGTAGTTGCTTGCGGCGGATGCGGGGCAGGTGCGAGCGCGAAGGCGGAGGCGGCGAGCAGGGAGACCAGTGCAGGCAGCATCCATCGTTGAATTGTTTTCATCGTCGCTCCTTGCCGAATCAGAAAAGCAGATTCCTCGCTCCGCTCGGAATGACAGGCGGCAAAGGGTCCAGGGCTACAAGAGTTCGACCGTCTCGCGGTATTCGGCGACTTTTACGGGCCAGTGGAATTTTTCGATTAGCGTTTTTTCGAGCGCCTCGGCGCCGCTCGGCTCGCCGTGCACCAGGAACATCTGTTTCGGCGGGGCCTGGAAATTTCCCAGCCAGCGCTCGATCTCGCCGCGATCGGCGTGGGCGGAAAACTGCGGCAAGTCGACGACTTCGGCGCGGACGCTGACTTCCTCGCCGTGCAGGCGCAGACTCCGCACGCCATTGAGCAGAGCGCGGCCCGGCGTGCCTTCGGCCTGGTAGCCGACGAGCATCACGAGGTTGCGCGGATCTGGCAGGCGATGGATGAGATGGTGAACAATGCGGCCGCCGCTGGCCATGCCGCTGGCGGAAATGATGATGCAGGGAGATTTCACGAGGTTGATCTTTTTCGAGTCTTCCACGGCGCGCGTCATGTGCACTTCGTGGCAATTTAGCGGGTCCTCGCCTTGCTGCTCTTCGTTGCGAAAGACCAGATCGTGGTCTTCTTTATGCTTCTCGTAGAGGTCGGTGACGCTGATGGCCATCGGGCTGTCGAGATAGGTGGGCAGGCGCGGAATGCGTTTCTGATCTTCGAGCTGGCGCAGGATGTAGAGCAGAGTTTGCGTGCGGCCGACGGCGAATGCAGGAACGACAATGATGCCGCCGCGCTTCGCGGTGCGATTGACCGCGTCGGCCAATTGATCGTAACGCGCGTCGACCGGATGGTCGCGATCGCCGTAGGTCGATTCGGAAACGAGATAATCGCCGTGAACGACGGGCTGCGGGTCCTTCAAAATCGGCTGGTTGTAGCGGCCGATATCCCCGGTGAAAACGACGACCGTCGATTTCCCGCCTTCATTAATGGCGAGCTGGATGATCGATGAGCCGAGGATGTGGCCGGCGTCATAGAGCGTGACGGAAAATTCATCGCTGATGCGGTATGGTCCAGAGCGGGGAATCGTCTGAAAACGGGTGAGCGCTTCTTCGGCCTCTTCGACGGTGTAGAGCGGGAGAGGCGGCTTGTGGCGGCTGTAACCTTTTTTCGCCGCGTAGAGCGCGTCTTCTTCCTGCAGGTGGGCGGAATCGCGGAGCAGGAGTTGGCAAAGCTCGTAGGTGGCGGCGTTCGCGAGAATCGGTCCGCGATAGCCCTCGCTCACGAGACGCGGCAGGTAGCCGGTGTGGTCGATGTGCGCGTGGGTGAGAATGACCCAGTCGATGCTTGCGGGATCGACGGGCAACTCTTCCCAGTTGCGCTGGCGAATTTCACGCACACCCTGGAAAAGCCCGCAATCGACCAGCAAGCGTTTCCCATTTGCCTCGACGAGATGTTTCGAGCCGGTGACGCACCCGGCGGCGCCCAGAAAGGTGAGTTTGGCCATAGCGCCCTGTATTCTAGCCTACATTCTGCAAGGCAGCGCACGACGTGAGTACTAGCTATAGGGGCAGGGAGAGATCCCCGCGCTTTTTCGATTTGGCGAATAACGCACAGGCAGGAATGCCCGTGCTGCCGAGAAGGCCGCACCGAGAAATCGCTACGCACGGCAGGCAGGCTCAACGATAATGCGCAGTTGGCTGAACCCGATTTCGAGGAGACCGCCAAAACCATGCAAAGCCGATGGATCCGAATTCTTTGCTTTCTTGCCTTCGCAGCCGGCGTCCCAGCTTGCGGCTACGCACAAAATTCCGGGAAAAGCTGCGGGCTGACGCCCGAACAGGCGCTCACGTTGCGCCGGATCTCGGGGTTGCGCTTTTCGCCGAAGGGCGACCGGCTGGCGGTGGTCGTCGGCATGCCGCCGAAGACGGTTCTGCCGGCGCGGCACATCTGGGTCTACGATGTTGCCTCCGGCGGCCTGCGCCAATTCACCGATTCGCCGAAATCGGAATTCGATCCCCAGTGGTCGCCCGACGGGAAGCGGCTCGCTTTTCTTTCCGACCGCAACGGCCCGCCGAGCCTCTACGTGATGCCGACCGATGGCGGCGAGGCGCGTCCGCTGCTCGAAAAGGACCGCGCGGTTTCGAGCTTTTCCTGGTCGCCGGATGGAACGAAAATCGCGCTTATCGGGCCGGATCCCGAAACCGCGGCGGAAAAGAAGAAAAAGGAAGAGAAGAAGGATGCGTTCGTTGTCGATCAGGATGACCGGCTGCCTCGGCTGTGGATCGCCGACGTGGCGAGCGGCGGCGTGCGAGCGATTTCTCCCGAGCGGTGGCGAGTGAGCTCGGCCGGGTGGCTGCCTGCGGGCGATGCCTTGATCGTTTCCGCGACTTCGCGGCCGCAGGAGGACTACCCGACGAACCGCATTTATCGAGTGGATGCCGCTTCCGGGAAAACGACGGAAATTTCGGCGCCGCGCGGACCGTTCGGAAATCTTCACGTTTCGCCGGACGGGAAGTCGGTCGCGTATCTCGCCTCGGCCGCGTTTGGGCCGGCTCCGCACGATCTTTACTTGCAGCCACTCGATGGCCGCGATGCGCGGGACCTGACTGGCACAAGCATCAATCGCGTGATCGAGTCGTACGAATGGCGGCCCGACGGCAGCCTCATGGCCATGGCACAGATGGGTTTCGAGGACCGGATCTACGATGTGGGCACGAACGGAAGCGCGAAGGCGCTCGCAAAATTCGCCGTGAATCCCATGTCGTTCACCGCGTCGGCTTCAGGAATGGTCGCTTTCGTGGGCGAAACTTCGACGGCGGCGCCGGAGCTTTGGGTTCGGGAGGGCCACGGCGCAGCGCGCAAAGTTTCCGATTTCAATAAGGATTGGGCGGGAATCGAACTGAGCCCGCTGCACGTCGTCCACTACAAGAGTTTCGACGGACTCGAGATCGAAGCGGGGCTCTACTACCCCTGCGGCACTACCGAGCGGACCCACTTGCCAACCATTTTTCTGATTCACGGCGGGCCCACCGGGGCGTGGCGCGACAGCATCAACACGTGGGCGCAGCTACTCACGGCACGCGGGTATGCTGTTTTCACGCCAAACGTTCGCGGGTCGACGGGCTACGGCGAGAAATTCGTCGACATGAATCGCGCTGATTGGGGCGGGAAGGATTTTCGCGACGTGATGGCCGGCGTCGACGATCTTGTGGCGCGGGGCGTCGCCGATGCCAATCGGCTGGGCATCACCGGCTGGAGCTATGGGGGCTACATGACGGAATGGGCCATCACGCAGACCAATCGCTTCAAGGCGGCGGTGGCCGGCGGCGGCATGACGGACCTGCTTTCGGAATTCGGGACGGAAGATATTCCGGGCTACGATTCCTGGTTCTGGGGCTGGTCGTCGGAGAATCCCTATCGCTTCCTGCAGCATTCGCCGCTCGTATTCGCGAAGAACGTGAAAACGCCGCTGCTGATGGTTCACGGCGAAAACGATCCGATCGATCCGATCGGCCAGGATGAGGAGTTCTATCGCGCGCTGAAGTACTACGGCACGGCGGTTGAATTGGTGAAGTATCCGCGCGAGCCGCACGGCTTCCAGGAAAAGAATCACCAGCTCGACTGGCAGCATCGTATGCTCGATTGGTTCGCGAAATACATGCCCGTCAATACGAAAGCCAACTGAGGGCACACGATCGATGGACGAAACCAATCCGCAGATCGAGAAGTGGCGGGCAGACACGCCGGGCGCGGCGCACCGCATTCATTTGAACAACGCCGGGGCCGGGCTCATGCCGCGGCCGGTTTTCGAAGCCGTCACCGCGCATCTCGAGCGGGAAGCGAACGTCGGAGGCTATGAGGCCGCTGAAGACGCGGCCGAGGGAGTTGCCGCATCCTATCGCGCGGTGGCCGAACTCCTCGGCGCTCAACCGCGGAACGTCGCCGTGGTCGAGAACGCGACGGTTGCCTTTTCGCAGGCGCTCAGCGCCTTCGATTTCCGTCCTGGCGACACCATCCTCACCTCGCAGAACGATTACATCTCGAATCAACTCATGTACCTTTCGCTCGCGCGGCGCACCGGCGTTGAAGTGGTGCGCGCAGCCGATTTGCCCGAGGGCGGGGTCGATCCGGAATCGATCCGCGGCCTGCTCGGACCGCGCGTGAAACTTGTAGCCCTCACCTGGGTGCCGACGAATTCGGGGCTGGTGCAGCCGGTGGAAGCGGTGGGGGAAATCTGCGAGGCGGCCGGCGTGCCCTACCTCGTGGACGCCTGTCAGGCGGCGGGGCAGATCCCCATCGACGTGGCGCGGCTGCGGTGCGATTTTCTCTCGGCGACGGCGCGAAAATTTCTTCGCGGGCCGCGCGGGATCGGTTTCCTCTACGTCTCCGATCGCGCGCTGGAACGCGGCGCCTACCCGTTGCTTGTGGATATGCGCGGCGCGCGATGGGTTTCCGCCGACCGCTTTGAACTGGTCGAGGACGCACGGCGTTTCGAGAACTGGGAATTTGCATACGCGCTGGTGCACGGGCTGGGCGCAGCGGCGCGCTACGCGCTTGAAGCCGGCGTGGAGGAATGCGGCCGCCGGGCGCGGCGCCTCGCGGGGCTCTGCCGGGAGAAGCTCGCCGGCGCGGGGGAGGGTTTGCGCGTGCTCGATCGCGGCCCCGAACTCTGCGCTATCGTCACCGTCGAAGTCCGCGGGCGTGACGCGCGCGATGTGGTGCTCTCGCTGCGGCGGCGCGGCATCAATACCAGTGCGTCCTTGAGGGCTTACGCGGTAATCGACATGGCGCAAAAGCATGCGGCCTCGGCCGTCCGCATCTCACCTCACTATTACAATACGGAGAATGAAATCGACGCTGTCGTCGAAGCCCTCGTCGAAGAGGCCGAGACCGCTTCGCGCCCACCACTCGGGAAGAACAAGCAGAAGGTCCAGCCATGATCGTTCGCGAATGGCGCGCCCGTGTGCTTGCGGCGCGCGAGCGGGATTACATCGATTATTTCCGCCGGAAAGTGCTTCCGGAGCTGGGGGCGATCGACGGATTTCTTGGCGCGTCCTTGCTTCGGGCGGAGCAATCCGGAGAGATCGAGATCGTCGTATTGACGCGCTGGGCTTCGATGGACGCAATCCGAAAGTTCGCGGGCGATGAGATGGAAGAAGCCGTTGTGCATCCCGCAGCGGCGGCGATGCTCAAGAGCTTCGACCGATTGGTGCGCCACTACGAAGTGGTTGTGGACACTTCCCCGGCGATGCCATGATCGCAGCGCACGCCGGCACGGAAGCAGCAGCATGAGCGAGGCTCGCTACAATTCGCAGCCGGCCCTGACGGAGAGCACGCTCGTGCGGCTGCGAACCCAACTTGATTCGCTCGACGCCATTTTGGCGGGCGCAAACGAAGGCACGCTTGGCCGCCGGCCGGCCGACGGTAAATGGTCCGCGCGGGAGCATCTGGCCCACCTCGGGCGCTACCACGAAGTATTTCTCGAGCGCCTAGACCGCATGCTCAGCGAGGACCGGCCGCAACTTGGCCGGTATCGGACGGAAGACGATCCTGGCGCAGGCGCGTGGTTCAGATTGCCGACACGCGAAGTAATCGAGCGAATGCGCAAGCTTCGCGTGCGGCTCGTCGAGCGGGTTACGAAGCTTCGCCCGGACGAATTTGACCGCATCGGCGTTCATCCTGCGTTCGGTGAGATGACTTTGGGTTTGTGGCTTGAATTTTTTCTGGTCCATGAAGGCCATCATCTCTACGCGATCCTGAAACTGGCGCGGGAAGAGAAAAAGCCGTCATGAGGGGATGTCCGCGATAAAGGAAGCTGTCACCTTATGGCCCTTGCCCCGCTCTCGGAGTTATAAAGGTGGAGATTCGAGATCATTCGAAGGGCGTGCCTCGCATGAATTCGCGCAAATTGCTCCGGCCGAAAGACGCGGCCCAGATCCTCGGCATCAGCTATTCGACGCTGAAGCAATGGGTGTACCGAGGCAAACTACGCACGGTGAAGACGGCTGGGGGCCATCACCGTATCCCCGAGGCGGAACTCGATCGCTATCTGCACCGCGCGGGCAAGAAGAAGGAACCGGTGGAGCGGCGACGGCAGTTCCGGCGCATCAGCGGGCGAAATCAGCTGGTCGGGCGGGTGGTGGAAGTGAAGACGAGCGGGTTGATGGCGCAAGTGACGCTCTCGATCGGAGGGCAGCACATCACTTCGATCATCACGGCGGACGCGGTGCGCGAGCTGGGGCTGAAAAAAGGCGACGTTGTGGCCGCGCTGATCAAATCGACGGAAGTGATGATCATGCGGGTCTGAACACACCTACGGGCGCAGGCGCGACGCAGAACCCTCACATTGCTTGGAATCTCAGCTTGGGTGGCGTGCGGACGAAAGGCCGCAGCCAGGAGTGGCTGCGCTACTGGGGGCGGACCCAAGCCACTAGCCGGCGTCGCACTTTCTCTGCCCGGCCAGCTTCTTTCACCTTCTCACACCTTCCTTTGAGTCGTACTGAATCGTATTGACTTAACGATTTCATTTGTATTAATAAATACAAGGCCGCCGTTGGACCGTTCCGGCCCGGACATTCCCATGCGATTGAACTCCAAAGCCGTCTCCCGCGCTTTGCTTCTGCTGCTCGCCGGAGTCGTTTCCGCGCAGGCTTCGCCGCGGCACAAGAAGCGGGCGGAAGAGAAGCAGAAATCAAAATCCGGCTGGTGGAGTCGGGTGGCACACGTACGCGCGACGCAGCCACACTGGATCACGCCGCTCGCGACGGTGACTCCGCTGCTCGAACAGGAGTTTCGCTTTGACGAGATCCGCCAGCCCGGGCCGAACGGCGCGGTCACGTGGAATTCCTTCGCGGGCAAGGGGCTCGAATTGATTCCGACCGAGCACATCGAGGTGATCACCGGTGTCCCGGCGTATCTCGACCGCGGCGCGAATTCGGCGGCACAGAGCGGCTGGGACGATTTCCCGATGCTGGTGAAATACCGAATGCTCAGCTCGCCCGCCCATGAAGGGAACTACGTGCTGACGGCGTTTTTCGGAGCGACGTTCCCCACCGGAACGAACGGCAATGGGGCCGGCAAGGTGGTCTTCAAGCCGGCGATCGCGTTCGGGAAGGGCTGGGGCGATTTCGATGTGCAGGGAACGTTCGGCGCTTCGCTCCCGGCGGGAACGTGGCAGCGTTTGGGCACGCCTTTGGCGCTCAATACCGCTTTTCAATATCACGTGCTCGGAAGGTTCTGGCCGGAAGTGGAAGTAAACTCGACCGCATGGCCGAATGGCGCGCTCAGCGGGAAGAAGGAGACGTTCCTGACGCCCGGAGTGGTCGTTGGCCGACTGCCTTTTTGGGGCCGCGTGGGATTGACAGTCGGCGCGGGGATGCAGATTGCGGTCACGCATTTCCATCGTTCGAATCACAATCTGATTCTCACGATTCGGTTTCCGTTTTAGCTCCGAACAGGCGCAATTGGGAGGTTCAAATGAGAGGAACGCGCCGCGCGGCTCAAAAAGGAAGGTGGCCGCGGCTTGCGTGCTTTGCCGGTCTGGCGGCCCTCCTTCTGATGGTTTCGGCACCCGTACGCGCTGAAGGAGAACTGACCGTTGCGGCGGCGGCCGATTTGCAATACGCGATGCGGGCGCTCGTTCAGGGATTCGAGCGGCAGAGCGGAGCGCATGTGCGGCTGGTGCTTGGCTCTTCCGGGAACCTAACCACGCAGATCGAGCACGGGGCGCCCTTCGATCTTTTCTTCTCCGCCGATGTCGCTCACCCGGCAAAGCTTCAGCAGGAAAAATTGATTGAAGCCGGGTCGCTGGTTCGGTACGCGGTGGGGCAACTGGTCGTCTACGTCCCGAAAAATTCAACGCTCGATTTCGAGCATCACGGCCTGGGCGTACTCACGGGGCCGTCGGAGCATAAGATCGCGATTGCCAACCCGCGCTTTGCGCCCTACGGGCGCGCGGCGGTTGCGGCGCTGCGCCACGCCGGTCTCTACGAAACGCTGGAGCCGCGGGTGGTTCTCGGCGAAGACGTTTCGCAAACTACGCAATTCGTGGTTTCCGGCAACGCGCAGGCCGGACTCACGGCGCTTTCGCTGATGTTCGCGCCCGGCACGCAAGAGCACGGCCGATACTGGATTGTGCCCGCCAGCGATTACCCGCCGCTGGAGCAGGCGGTGGTGATCGTCGGCCGCTCAAGAGAGAAACAACTCGCACACGCGTTCCTCAAGTACATCAAGGGGCCGGAGGGGCGGGCGATATTCACGAAGTTCGGATTCGCCGCGCCCGATGCGGAGAAGAAGCCGTGAACTGGCAAGCGCTCGGGCTGACGCTGCGTCTTTCGCTGATCACCGCCATGGCCCTGATCGTCCTTGCGCTTCCGCTGGCCTACTGGGTGGCGTTTTCGGGGCGGCGGTGGAAATTCCTCGTCCAGGCGGCCACGTCGCTGCCGCTCGTGATGCCGCCGACGGTGCTCGGCTTTTACGTACTGGTGGCGTTCGGCTCCTCGAGTCCGCTCGGGCGGCTCTACGAGCGTTGGACGGGGCACACGCTGGCGTTCACATTCGAAGGTTTGGTGGTCGGCTCGATTCTCTACAGCCTGCCGTTCGCGGTGCAGCCGCTGGTGAACTCGTTCCTGGCGATCGACCGGAGGCTGATCGACGCCTCGCGGGTACTGGGCGCATCGCGCCTGGCCACATTTTTCCGCGTGATTCTGCCGCTTTCGGCCTCGGGCATCGTGACGGCGGTTGCGCTGACCTTCGCGCACACGTTCGGCGAATTCGGCGTGGTGCTGATGGTGGGCGGCGACATCCCGGGAGTCACGCGCACGATCTCGATCGACGTCTTCGACCAGGTACAAGGGGGGAACTACGCCGCGGCAAACGTGACTTCGCTCGTCCTGCTGGCGGTATCCTTCGTCATTCTCGCGATGGTTTACGGCTGGAACCGGCGCGCGTGGCCGCGCACGCCATGGGCGTGATCCAAAGCGAGAACCGGCCTCTACCGATGCCGCAGCCAGACAACGCGAACGATCCCGCCGCGCTCGAAGTCTTCGCGCGCAAGCTGTACCGCAATCGCACCGCTTCCGGATTCGCTCTCGACATTCGCTTCGCGGTTCCACCCGGAATCACGATCCTTTTCGGCAGTTCCGGAGCGGGGAAGACGACGACGCTTGCGTGCATCGCCGGCCTGGTGAGGCCCGATGAGGGGCGCATTCGCCTGGCGGGCCGCGTGCTGTTCGATTCGGGCGAGGGCACGGACATCGACGTTTCGCGGCGGTCCGTTGGTTACGTTTTTCAGGACCTCGCGTTGTTCCCTCATCTGACCGTGGAGCGCAATGTGCGCTACGGTTTGCGTCGCATCGAGGAATCCGAGCGGGAAAAGCGCGTGGGCGAAATCCTGGAATCGTTCCGCATTGCCTCGCTTCGGAGCAGCCTGCCGGGCGAGATTTCCGGTGGCGAACGGCAAAGAGTGGCCCTGGCACGGGCGCTGGTGACGCGCCCGGCCGTGCTGCTCCTCGACGAACCGCTTTCGGCGCTCGACGCGGCGACGAAAGGCCGTATCGTCGACGACCTGCGCGCGTGGAACCGGGCGCAACGGATTCCGATCCTCTACGTGACGCACAGCCGCGAGGAGGTTTTCGCGCTGGGCGAGCGCGTGCTGGTCCTCGAACGAGGGCGCGTGGTGGCCGAGGGACTGCCGCAGGACGTTCTTGGCGCGCCGCGTGAGGAGACCGTCGCACAACTCGCCGGATTTGAAAACATCTTCGACGCGCGCGTGGCCGCGGTCCACGAAGACACGGGCACGATGACTTGCAGGCTGGCGCCCGGGGCGCTGGACCTGGAAGTTCCTCTCACGCGGATCGAGCCGGGCTCGATCGTGCGGGTCGGCATCCGCGCGGGCGATATTCTGCTCGCCACCGAGGAGCCGCGGGGGTTAAGCGCGCGCAACGTGCTGCGGGGCGCACTCACCGGCTTCGAGGAAAAGGATTTCAGGGTGCTGGCGCGAGTGGATTGCGGCGCGACGTTTTGCGTGCTGCTGACACCGGGCGCGCGACGTTCGCTCGGCCTTGTCGCCGGCCAGGCCGTCTGGCTGATCGTGAAAACTCATTCCTGCCACCTGCTGCGCCTTGCGGAGGGTTGAGAGCGCGACTAGTCCATCTCACTGCGTTCGGGGTTCTTCCCCGAGATGACAGACTTGTTGGCGCTTTGATCGACGTACGTGCTGGGGATTTACTTGGCTGGCGGGCTGCTGTAGCATCGGGCCAACATGCTTTCCGGGGGAACGTCATGCCGATGCATGCCCGCATCACTCAATTCAAGGTTCGTTTGGGCAAACTCGAAGAAATGGCGGAAGCTTTGGATACGCTCGTTCCGATGATGCTCCAGCAGAAGGGGTTCAAATCCTTGATCGTGCTTCGTGGCGCGGCTCTGCCGGGGAACACGTCCGAAGCGCCGGTTATTACGGCGATTACCACGTGGGATTCGCTCGATTCTTTGCGGGCCAGCGAAGAGAACCTTTACTTCTATCGTGCCATGGCCCGTGTGCTGGCTTTTTCTGACGGGTTCCCTACCATTCAGGAACACGAAGTGCTGGTGAATGAGTACCATCCGGGCGCCTGAAGGCGGCCTGATGACGCGGGCGCTCTTGCCCTTCTTTCACGCTCACACACATCGAGCGAAAGAGAACCGCTCCAGGGAAGTCTCCGGACGAAAATTTCTTCTCGGTGTTGCGCCCTCAGAAAAGAGCGGGGCAAGAGTGCCCGCGCCACTACGGGAAATTCAAGCTAGTCGATTTGAGGGGCCACGCGAATTGGCTGCGCAAGGTGGAGTTTAGTGAGCAGACGCAGCACGGGCCAGGACGGATCGAATTCGTTCTTCCGGATGCTGAAGCGGGCGGACGTGGGGAAGGCGTGATGGTTGTTGTGCAAGCCTTCGCCAGCGGTCAGCATGGCGACGAAGCGCAGATTCGTGGCGGTGTTGTTGAAGTTCTGGTAGCCGACGGCGTGATTGGCGCCGTTGATGACGGCGTTTAGGAAAATGTAGAGCGCCGCCTGCGAGATGAACGCCGCGCCACCCCAGATCGGGCCGAGCAACCAGACGAAGATGCCTACGCCCGCGGCTATGCCAAGAAGGCCGAAGCGGAAAAGGTAGCGATCGAACCAATCGTTGCCGATGTCGGGAGCGAAACGAGACAGCGTTTCCGGGTTCCGCGCTTCGCGCGCGTAGTAGTAGGCGTTGCCGAGCAGAATGCGCCAGAGGCCTTCGAGCACGGGGCTGTGCGGATCGCCGAGGACGTCGGTATGGCGGTGATGCTTGCGATGCACCGCAACCCATTCCTTCGGCTTGATGCCGGTGGCGAGCCAGAGTTCGGCGCGCATCAGAAACGTAAGTGCGGGGTTGAGCTTCACTCCCCGATGCGCCAGACTGCGATGAAGATAAATGCTTGTGGCGAAGCTTGATAGCTCCACCGTCACCACCACCGCCAGCAACGCATACAGGAAGTGCATCAAGACCTTTTGCCTCCAGATTTTCGTGGAGAGGGTTCCCGCGTCTTACTCTCGGGAGGGCAACGCCGAGCACAGTGCCCGGTCTGGCATCCACCAGAACTTTCCTTGGCCCCACCCCTCGGCGTCGTCAAACCACCCTTAAGTATGCCGTTCCGGCCGAAGGAAGTCCAACGAAGAAGGGAGCGGGTCCTTATTGTTTGGCTACTCGCTTTCGGAGGAAAGGGGGGCGGCAATCGATTCGAGGGGGGCGCGCTCGGCGCGGACGCCGTACCGCAATTCAATTGCTGCGGCGGCCAGCATCAAAACCGCTCCGGCCAGGTAGCCTCCGAACACGGCCTGGCGCGATCCGGTGCCGATGAGCGTGCCGAAAAGCCACGGGGCGACGACACCGCCGGTGGCCGTTCCCAAGGAGAAGAAGAGCGCGATGGCGAGGCCTCGCGTTTCGAGCGGAAAAATTTCGCTGGCGGTGAGGTAGGCGGAACTGGCCGCCGCGGAGGCGAAGAAGAAAATGAGGGACCAGAGCGCCGTCTGTCCCGCCGGGCCGAGCAGCCGATCGGCAAACGCCGCGCCGGTGGCGGCCAGCAGCACGGCGGAAGCGGCGTAGGTGCCCGAAATCATCTGGCGGCGCCCGATCGTGTCGAAGAACCGCCCGAGCACCACGGGACCCAGGAAATTTCCGATGGCGAAGGGCAGAAGATATATGCCGGTCTTTTCGGGCGACACGCGATAGAAGCGGACGAGCACGAGCGCGTAAGTGAAGAAGATGGCGTTGTAGAGAAACGCCTGCGAGACCATCAGCGCCAGGCAAAGGATGGAACGCTTGCGATAGCGCCCGAACATCGTTCGCGCAATCGAGGCGAATCCGTAGCGCCGCCGCGGGTGAACAACGAGTTCGCCAATCGCCACGGGAAGCGGATTGCCACGCTCCTCTTCGACCCGCGCTTCGATCTCCCCAACAACGCGCTCGGCTTCCTCGGCGCGGCCGTGGGTGATCAGCCAGCGGGGGCTTTCCGGAATGTAACGACGCAGAAAAAGGATCGTCAGGCCAAGCAACGCGCCGATTCCAAATCCCAGCCGCCAACCGAACCACGGCGCGAACCAGTTCGGGTCGAGCAGGAAGAGGGTTGCTCCCGAGCCGAGCGCCGCGCCGATCCAGTAGCTCCCGTTCACCACCAGATCCACTCGGCCGCGGTAGTGCGCCGGAATCAATTCGTCGATCGCGGAATTGATGGCGGCATACTCGCCGCCGATGCCGCAGCCGGTGAAGAAACGAAAAAGCGAGAAACTCCAGAGATTCCAGGAAAAGGCGGTGAGGAGAACACCGCCGAGGTAGACAGCCAGCGTGATGAAGAAGAGTTTCTGCCGTCCGTGGCGGTCGGTGAGGTAGCCGAAGACCAGCGCGCCAATCACCGCTCCCGTCAGATAGACCGAGGCGATCAGGCCGATATCGGCCGGGCTGAAACCCATCACCCCGGGTTCCTGCAGGACGCCGCTGATTGCGCCCTTGAAGGTGACTTCGAGTCCGTCGAGCACCCAGGTGATGCCCAGCGCGAAGACGACGAGCCAGTGGAAGCGGCTCCAGGGAAGCCGATCGAGGCGCGCGGGGATGCGTGTTTTGACTTCGGCGGCGGGGTGAATCGTGGTCGCCATCGTAACTCTCAATCTACACTGCCGACGACGCGGGAGGGCAGCGGCATTTCATTCAAGCAGCTTCAGGGGCTAACCCGAATTTCTCACCGGGAAATGGGGCCAAGCGTAGAAGAGTTTGTGTGGCGGCGGGCACAGCGCGCCATGTGTTTGTCCCTTTGCACGACGATGTGCCGCCTTGAAAGACGGCGCTACACAAGCTCCGAGCGGAGGCAGAATGAGCCGAATCGCTCTTCGCCGACCGCTTCCGGGATTGACTTGGGCACAGGGAAAAAACTATCCTCGCCTTTCGCTTCCCAATGATTTCGAGGAGGATCTCGTGTTGTTACGCTCAATGACACTCGGTCTCATGCTGGCGGCTTTTGCGGCCTGGCCCGTGGCCGCGCAGGCGCAAAGCGGTTCGGAAACCTGCACGGGATTAGTTTCTCCGAATCCGTCGGGGTCGACGGCCGGAAAGCAGAGCGATTCACAAGCGGGCAGCGGCTCTCACGGACTGGATCTGGCGAATCTGGACCGCTCGGTGAGCCCTTGCAAGGAGTTCTACGAATTCGCATCCGGCGGCTGGATGAAAACGCACGAGATTCCGGCGGCCTATCCCTCCTGGGGAAATTTCAATGAGCTGGCGCAGCACAATCAGGAGATCCTCCACCAGATTCTCGACCAGGAATCCGCCGATCGCGCCAAGGCGAAACCGGGATCGATCGACCAGAAGCTCGGGAATTTTTTCGCGAGCTGCATGAACACCACCGCGATCGACACCGCGGGCACGAAGCCGCTCGAGCCGGAAATGGGCCGCATCGCCGCTATCCGGACGCCCGCCGAACTCGAAGCCGAGGTGGCCCGGCTGCAGAACTTGGGCGCGGGCGTGCTCTTCGGTTTCAGCTCGAGGCAGGATTTCAAGAACAGCACGCAGGAAATCGCCTACGCGTCGCAAGGCGGCCTGGGACTGCCGGACCGCGACGACTACCTGAAGAAAGACGAGCACTCGAAAGAGTTGCGCGAAAAGTACCTGGCTCACGTCACGAAGATGTTCGAGCTGCTGGGCGACCCGGCCGATCGCGCTGCGGCGGAAGCAAAGACGGTGGTGACGCTCGAGACGAGCCTCGCCGAAGCCTCGATGACCCGCGTGGAGCAGCGCGATCCCGACAACACGTACCACAAGATGGACACCGCGCAGTTCCAGGCCATCACTCCACATTTTTCCTGGAAGCGTTATTTCACCGACCGCGGTTTCCCCGGCATCGACACGATCAACGTCGCGCAGCCGAAATTCTTCGAATCGCTCGATCATGAGCTGGCCAGCCAGCCGCTTTCGACCTGGAAGGTGTATCTGCGCTGGCACCTGATCAACGCGCTGGCGCCCGATCTTTCCCAGGCATTCGTCGACGAGGATTTCGACTTCTATGGCCGCACGTTGACCGGAGCCAAGCAATTGCTGCCGCGGTGGCAGCGGTGCGTGCGCGCGACCGACCGGCAACTGGGCGAGGCGCTCGGGCAGAAATACGTGGCGAGCACGTTCCCTCCCGAGGCCAAGGCCGCGGCGCTCAAAATGGTGCACAACCTGATCTCCGCGCTCCACGACGACCTCGAAACACTGCCGTGGATGGACCAGAAGACGCGCGCTGCCGCCATTCAGAAGCTCGACAAGATCATGATCAAGGTGGGCTACCCCGACCACTGGCGCGACTATTCGGCCTACCACGTCGTGGCCGGCCCGTACGTCGAGAACATCCTCCGCGGCAACGAGTTCGAGTCCCACCTCAATCTGGCGCGGATCGGCAAGCCTGTGGATCGCTCGCTGTGGGGCATGACGCCGCCGACGGTGAACGCCTATTACAACCCGTCGATGAATGAAATCGTCTTCCCGGCCGGAATTCTGCAACCGCCCTTCTTCGATCCGAAAGCGGATGACGCGCTGAATTATGGCGGCATCGGCGCCGTGATCGGGCATGAGATGACGCACGGCTTCGACGACGAGGGGAGCAAGTTCGACTCGAATGGGAATTTGAAGAACTGGTGGACGCCGCAAGACCTCCAGAACTTCCACAAACGCGCCGAATGCGTCGCCAACCAGTTTGATAGCTACGTGGCCATCGAAGACGTTCACGAAAACGGCCACCTGGTGCTTGGCGAAAGCATCGCCGATCTGGGCGGCGTCACGATCGCCTACAAGGCGTTCGAGAAAACGTCCGAATTCCGATCGCACAAGAGGATTCAGGGGTTCACGCCCCAGCAGCGCTTCTTCCTGGCCTACGCGCGCATCTGGACGGGGAAAGAGCGGCCGGCCTACGTTCGCCTGATGGTGAAAATCAACCCGCATCCGCTGGGTCGCTATCGAACGATCGGCCCGCTCTCGAACCTCGAACAGTTCGCTCGGGCCTTTGGCTGCCACGGCAACGACCCGATGGTTCGGCCCACGGCAGACCGCTGCAAAATCTGGTAACCGCAGCCGCACTTCGCGGGTCCTTTAAAGAGAGAGGCCGTGGGACGGCCATGGAGGGGCTTGCGCCGCATTGCCCGTTTGAGCCCTCGATCCATCTTTGGGGCTTCGGTTCGGGCTCCGGTTTCGGTACAATTTTGCAGGGCGGTTTCCGGCACTCGGAACCTTGTTGCCGCTAGTCTCGTAACCATCAGCAGGCATAAAGGCGGGCGGAGAGTCCAGTGCGGCTGTTGAGGCTGCGTGTGCCCGCAGGCAGGTGGGCAAGGAAGATGCTGAGTGGGAACGGAATCGCGTAAACGCATGAAAAGAGGACGAAAGATCGCCCTGTTCGTCGGCGGCGGTGTGCTGTTAGCGGCGGCGGCCGGGGTTGCGGTCTATCAGGCGCGGAAGGGCATCGAGCCGGTGCAGGCCGCGCCCGTGGTGCGCAAGGACCTGACCTCCCTGGTAAGCGCGACAGGCGAAATTCGCCCGAAAAACTACACGAACGTCCTGGCCGAAGGTTTCGGCAAAATCACCGAAATTCTGGTTCACGAAGGGGACGAGGTGCGCCGGGGCGACGTTTTGATGCGCGTGGAATCGATTCAGCCCGCGGCGAACGTCGAGGCACAGAAGGCGGCGATCGACTCCGCGCAGGCGGCCTTGCGCGCGGCTCGAGCCAATTTCCTTGCCGCGCAGGCGGTGGTCGCCCAGCGGCAATCCGATCTGAACAAGGCGCGCTTCGATTGGAAGCAGGGGCAGGAGCTTTACGAATCGAATCTGATTTCGCGCCAGGAATACGAATCAGACAAGGCCGCCTTCGACAGCGCGGAGGCCGCGCTGAACGCCGCTCAGGCGCAGCTGGCCCAGGCCCGCGCCCAGCAAACCGGCGCGAACGATAACGTGAGTCAGCAGCGCGCCGTGCTCGCCGGCACGGAAGACGTTCTCCGCAAGACCACCTATCGCGCTCCGATCTCCGGCATGGTGACCTACATCGCGGTGCGCGTCGGCGAAAACGTGGTGCCCGGCATTCAGAACGCCCAGGGCGCCTACTTGATGACGATCTCGGATATGTCGGTCGTTACGGCCGAGGTTCGCGTGGACGAGACCGACATCATCAGCGTTCGCAATGGCCAGACCGCGCAGGTGCAGATCGACGCGCTTCCCGATCAAGCCTTCATCGGCAAGGTCACCCAGGTGGGGACGCAGGCCATCATTCGAAGCAGCGGGTTGGCCACCACGCAGACGACGACCGGAGCCTCGGAAGCCAAGGATTTCAAGGTGGTGATCACCCTCGACCACCCGCCGACCCATCTGCGGCCGGGATTGACGGTAACGACGAAGATCGAGACGGCGCACCGCAAGAACGTGCTGGCGGTCCCGATTCAAGCCCTGGTGGTGCGCAGCCGGAACCAGCTGGAGCAGGAGGCGGCCGAGGCAGCGAAGAAGGGGCTGGGCACGGTCGTGCTCGCCGCAGCGAAGCCGGACGCCGGCTCTCAGGATTCCGATGACGTGCAGGGAGTTTTCGTCATCCGCAACGGCCGGGCCGTGTTCGTCCCCGTGGCAACGGGGATTATGGGCGTCACCGATATCGAGGTCACCCAGGGTCTGCAAGAGGGGGACCGGATCATTGTGGGAAGCTATAAGACCCTGCGGACACTCAAGGCCGGAACCAAGATCCGGATCGAGAAGGCACCTCCTGCAACAAGCTGAGAACCGGAGAGGCTCCGCGCGCGTCTAATACGGAGTAAGGGGGAACGACCAATGGCAGTGGCGACAACGGCGGTGAGCGAGTCCTATCGTCAAGACCTTGTGGACCGCGGCATCGTCATCAAAATCGAGAAGCTGGTCAAAACCTACGACATGGGCGCGACCCAGGTGCAGGCGCTGCGCGGCGTCGATATCGAGATTCTCAAGGGCGAATATGTGGCGATCATGGGCCCTTCCGGCTCCGGCAAGTCCACCCTGATGAACCTGCTTGGCTGTCTCGACTCGCCCACATCCGGCAAATACTGGCTGGCCGGGCGCCTGGTGAGCGAACTGAATGACGACGAACTGGCCCATATCCGCAACAAGGAGATCGGCTTCGTCTTCCAGACGTTCAATCTGCTGGCCCGCGCCACGGCTCTCCACAACGTCGAACTGCCGCTCATTTACAACGGCACATCGCCCGAGGAACGCATCGACCGCGCCAAGAAGGCGCTCGAGATGGTCGACCTGGCCGATCGCATGTATCACCGGCCGAACGAGCTTTCCGGCGGACAGCGCCAGCGCGTCGCCGTGGCTCGCGCGCTGGTGAATCGCCCGGCCATTCTGCTCGCCGACGAGCCGACTGGAAACCTCGACACGCAAACCGGCGAGGAAATCATGGCACTGTTCGCCCGTCTCCACGAAGAAGGGCACACGATCATCCTCGTCACTCACGAGCCCGATATCGCGTCCCACGCCGAGCGCGTGGTCCGCGTCCGCGACGGGCACATCGAGTCGGACGAGAAGATCAAGTAGCGAGTGGCCGGTAGCGGGCTGTTGCCCCTCTAACTTTCATTCCATTTCCTGGTATTTGGTGGCCGAGGCGGGCTGGTTGCCTGCCTATCACACGAACGCGCGGGCAGGAGTGCCCGCGCCACACGAACCCGTCTTTCGTTTATAGTCGTCTGTCACTTCGGAGGGAGCGATGACGGTGAACGTGGGATGGATCGGGCTGGGGCTGATCGGTAAACCGATGGCGCGGCGGCTGGTGAACGCCGGCTTTCCGGTCACGATCTGGAACCGCACGGCGTCGAAAGCTGACGACATGGTGGGTGAGGGAGCGCGCCTCGCGCCTACGGCGCGAGAGGCCGCCGCTGCGGCCGATGTCCTCTTTACCTGCGTCAGCGATCCGCCCGCTCTTGAAGCTGTGCTCTGGGGCGCGGATGGGGCGCTGGCCGGCCTGCGCAAAGGCAGCATTCTGATCGATTCGAGCACGGTTTCGCCGGGCCTGGCGCGACGCGTGGCCGCAGCTTGTGCTGAGCGCGGAGCGAAATTTCTCGAAGCGCCGATCACGGGGGGCACCTGGGGCGCGGAGAAAGGAGAACTCGTTTTCCTGATGGGAGGCGAGGCCGCGACGCTGGACCGCGCCCGCCCCGTGCTGGATCACCTGGGCAAGAGATTCTTCCTTCTGGGGCCGCACGGCGCGGGGCAAACGATCAAACTCGCCATGAATCTGATTTACGCGCTGGAGGTGCAGGCTCTGGCAGAATCGCTGGCGCTGGTGAATGGAGCGGGATTCGGTTCCGAAAGACTGCTCGAAGTGCTGGCTTCGAGCATGGGCCGCGCGCCCGTGCTGGATGTGAAAGCGCCCATGATGACGTCCGACAATTACGCCCCGAGTTTTCCGCTGCGACTGATGCACAAGGACTTGGGGCTGGCGCTCGACCTTTCGAATCAACTGGGCGTCGCGCTGCCGGCGACCGCCGCCGCGCGGGAGACCTACAGCGCGGTCAAGGGACAATCCACCGAGGACGTGGATTACGCCGCGGTGCGGCGGTTTTGGAGGCGTTGATCGCCATTCGCGCAGCAATTTCTGGCTGCGCTCCTCATGTTTCGGCTGCGGCCGCGGAAGGGCGCACAGGCAGGAATGCCTGTGCTACTGGTGGGGCTATCGGGCGTCGCTTTTCACCGGACAGGTTGGAAAGAGGAATCTGGGCTGCCGGCTGAACAGGTTCGGGAATGGCTCATCCGAGCAGCTTCAAGGGCTAAAGCCCCGTTGATTTTACGGACCTTATGTCGTGGCTCCCGACTGGTCGGGACGGGTTCCGCCACGACCCCCGGTTAGAGGCTTTCTTCAGAAACCGAGAGGCTACTGTTCACTCGGCGCTACTTTGCTTCGCCCATTTGGCGCGCGAGGTAGTTCTCGAGGCCCATCTGCTCGATCATGCTGAGTTCGGTTTCGAGCATGTCGACGTGGTCCTCTTCGTCCTTGAGGATTTCTTTCAGGAAATCGGCGGTGGCGTTGTCGCCCGCGTTGCGGCACATCTCGATGGATTTGTTGTAGTCGGCGACGGCGCCCTTTTCGAGGGCGAGATCGTTTTCGAGCTGGCGCTTGACGTCCTTGCCGATGTTGATTTTCGCGAGTTGATCCATTCTCGGCAGGCCTTCGAGGAACAGGATGCGCTCGACGATACGTTCGGCGTGCTTCATTTCGCCGATGGCCTGCATTTTGGTCTGCTTCGCGAGGCGCAGGTAGCCCCAGTTTTCACACATTTCCGCGTGGAGAATGTACTGGTTGATGGCGGCGAGCTCTTCCTTGAGCCGTTCGGAGAGCTCGGCAAGGACTTCCGGTTTGCCCTTCATCTTCGGTTGTCTCCTTCGGTCACGACCTGCCTGGAGTCAGTTTACCGGAATACGGGAACGAGGGGCAGAGGGGCGAGGGGTCGGCTTTTCTTGCGATCAAGATGACAGGGTGGGTCGCTGGCGGGGCGCGCCGGACTGTGCCGGCGGCCCCGCCTTGGCTCGCTAATGCGGCAGATATTCCTGCATGCGCTTGATGGTGGCTTCGGGCTCAGTTACTGGCGGGTTGTCGAGGTATTTCCCGAAGAAAACCAGGTAGCGCTGCCAGCGGTCCTGGATGTGCCGCGGCTCGACGAAGCCGTGATTTTCGCGCGGGTATTGGACGAATTCCACGGGGATGTGGCGCTCGCTGAGTGCTTCGTAAAACTCCTCGGATTGGGGCATGGGGACGCGGGTATCGGCCTGGCCGTGGAGGATCATCGTTGGCGTCTTGACGTTCTCGATGTATTTCATCGACGAATGCGCCCAGTATTCGTCGAAATCGTCCCAGGGGGCTTTTTCGCCGAAGAACGCGCGCAGATAGCGGTGAATGTCCGTCTGCGAATACATCGAGTAGAGATCGGGCAGGCCGGCGCCGGGCGAGATGGCCTTGAAGCGATCGGTTTGCGTATCGATCCAGTAGGTCATGTAGCCGCCGTAGGACCAGCCGAAAGCGCCCAGGCGATTGGGATCGGCCCAGCCGCGGGCGATGACGGCGTCGACGCCGCTCATGTCGTCCTTGTAATCGCCGTCGCCCCAATCGTGCTCGTTGGCCGCGGCGAATTTCAGGCCGCGGCCGGTCGAGCCGCGGAAATTCGGCTGAAGCACCAAGTAGCCGTTCGCGGCCATGATCTGCTCGGTGGGATTGAACATGAGGAGAGAGGCGCCCGTCGGCCCGCCGTGCGGATTCAGCAGAAACGGATATTTGCGGCCGGTTTCGAAATCGACCGGCTTCGTGACGATGCCGTCCATCTCCATGCCATCCTTGCTGCTTTTCCAGCGAATCACTTCCATTTGGCCGAGAGCGTAATCGGCGAGCCAGGCGTTCTGATCGGTGATGATGTGGATCGAGCGAAAACCGGCGTCGGAACGAAACACATCGGCGGGATGCGTGGGATCGGTAAAGGTGCCGATCGCGACACCATTCTTGCCCATCTCGTCGATGGCAACGACGCCCGGCCGCTCGCTCACCTGGCGAATTTCGCCCGAGTCAACATTGGCGGCGAAGACTTCCACGGATTCGCGCGTGTCGGTGTTGAAATAGATCGTTTTTCCGTCAGGCGACCAGACCGGCTGCCCCGCATTCAGTGGGAATGCCTCGCCGAGCCGGCGCGCCGCTCCGCCCGCGGCGGGTTCGACGTACAGGCTCGTCTGCGCAGGGCCGGGGCCTCCGTCGGTGCCGACGAAAGCGATGGATTTGCCGTC
>JAGWOX010000195.1 GCA_028877145.1 Acidobacteriota bacterium | reverse complement strand
CGGGCATCCGCCGTGTCAGCGTCATCGGAAATCGCATGGTGCTCAGGCTCCGTTCCTAGTGAGTTGGTCCGGCAATAGACGTAAACCCTCTGACAGTTCCCTGCCTTCCATCTGGTTCCGGTAGCGGGCCAGGGCGTACAGAGGGAAAGAAATTCGATACAAATGGTAACCCAGATAGAAGACGCTAGGGAAACCCGTTCCTGTGAAGTGTGCTTCATCCCAGGAACCATCGGGTTTCTGCATTTCGACGAGGTGCTCGGCCGCGCGGCGCGCCGCGGGGTCGCCCGGGCCGGCGGCGGCCAGCAGGCCGATCAGCGCCCAAGCCGTTTGCGAGGGCGTGGTTTCTCCCTGTCCCTTGAGGCCTGGGTCGTCGTAGCTGACGACCGATTCGCCAAAGCTGCCGTCCGGCTTCTGGACCGAGCGCAGCCAATCGGCGGCGCGCCGGGCCAGATCCTTGCCGGCCAAGCCGGTGGCCTCGAGCGCGCGCAGGACGCCACTCGACCCGTAAATGTAGTTGACGCCCCAGCGGCCGTACCAGGCTCCGTCCTCGGTCTGGTCATGGCGCAGGAAACGGTAGGCGCGCCGGATCACGGGGTTCGATTCCGGCCAGCCGAGCAGGCCGAGGCATTCTACGACGCGCGCGGTGACGTCGGCCGTCGAAGGATCGAGCATCGCGTTGTGATCGGCGAAGGGCGTTTGCGTCAGGACGTGGCGGTTGTTGTCCTTGTCGAACGCGCCCCAGCCGCCGTCGCGATTCTGCATGCTGACGAGCCAGCGCACGCCGCGCCGGATGGAGTGTTCCAGGCGCGCCCGGTCGGGATAGGCGACCCGCCGCAATGCCATCAGCACGAACGCGGTGTCGTCAACGTCGGGATACCAATCGTTGCGGAATTCAAACGCCCAGCCGCCCGGAGGCCCTGACGCCTTTTTCTGCCAATCGCCGGGCCCGAGAACCTGCTTTTCCAGCAGCCAGTCGGTGGCTTTGAGCAGCGCGGGGTGGTCGGGAGCCAGGCCGGCCTCTTCCAGCGAGACCATGGCGATGCAGGTATCCCAGAGCGGCGAAACGCAGGGCTGGAGGCGGATCGTGTCGCCTTCCTCGATCTCGAGCGCCGTCAGGTAGGCGATTTCGCGCGCGGTCAGCGGATCGTCGGGCGCATGGCCCATGGCGATCAGCGCGAAAATCGAGTTCATCATCCCCGGATAAATGGCCCCCAGGCCTTCGGAACGTTCCAGGTGCTCGAGCATCCAGCTTTCAGCCGCGGCGAGCGCCTTCTCTCGCAGCATTTTCCACGGCAGGCCCTCGGTGCATTTCAGAATGCCGTCCACCGCCAGGAACAGGTCACGCCAACTGAAGATATTCCAGCGCCAGGCAAACTCCGCATGCCGGCGCGACGGGTCCTGCCACAAGCACTCGACTTCCAGTTCGATCGGCAACTTCCATGCCGGCTTGCGCGCCCAGAGGATCATCAGCGGCACAACGATCGCGCGCGTCCACGACGACGCCTCATACAGATTGATCGGGAACCAGGAGGGCAGAAGCATCAGCCCCGGGACAATCGCCGGAACCATGTCCCAGCCGATCACCCCGGCCAGCGCCAGATAAAAACGCGCGAAGGAATTCGTCCGCTCCAGGCCGCCAAGCGCACGAACGCGTTCAGCAGCGCGCACCATGTGCGGGGCGTCGGCCGGGTCGCCGGCCAGCCGCAGAGCCACCCAGGCCTTCACCGTCGCATTCAATTCGGCGGGCCCGCCGATGTAGATGTTCCAGCCGCCGTCGGGAAGCTGGCGCCGGCGAATGTAATTGGCCAGTTTGCGGACGCGATCCGGTTCGGCACGGCCGAGCAGATGAAGGTAGAAAATGTAATCGGATTCCAGTGTGGTGTCGGCCTCGAGCTCGGCGCACCAATAGCCCTGCGTTTCCTGCAGTGAGAGCAAATGGTCGCGGCCGAGCGACACCGCCCGTTGCAGCCGCGCCGCGAATTCACGATCTTCGCGCGGCTGGGGTTGCTCGAGCCCCGGCTGGATTCCTAAACCCACAGCATCGCCCATAAGCGGTCTGCTTCAGCCTCCGAATCTATGGACCGCAAACACACAATCCCCTATTGCTCGATTGCCGGCTCTCGAACCGGCCTCGGTTTCCCTCGCGCGGTTCAGCACCGTCCACTCCTTCGGTGCAGGCCTGCTCGGTGGCAAAAGCGCGGGGCATGGCTGGCCTCGTAGGCTCCCGCCCAGGCCAGGTTGTCCGGACGCCCCCAAAAATATCCGGTGGTTCTAGTAAACCCCAGTGATTATCGTCGGCTTTTGGCCCGGGGGTCAACTGGAAACTCACCCCCTTCAACCATTTGCCGCGTATTGAGCACCAAAGTACTTCGCTCTGACCATTGCTACCAGATCCGCCGGCAGCGCCTGCCCCAACTCCTGGCAGTAAACCGGCCGGCCCGAAAACAGCCGGGACTGGAGTGGCGTCCCGCTGGCGTCGAGCGGCCGACGAACCACGAAAGCATCGGCGCGGTCGATAAACCGGCGAGCCGATGTCTTGAAATCGGCCACGGCCGGGTCGAGAACAACCAGATAGAGCCGAGGGGAAAGGAACCCCAGCAGGCTGTTGCTCTCGACTATCAGATGCGGCGAGGAGCCCCCGCGCGACGAGCCGATCTCCTGGCGGAGCAGTGGCAAGCCCTCGGCCAGATGTCCCTGCTTGGTGCGTAGCCAGAGCGCGCGCCGCGCTCCGGCAGCCAGCATGCGCGACGTGTCGCTGCGGCCGCCGGGATCGGTTTCGACATCGAGAGCGACGGCATGGTCGCGCGGTGCGCAGGTGCAGGATTCGCCGTTCAACGCGCAAACGCCGTGGCCGTATTGCGTGATCTTCACTGCCGTCCAGCCGGCCTCGGGAAAGGCGCGGATCAGGTCGACGGCGAGCGCCGTTTTGCCCACATTGCGGCTCTGGCCGCCGACGACGAGCAGCCGCGCTCCCATTGTCCCCACACTGGCTTCCACTTCCATCGCTTCCCTGCTCCGTTCGCCTCATTTGGCGCCGAGCTTCTCCTCTAGTCGGGCGAGGCGCGCGGCCAATTCCGGCAGGCGAGCCTGCCAGGCATATTGCCGTTTGAACTTGTCGAGGGGGCGCGCCGGAGTGCCCCAGACCACCTGGCCGCTGTGGATCCGCTTCCCGCTCGGAATGCCGGCCTGCGCGCCGATCACAGCGGTTTGCTCGATGACCACATGATCGGCAATCCCGACTTGGCCGCCGACGACGGCATCGGCGCCGACGGTACTACTACCAGAGATTCCCGTTTGCGCGGCGACCACTGCCCGCTCCCCGATCTCGACGTTGTGCGCGACCTGCACGAGATTGTCGATTTTCACACCCTGTTGGATGCGCGTAACGCCCAGCGAGCCGCGATCAATTGTGGTGTTTGCGCCGATCTCGACATCAGCCGCAATTTCCACTCCGCCGATCTGCGGAAATTTCCATTGGCGGTCGTCATCGCGGACGTAGCCGAAACCGTCGCTGCCGACGACAACGCCGGCATGAAGAACGACGCGGTCGCCGAGCCGCGCTCCGGAATAGAGCGTGACGCGCGGATATAGGCGACAATGCTCGCCGAGCCTTGCGCCGCGCCCCAGGAAGCAGTGCGCGGCGATTTCGCATCCCGCGCCAATTTCGACGTTCTCTTCAATCACCGCATAGGGGCCGATGGTGACTTTCGGACCGAGGCGCGCGCTTGGGGCGACCACCGCCGTCGGATGGATCCCGCAGGCGAGCGGCTCCGGCTCGATGACGAGCGTGGCCGCGCGGACAAAGGCCAGCTTCGGCTTCGGAACCTGGAGCACCGTCTTGCCCGCGAGCGTGACTCCCGGCGGCACGAGTGCCGTTCCCGCGCGCGACGCCTCCGCTCGATCGAGATGGCGCGCGCTATCGCAATAGATCAGGTCTTCCGGGCCGGCCTGCTCCGGACCGGCGAGGCCGCGGATCGGCCTGTCGGGATCGCCCCCGAGTTGGGCTCCCAGAAATTCGGCAAGATCACGAGCGGTGCGCATCATGGCAACCTCGCAGTTGAATCAGAAGGGATAGGTCGGCGGCTCGCCGGGCGGCCGCGTGTTCCAGCGTTTATGGACCCAGAGCCATTGGTCGGGGTAGCGGCGAACGAAATCCTCGACCACGCGCATGAAGCGGGCGGTGTTTTCTTGAATGTCGCGCTCGTCGTCGCCCGTGCGCACGAGTTCCACGGCTGGATCGAACCGCAGCCGGTATTTGCGTATCGCCGGGTCCCACAGCAGAAAGCCGGGAACGACCGCCGCTCCTGTGCGCAGCGCCATGCGCGCGAGGCCCGAAGTGGTGCAGGCCGGAATCCCGAAGAAATCGACGAAAACGCCTTCTTCGCGCGAGCTGTTGTGGTCGGCAAGCACGCCAACCGTTCCGCCCTGATGCAGGATCGTAAGCACCGCGCGCGCCGACCGGTTCTTGTCGATCGGCTGATTCCCGGAAAGGCAGCGGTAGCGGTTGACAAGCGCATTCACGCGGCCATTGGCAATGGGCCGCGCCAGAAAATGCAATGGATGGCCGAAAAGCGCCTGCGCAAACGGCGCCAGTTCCCAAGCACCGAAGTGCCCGGTGAGAAACAGCACGCCCTTGCCGCGCTCGCGCGCTGCGGCGAAATTTTCGAACCCGTCGAGAAGCACAACGCGATCGATATTCTCCCGCGTGTAATCCGGGAAATGGGCGAATTCGCCTGCCATCCAGCCCACTTGTTTGATGACGCCGCGAATCACCCGCCGCCGCTCCGCCGCGCTCCATTCCGGAAAAGCGAGCTTCAAGTTCCAATGCGCCGCGCGCCAAAGCGGCGGCCGCAATAAATAGAGCACCCGCACCGCCTGCACCCCGGCGAAGCGAGCAAGCGTACGCGGCAATAGCCCCAGAAATCCAAGTACGGCTCGCGCCGCGATGTATTCGATCCATTCCCCCATCAGCCGCCCATTATCCATCAGGAATGGCCCAAGTGCTCTCGCCCATGCTGGAAGAGAGCCGCAAAGGCTCCGATGCAGAGGACACGGCGGGGCGAGGTGTACGCTTAGCCGACCTCCTCTGTTCCGTGAGGAGGCGTAGTAGACTCGGCATGGCGTGGATCGACGACTCTATCATCGGCTGTGGGCGGGACTTTCGGGCTTCCTGCTGATCGCGTGTCTGTTCGTGGGGCTCGGGGCGATAGGCCTCCTGGGACCGGACGAGCCGCGGTACGCCTCGATTGCGCGGACGATGGCGCAGACGGGCGACTGGGTGACGCCTCGGCTGTGGGGCCATCCGTGGTTTGAAAAACCGATTCTGTTTTACTGGGCGGCGGCGGCTTCGTTCAAATTGTTCGGCGTGAGCGAGGGGGCGGCGCGGCTGCCAAACGCGCTGGCGGCCCTGGCCGGCGCGCTGCTGCTGGCACTGGCAGCGTGGCGGCTTTGGGGCGGGCGGGAGGCGCGGCTGGCACTGGTAATTTTTCCAACGTCGATCGGCATTTTCGCATTCGCGCGCGCGGCGACGATGGACATGCTGCTCGCCGTATCGCTCGAAGCGGCGATGGTGGCGGCGCTTTTCGTCCTGTCGCTCGAAGAGCCGCCGGCGCGTTCGTGGCGGCGGCATGAGAGGAAGCTCGATCCGCGGGTGCCGCGGGCGCTCGTGGGCGCGTGCATCGGCCTCGGCACGCTGGCGAAGGGGCCGGTGGCAATCATTCTGGCGGGCGGGAGCGTGTTGCTGTGGGCTGCGTTGACCGGGCGCTGGCGCGACGCGATGCGGTTCCTGCGCTGGGAGCCGGTCGCCGCCTTCGCCGTCGTCGCGCTGCCGTGGTACATCGCCTGCTCGCTGGCGAATCCCGATTTCGCGCGCTCGTTTCTCTGGCACCAGAACGTGCAGCGGTTCCTGACGCCGGTTTTCGAGCACGTGCAGCCGTGGTGGTTCTTCTTCCCGATTCTTGCGCTGGGCCTCGTGCCGTGGACTCCGGCGCTCGTCGCGACGGCACGCGACATCTGGCGCGTATTTTGGTCAGGGCAGGCTAAGGAATCGCCTGAAGTGTTCGTGGCATGCTGGGCGATTTTTCCGCTGCTCTTTTTCAGTTTCTCGAAATCGAAATTGCCGGGCTACATCCTGCCCGCGCTTCCCCCGCTCATCCTGCTGCTCGCGCGAACGATCAGCGGCATCCCCAGCCGGCGCACGGCGGCGACGACGCAACCGGACGAATCGGGCGAAACGAAAGCGAGAACGGACCCGGTTGGTCTGGCGGCGATTGGCCTAGTGGGAATCGGGTGGGTGGCGTTGGCGGCGAGTGCCGGCCATTGGCTGCGGCGGCTGCCGCCGAACTGGGGTGCGCATCATCATGCGGATATCGTGATGGCGCTGGGCGCGACGGCGCTCGTGGGGCTGGCGATCGCGGCGCTCGCCGTGCTGCGACGGCCGCGAATGGCCGTGGCTCTGTCGGCGCTATGGATGGGCCTGCTCGTGGCGGGAGTGGGCTTTGAGGTGCTGCCGCGGCTCGATCCTTTGGTTTCGGCTCGCGCCATGGCGGAATCCATCGTCTATGTGGGCCCGCCGCGCACACCGGTCGAGCAATACCATCTGCAACGCGATTGGACCTACGGCCTGAATTACTACTTCGGACACGAACTGCCCGAATGGTCGACCGCTGATCCGCAGACGGTGTGCGTGTACACGACGTGGGAGGGGCTCGCTACGATAGAAAGAAGCAATAGCGTCATCGAGGCTGTACTACCTCTGCACGGCCAACTCCTGATCGCCCGCGTTTCACCACCGAGGCGATAGACGGGTTCCCTGCCCTACCTATGGTGCCGGGACATAGATTGGCACGGGCTTGCCCGTCAAGCGCGCGTTCTGCGCCTCGAGCCATGCTTGCCATTTGTCGCTGGCCTGCCAATTGGAGTGAGCCAACTTGGCATCGAAGTCCGACAGGATCTGCGCGCGAATCTGTTGCAATTGCGCGTGTAGTTGCGGATTGGCCTTTTCCTGTTCGGGGACAGAAACACCGGGCTGTACCGTGCCGGCTCTCTCCAATTCAGCAATCTTCCGATCCCATTGCTGGCCGACCTCTGAAACCGCGGTTTTGGCGGCCTGATCCCGCGCCCGAAAGATTGCCTCATGTTCCGCATTCATCTGCTGTTGGAAGGTGGCGTCAGACTTGTATTGATGCACGATCGCTGGCGGAAACTCCTGCAGTTCTTCCGGCCGCAACTGATTGTCAGATGGAAAATTCAATGGTAGGTCGCCGGGACTTCCCGTCGCACCGCCGGCGAGTTCGACTCCCAACTGCAAATCAAGATCGGCCTTGGTCGGAACCCGGGTGGCCGTTTCCAGGGGAAGCAGCAGTTTCAGGTCTGAGTCCGGTGGCCCTTTCGTCAGCAGGGCCGGATCATACGGCCCGGTTTGCGCCAATCGCATCAGCTCATCTTGCGCCGCTTTGCGCTCGAAATCGTATTGGGCGCTCGCTGCCAGGTATTCCGCCCATCTCTTCCCATAGGCGATGCGTTGTTGGCGCGCGGCATCGAAAATTTTCGCCATTGTCGCTTCTTTCTGGGCGAGCGTCATCGCATCGATGTGATTCTCGAAGTCTGCTGCCAGTTGAGCCTGATACGCGCTGACGATCGCATAAGCCGCCTCGCGCTTCTTTTCCGCCTGGTTGAAGAGCTGCTGGCGTTGATAAACCGAATCGCGCGCTTGCCGGTACGCTGCG
>JAGWOX010000194.1 GCA_028877145.1 Acidobacteriota bacterium | reverse complement strand
AGCCGTTCGTGTTCGGGCCGGCGTTGGCCATGGCGAGTTTGCCGGGCTTGTCGAACTTGTGCGGCGAGCCTTTGGTTTCGTCTTCGAAGCGATAGCCGGGGCCGCCCATGCCGGTGCCGCTCGGATCGCCGCCCTGAATCATGAAATCGGGAATCACGCGATGGAAGACGGTGCCGCTGTAGAGCGGGCCCGGGCCTTTCTTTCCGCTGACGTTGTCGTTCCAGTCGCGCTTGCCCTCGGCGAGTTCGGTGAAGTTCTGCACGGTTTTCGGCGCTTCTTTTTCGAAGAGGCGGAAGACGATGTTGCCCATCGTCGTTTCGATCACAGCGTAGGTGCCAGGTTCGCGTGCCATGTGATGGTCCTTTCGTTTCGTCGATCGTTGCTATTCGACAGTGTGCCGTGCGGCGGGGATTCGCGCCAATGGTTTTGGGCGGACGTTCACCCGAAAGGCCGCAGCCAGGAATCGCTGCGCTACTGAAGCGGCGCTGATTTGCGCAGATGCGCCGTATGAAGGAACTCGCCCACCAGCGATCGTCAGTCGTAGGGGCGACCTGCGGTCGCCCGGCCGGAGAGGCGATTTCGGCGCCACCGCAAGAGCGCGCGCGCTGAGCGGAGACTACTCCGGAATGATCTCGAATGCCGTGCTGATGTCGATTGCCGGGCGCAGCGACCGCGCCACGGGGCAGAAGTCGGCGTGCATTTCATGCACGCGCTCGATGGTTTCGCGCGCGGACTCGGGTGCGCGGAGCTTGTAGACGACGTGCACACGTCGAATCACCAACACGCCGCCGTCCGTCTCGATTTCGCCAACCGTTTCCGAAACCAGTTTCCCGTTCGACGCGTCGATTTGGCGCGCTTCCAGCGCGCCTCCGAAGGTGCCAGTGAGTCAGCCGGCGGTGGCCGCGACCACGTAGTCGATCGTCGTGGCGCGCTGCGGGTATTTATCGGGCGGCACCTTGTAATGCTCGGCGATTTCCGAGTGGACGCCGAAAACCACCGGCTCCTTCTCGGCGGGGAGCCAGGCGAGTCGCATGGGGCCCTGCTGCCGCTCGATGCGTATTCGGGAACGGTAAGCGACCGGATCCGATGAAGCCATGTTCCCTCCTCGCAGAAAAGTTGCGCCGCGCCCGCGCCGATCTTTTATATCGCCGCCGTCCGCATTGCACCAGCAGAACGTGGAAATTTGTGGGACGGAAATGCTGGCTCGAAAGGTCTAAAGATACCGCTCGCGCAGGATGGCGACGTGGTGCGTCACGTGGCCGGCGATAATGAATGCCAGGGCTCGCACGCTGAAGGGATTGTCGCTGGCGATGCCGGTCTTCATCCACGCATCGGGCGGCATATTTTTGAAGAGCGAGATGGTCGCCAGGCGCACGCGCTGGAACTCCTCGACGTGCGCGGCCCACGGCGTCTCGTCGGCCTTCGCGCCAGACGCCGCAATGTCCTGATCGTAACCGGGCAAGGGGCTTGGAAAACCGCGAGCGAACCACAGAGCGCGGAATGCGAAGGCGCGCTCGGTATCGCTGACGTGATTCAGCAATTGCCGGATGCTCCATTTCCCCGGGGCATAGCGGTGGAGCGATTTTTCTTCGGATATTGCCGAGAGCAGCGGCGAGAGTTCTTCCCACTGGCTTTCGACAAGGGGCATGGGATCGTCGCCGGGCACGCGATCGATGTAAGTGAAATAGTATGGCGCGACTTCCGTCTTCTCCGGACGTCCAATCATGAAATGTACCTCGCCTTTTGTTCTACGCCTTCCGATAGCGCAAGACATATTCCGGCACGCTCGCGCCATTCGTCATCAGGGGATCGGGCACGGGCGCTTTCGCTTCGAGTTGCAGGGGCAGAATCCCGGCCCAGACCGAAAGCGCGTAGTCCTCGTCCTCATCCCCCGGCGGGCCGGTGCGGATCTTCGCGGAAGCTTCCTCGATGGAAAATTCGAGCACGGTGGTCGCCTTGAGTTCCTTTTCATTCGGCTTGCGCACGTCGTCCCAGCGGCCGGCGATCAGGTGTTCCGAAATCAAGCGCAAGGCTTGCGTCTTGCGTTCCGGCTCATTGATCTTGCGCGCGGTGCCGAACGCCACCACCGAGCGATAGTTCATCGAATGATGGAAAGCCGATCGCGCCAGCACCAGCCCGTCCACCACCGTCACGTTGACGCAGGCCGCGACGCCCGTTTCGAGTTCGCGGAGCATGCGGCTGGCGGCCGAACCGTGCAGGTAGAGCGTGTCCCCGTCGCGTCCATACAGCGTGGGAATCACGAATGGCTGCCCATTCACCGAGAAGCCGACGTGAGCCAGAAAGGCGGCGTCGAGGACGGCGTGAATCGTTTCCAGATCGTGCGATCCACGCTCGGGCAGGCGGCGAAGTTGCGTTCGTGCTGTCGGTTTCATGTCTGTACCTAGGAAAAGGTCGTCCCCAAAAGCGCAAAGAGCATGCCGGAATTCGCGCCGATCATAAAGCGCCAAATTGGATGCCACTCGTTCAAAGAAGACTCACCGCAGAGGCGCAGAGGACGCGAAGGTACGCGGAGAAGGAACGGAGGCCTCCACCTATAGGCCTTTGGCAGCCACCTGGCCGTTCAAGCGGTCCAGAGCCCAGCGTGCGTGTTCGGCAATCAATTCGTCGGGCGAGGCGGCGAGTCGTTCGAGCAGCTTCACGATGCGCTCGCGTGCTTCGGGTTCGAGGCCGGGGCCGGAATTGCCAAGGGCGACGCAGGCGTTGCGAATCAGCCCGCGATACTTCGCACGCTTCACCGGGCTGCGGCGGAACACTCGGCGGTATTCCTCTTCATCGAGCGAGGCAATCCATTCGATTTCGGGGGCGAACAACGACCGTGAAGCTTCGGCGGTTTCGGAAGCACAGTCATTCCTGGCTGTGCTCTCTTCGCGAAGTGGAGAGAGAGGCGCGCGGACAGGAGTGTCCGCGCCACTTGGCGGCAAGATCACTCGCGGGCGAAATTCGGGGATGCGGCCCAGCGTGGATTCGCCAGTCCGCGCAGCTTTCTGGTTCCACGGGCAAACGTCCTGGCAGATGTCGCAGCCGAACACCATTTGCCCCATCGCCGGACGAAACTCCTCGGGAATGGAAGTGCGCAGCTCGATCGTGAAATAGGCGATGCAGCGTCGCGGATCCATCACGTACGGTTCGACGAACGCCTGCGTGGGGCAGGCATCGATGCAGCGCCGGCAGGAGCCGCACAGGTCGGGCGGCGGCGCCTCCGCAGGCCCGAGCGTCGGCTCGAAAGCGAGCGTCGTCACAATCGCGCCGAGGAACAGGAACGAGCCCATCTTCTGGTTGATCAGGCACGTATTTTTCGCCAGCCAGCCCAGCCCGGCGTATTTCGCTGCCACGCGCTCGACCACCGGCCCCGTATCGACGTAGGCGTGCGCGCGGAATTCTTCGCCAAACTCCTCGCGCATGGCGTTCAGCAGGATGCGCAGGCGTGGCAGCATCACGTCGTGATAGTCGTCGCCCCAGCCGTAGCGCGAAATCCAGCCGCGCGGCCGTGCGGTATCGGGGCTCGCCAGCACCTCGGTCGAGAGCGGCTCGGCCGTCCGGTAACTCGCCGCGCAGACGATCACGCTTTTCGCTCCCTCCATCGCCCGATCGAGCGAAAGCCGGCGCGGATCGTGCAAGTAGCGCATCTCGCCCGCGTGGCCGCGCTCGAGCCATTCAGTCATTCGCTCCAGTTCGGGGAAGCGGCTGGCCGGGGCCACTCCGCAGAGGTCAAAACCGGCTTCGCGAGCCTTCCCGGAGACCCATTCCGTGCGTTCCCGTTCGTTCATAGGGGCCATCGGAGCCATTCTACGCCGTGGCCCCCGCACGTGCCCGACGGAACCGCCGGATTACAGGAACCAAGGCAAGAATGCCCGGGTTAGGTTAGAATCCGTTGGTGACTGACTGGAGACAAATCCGCGCGCGCATTCGCCGTGCCAAGACCGGCCCGGATGCCGCTATGCGGCTTGAACAACTTTTCGACAAGACGCGCGACGCCATGGTCGCCTTCGAGCTGGCGCAACTCGAAGAGGCTGCCGGCCGTATCGAACGCGCAACGGATTGGTACAAACGCGCCTGGCACCGCTTCCGCCGCTCCGAGTGGAAGCAAAAGGCCGAAGAGGCCCTCACTCGGCATGGTGTTCCCATACCCACCGAATCCACCGAGGGCCAGCAGGAACCCGAAACCGCCGCGGTAGCGGCCCCGGGCACCGCCGAGCACCCGCCGGCCGAACCTGAGGCTGAAGCGGAAGCCGAAGCCGCACCTGAGCCCGAAGAAGAGGCGGAAACCGAAAGCACTGTGCCAGCCGCGAGAGAAACCCCGGCGGGGCAAGCGGCGCCTCGCACCGGCGAAAGCGAGCCGCAACCGGGCGCCCACCGTCGGCGTCGCCGCCGGCGTGGCGGCCGCGGACGCGGCCGAGGCAAAGGCCGCGCGCAAGCCGCCGAGCGCCCGGAGGGCGAAGCTCCCGCCCCGCAGGTGCCCGAGCCGGTCCCTCCGCCAGCGCCAGTCATTCGCGCGAAGGAGCCTGAACGCCGGCCAGTGCCGGAACGCCGTCCCGCTCCCGAACGCCGGCCGGCCCGCGAGCACGAACGCGAGCACGAGCGTGAAAGGGAACAGGCGCGCGAGCCACTTCCACCGATTCACATTTACCGACGGGGCGAACCGGCGCTGGCCTCGGAGATCAAAGCGCTCGAAGCCAAGCTGCGCCAATTGCTTGCCGCGCACCCCTATCACCTCGATGATGTGAATGAATTGCCTGCGAGTCCGGGCGTTTACCTGGTCTCCGATCTCGATCTGACGACGATGTATTACCTCGAGGCCTGCGGCAACATGCGCGTCGCGCTCGACCAGTTGTCCTCGGGGCGGCGTGGGCGTCAGGCCCCGGTGCGCGCGCGGCTGGCGCGCTTTCTGGGAATCAGCGACTCGCAAGCGGGCCGGTACTTGAAGCAGCACGGCCTCGTACGCTGGATCGAAATGGAGGAAACGGACGCTACCGCACTCGGCCATTTCGCCGCAGCGTTGCTGCGGCCGGAACTCATGGAAGAAACAACGTAAGTTCCCTTCTCGGAAGGCAGCTCGAAAACCGGCTGTTTGTTGGCAACTTCTTTACGATCCATCAGTTAGGGTAAAAGACCCGTTGCCGTTGGATGTCCCGAGGCGACCGTTGAGCCCCGGTTTTACCCACTTGGGCATAACAGTCTGGACACCAGGCAGTTCCAGTGTCAGACTGCCCGTGTTCTAGCCTGGGCCAGCGGGCTCAACGGTGAGCCTGCTTCGAGACGGGAGTCAGGGGCAAGCGGCCACAGCCTGGGCGATACCGGAAATATAACCCATAGGGGGGTGTTTTATGCCCGAGAATCGGCGACTGCTGAAGTACGTGGACGCGGCGGTGTGCAAGCTCGCCGGCGTCACGTTCGACGCCATCCAGTACTTCAACAAGTACAACCCCAATCCTTCCTTTACACCGAAGTGGTCCGACAAGCCGATGCTGAAATCCTGGGAGAAATCCAAGCCCACTCTCGGCTGGCCGCGCACCACCGATTCGCTCTGCCCGGACTGCGTCAAGGAAGCCCGCTCGGCGATCATGAACGGCGCGAAGGATTGGCAGGATCTGGTTCATGAAAAAGTGGGCGAGATCAAGGCACAGATCATCGAGCGCGAAGGCCAGGTGTGGATGGTGAAGGAGTGCCCGATCCACGGCCGCTACGAAGACCTGATGGCCCAGGATGTGCGCTTCCTCAGCTGGATCGAATCGAATTTCCCCGGCCGCGACATCCCGGCCCACAACGACGAAAAACTCCACCACCACGGCTCGAGCACGGTGCGTTACGGCCGCGGCTCGGTCCTCACCGTCGACCTGACGAACCGCTGCAACATGATGTGCGATCCGTGCTTCATGGACGCCAACCAGGTCGGTTACGTCCACGAGCTCAGCTGGGAAGAGATCAAGGAGATCCTCGACAACGCCGCGAAGATAAAGCCGCGGCGGCAGATGTCCGTGCAGTTCTCCGGCGGCGAGCCGACGATGCACCCCTATTTCCTCGACGCCGTGCGCTACGCCCGCAAGGTCGGCTATAACTCCGTCCAGGCCGCCACCAACGGCATCGAATTCGCCAAGAGCAAGGATTTCTCGCGCAAGGCGTTCGAGGCCGGTCTGCGCTACGTCTACCTCCAGTTCGACGGCATCGGCAACGACGCGAACAGCCATCGCCACGTCGGCAACCTGTTCGACGTCAAGCTCCGCGCCATCGAGAACATCCACGAGGCGGGCATCGAGATCGTCCTGGTCACCACGATCGTCAACAACGTCAACAACGACCAGGTCGGCCCGATCGTCAATTTCGCCATGGAGAACCCGGACAAGATCGCCTTCGTCAGCTTCCAGCCCGTCAGCTTCACGGGCCGCGACGAGGACATCTCCGACGAGCGCCGCAAGCACCAGCGCTACACGCTCTCCCACATGGCCATCGACGTCAGCAACCAGGTGGGCGCGATCGAGCCGACTCGCGACTGGTTCCCGATCTCGCTCATCAGCCCGTTCGCCGATTTCGCCGACCTGATGCACGGTCCCGAAGCGCAATGGGGCCAGATGAGCTGCGGATGCCATCCGAACTGCGGCATCGGCACCGCGGTCATGATCAACAAGCAGACCAAGGAATGGGCGCCGGTGCCGAAATTCCTCGACATCCCCGGCCTCGTCAAGGACATGCAGGGCGTCACCGACGCCGCCCGCAGCAAGAAGTTCTCGGGCTTCATGATGGGGCTGGCGTTGCTCAAGAACTACCACCCCTTCGACGCGCCCAAGAGCCTGGCGCTGTGGGACATCCTCAAGAAGTTCGACAAGACCTTCGGCGTGCAGGGCCAGGAAAAGACCAAGAAGGTCTACGGTTCGGTCGGGCCGGAGCGCACGCGCGAGGATGCGCTGCGCCGCCGCAAGGACCCATGGAACTTCCTGTTCATCGCCGGGATGTGGTTCCAGGATCTCTTCAACTACGACTTCCGGCGCACCGAGATGTGCATCATTCCCTACGCCACGCAGCTCGGCGAGATCTCCTTCTGCGCCTATAACACCGGCATCGGCTGGCGCAAGATCATCGAGAACATGTACAAGAACGCCACCGTCGCCCAGTGGTACAAGACGCACGGCAAGCACGAAATCTACGCCAAGGGCAAGAGGGTCGACCTCGAGCACTACGAGCACTCCCTCCGCATCGACACCGAGGACGCCGCCCGCGTCCGGCCGCAATACGACGACAACATTCCGCTGTATGCCGCCGACGAAGACCGCGCCCGCCGCCGCAAGGCGACGGAGGAAGCCGCCCAGGTCCGCAAGATCTACGAGGAGATGGTGCTGAAGAAGCCCGCCGAGCAGCTAGTTTCGATCGGCGGGTCGCTCCCAACCCCGGCGCCGTCTAACGGCAACGGCCATTCGAACGGCAACGGCGACCATGCCGAGTCGAAGAAGGAAACCACCGTATCCGTCAACTAACCGCGTAAACGATTTTTCACCCGCTTGGCAAAACGCCCCGGTCGCAACCGGGGCGTTTTGCTTTTAGAAGAGGAAGTAACTCGCTGCACACCACGCAGAGTCTTGACACGGTAGGGCCATGTTGCAACGTGCCCCTACGATTCGTCGCCAGGTGTGCAGCGCCCGGCTCTTTCATCCAGGATCCCCAAGGAAAACGGTTCCACCCCGTTCCCTCCGCCCCTCGGTGTTAAATCTTTTCAGTCTTTAAGGAGCCTGGGCCCTCCTCGGGGCAG
>JAGWOX010000193.1 GCA_028877145.1 Acidobacteriota bacterium | reverse complement strand
CGAAAGGAGTCCCTGCTTTTGTCCCTGTAAACTCGTGTCATCCTGAGCGAAGCGAAGGACCCCGAAAGCTCCAAGGCAAAATAACCCACGAAGCCTTTCCATCGTGCTGCCCCTCCATCCCTGTCCCTCGCCGTCAGCGCCCGAAGCAACACGCGGCAAGCCCCCAGCCATCTCTCCTCCTCCGGCCCCTCCTTTTGCCTTCCCAGCCCACTTGTCCTAGACTATACGTTCAACATGATTCGCCTTCTTTGGGGTCTCCTCTTCTCACTCCTGTCTGTCTCCGTTCCCTCGCTTGCTCCCGGCACCGCGTCTGGGCTCGCGCAGTCGCAGGCCCAGCCATCGCCGGTGCTCAAGGCGATGGACCTCGAACTCAGCCGTTCCATCGACGCACTTCGCCAGGCTGATCCTCCGGCCTACTTCGTCAGTTACACCGTCACCGACCAGACGGCCGTGACCGTCGAAGGTTCCAACGGCGCATTGCTCGAAAGCGATCAGCAGCACAACCGGGTGCTCGAAACGCAGGTCCGCGTCGGCTCCTACGACCTCGACAGCACCCACAACATCGGCGACCGCGATATGTCGCAATCGAGCGATCTCTCGATGCTCCCGCTCGATAACGATATCCCGGCGCTGCGTCGCTCCATCTGGCTCTCCACCGACACGCAGTATCGCCGCGCTGCCGCCGCCTACATTCGCGTCAAGACCAGCAGCCAGGTCCAGGTCCAGAACGCCGAAACCCAGGCGCCCGATTTCTCGCACGAGAAGCCTGTCACCGACTATCTCCCGCTCGACTCCTTCCAGGTGGATCGCACGCCGTGGGAAGAGCGCGTGCGCCGCTATACCGCCGCATTCAGCGCCTCGCCCGCCATCACGAATTCCATCGCCACCTTCACTGCCAACTCCACCAATCAGTTCTTCGCCTCGAGTGAAGGCACGCGCGAGCAGTTCGGTCAGATCCGCTATCGCCTCGAACTTTACGTCCAGGGCAAAGCCCCGGATGGCATGGACCTCGAGCGCTACGCCAACTTCGATTGGGTCGATCCGGCCAAGGCGCCGTCCGATGCCGATGTCATGGCCCAGGTTCACCAACTCGTCGACCAGATGCAGGCCTTGCAGAAGGCCCCGGTCGTCGAGCCGTTCGCGGGCCCCGCGCTGCTCAGCGGCCGCGCTGCCGCGGTTTTCTTTCACGAGGTTCTCGGCCACCGCCTCGAGGGCTTCCGCCAGAAGCAGCTCACCGAGGGCCAGACGTTCACCAACAAGGTCGGCCAGGCCATCATGCCGTCCTTCCTTTCCGTCTCCGACGATCCCACGCTCAAGCAGATCAACGGCCAGTCCCTGCTCGGCTTCTACCCGTTCGACGACGAGGGAGTGCCCGCGAAGGACGTCACGCTCGTCAAGAACGGCGTGCTCGAAAATTTCCTGATGTCGCGATCGCCCCTGCCCGGCTTCCCCAATTCCAATGGACACGGCCGCCGGCAGCTTGGCTATCAGCCCATCGCGCGCATGGGCAATACGATCGTCCGCAGCTCGAAAGGCGTACCGTTCGCCGAGCTGCGCAAGATGCTCATCGATATGATTCGCCAGCAGGGCAAGCCCTATGGCCTGCTGATTGACGACATTTCCGGCGGATTCACCATCACCGGCCGCGCCCAACCCCAGGCTTTCCAGGTCGAGCCGCTCATCGTCTACAAGGTTTTTCCCGACGGTCGCCCGGACGAGCTTGTCCGCGGCGTAAATATCGTCGGCACGCCGCTCACTTCGCTCACCAAAATCGTTGCCACCGGCGACAGGGACTCCGTATTCGACGGCTACTGCGTCGATGAATCCGGCGCCGTCCCCGTCTCCGCCGCCGCCCCCGCGATGCTCTTCTCCGAAATCGAAGTCGCCAAGAAGGAAACGTCCACCGACAAGCCGCCAATCCTTCCGCCGCCCGCCCACGATCCGAAGGAGCCGGAACCGCGTGGCGTGAAGCCGACACCTTGGGGGCAACTGCGATGACGCGCCGCGCGCTCTGCATCTTCCTGTTCCTGTCTTTCGCCACGATGCCCGCGGCCTTGCGCGCCGCCCAGCCGCTGAGCGGCCCCCGCTCCGCCGCCAGGCCCGTGCCTCCCGCCACGGTCAAGGCCACCACGCCTTCCATTTCCGTCCCGCCCGCGGACGGCTTCCCCGGCTTGAAAATTCGGGCCGGCCAGACCGTCCAGTCGCAACCCGCCGCCCAGGCCGTTCAAGAGGACGACACGTTGCGCGCGATGAAGGACGAAATGGCCCGCTCGCGCGCCCGCTTGCAAACCGCCGATCTCGGCAAGCCCTATTACATCTCCTATCGCCTGCTCGACGTTCAGATCCGTGCCGTCACCTCCGATTTCGGCTCCATCGTCAATTCCACCACCGCCCGCTCCCGCTTCATGCTCGTCAGCGTGAGGATGGGCAACTACCACATCGACAGCTCGAACTTCATCACCGGCGGCGGATTCCAGGGCTCGATCGGCAACGCCGGTCAGGTCGGCATCGACGGCGATTACTACTCGCTTCGCCAGGACCTCTGGCTCGCCACCGATCAGGCCTATAAACAGGCCGCCGACCAGCTCGCCCGCAAGCAGGCTTTCCTCAATAGCCTCGCCAAGCCGCCCGAAATCGACGATTTCTCCCGGATTCAGGAACCCGTCGTTCTCATCGAGCCGCACGCCAGGCCCGATTGGACCTCGCGCGATTGGGAGAAGGAAGCGCAGGATGCCTCGGCCGTCTACCGCACCTATCCCGATATCTACGCCGGCCGCGTCACCTATTACATGATTTACCAGACGTACTATCTGCTCACGAGCGAAGGCACCATGCTTCGGGTTCCGTCGAGTTCGGCGGCCGTCGAGGGCGCGGTGCAAACCCAGGCGCCCGACGGCATGCCGCTCCACGATTACTATTCGGCCTACGCGGAAACGCCCGCCGGTTTGCCCCCGCTCGATCAGGTGAAGCAGAGTCTGGCGCAGATCAGCCAGCAGCTCGAGGACCTTCGCGCCGCGCCCGCCATCTCCGATTACGATGGCCCGATTCTTTTCGAACCGCGCGCCGCCGGCTCGTTGCTCGCGCAGTTGCTCCCGCCTTCGCTTTCCGGCGCGCGCCCGCCGCTCGCCTCCGTCGCCTTGTATAACCAGATGTACACCCAGTTCGGCGGCCGCAGCGATTGGAGCGGTCGCATCGGCCAGCGCGTTCTCCCGGCTGATGTCACTCTCTTCGATGATCCCGCGGCCAAGGAATTCGACGGCCACCCCCTCATCGGCGGCTATCAGGTCGACCAGCAGGGCGTTCGCGGCCAGCGCGTCACGGTCGTCCAGAATGGAATGCTCGAGGGTCTGCTCATGTCGCGCCGGCCCGGCCCCGATTCCGATAAGTCAAACGGCCACGGGCGCGCCTCGGGTCTCGGAACCGCCACGCCGTCAATCAGCAGTCTCTTCCTGCAGTCCACCGCCGGCCTCGACGCCCAGGCGATGAAGCAGAAGCTCATCGATATCTGCAAGAGCGACGGCAATCCCTGGTGCCTTGTCGTCAAGCGCATGGATAATCCCGCGCTCGCCTCCATTCATCATGGCGATCTCGACGCGATTCTCGAAGGTATGATCGGCGGCGTCCCGAATGGCGACCGCATGCCGCTCATCGTCGAGCGCCTCTGGGTCAGCGACGGCCACGAAGACCTGGTTCGCGGCGCCCGCATCATCGGCCTCACCGTCCGTAACCTGCGCAATCTCGCCGCCGTCGGCACCGATCCCGCCGTCTTCAATTTCATGCAAAATCCCCAATTCTCCAGCACGGCTCTCGCCGCCTTCGGCTCCGCGCAGGGCGGCCTGCCCAGCTCCATCGTCACGCCGTCTCTCCTGATTCGCGATATCCAGGTCAATGGCCCCCACGGCGGTGAGCAGCGCCTCCCCATCGTACCCATTCCGCCCATGCAACCGGGCGCATCCGATCCGCACTAGTCTCCGAACCCGCCCCGCCTGTGATCCGCGCGGGGCGAATGTAGCGTCCCCTCCGGGTGTCACCCCGAATCTGCCTTTCCTGCTTTCCTGCCTGTAGCGCCACTCTTCAGGGTGGCACTCCAGGGCAACCATGGGTGTAAAGTGTAAGGAAGTGCCAGGCCCAAACCCGGCGCCACGATTGCCGAATCGCTTGAAAGCTCACGGAGAGAAGAAATGGCTGAGCCATCCTACGAAGAACTGAAGGCACGAATCGCGGAACTCGAAAAACAGTCCGGCACGCGCCGCTCCGGCAAGCTCGAATTCCGGGTCGGAGAAAAGGGCGGCGTCAGCGTCTACGGCCTCGGCCGTTTCCCCGTCACACTCTATTACGAGCAATGGATCCGCCTGCTCGACAACGCCTCCGAATTGCACGAGTTCCTCGAAGAAAACAAGGCCGAAGGCAAACTCAAGCTGAAAGAAAAGTAGCCCGGCGTGGCGCGGACATTCCTGTCCGCGCGCCTTTCCCCTGCGGCCAGGCAAAGCAACGTCCGTCATCCTGACCGAAGTGGTCCGATCCCGATGATGCGGACCGCCCGTTTCCGTGAAGGCATCGGGGCGGAAGACCCCAGGGGCGAATAGGCGGCGTATCCCACGAGTTTGCGCCTGGACACGACTGCTCACCCTACGCACCCACGACAACATCCTTCCGAAAAGAAAAACCGTCGCGACGCCTTGCGGCGCCGCGACGGTCGGTGGAGGGGGGTTCCACCGATAACGTTAGAACTGGAAGCTGATCGTCCCGTACGTCGACAGCGGCGCTCCCGGGTAGCCGAGAACCGCTCCCGCGGAAGTGCCGGTGAAGGGCGTGAAATAGCCTCCAGAAGAGATGTACTCATATTCGTTGTACTTGTGGTTGAACAAGTTCGTCAGGTGGAGGCTCAGGTTCAGGTATTTCTTGATCGGCGCGACGAAGGAAAGGTTTGCTGTCCCGAATCCCGGCATCGTCTGGCTATCCGGCGCACCGGTCAGGTTGTTCCACAAGTGCTGCGAGCCGGTGTAGTTGAAGGAAAGACGCGGTTCGATCAGCACATGCTCGTGGCGCGCGATTCCGTAATAGACACCGAAATTCATTGTCGTGTTGGGCGTGTAGGAAACCGGGAGGTTGTTGTAGCAGTTCACTCCTGCCGTGCTGCATGACGTTCCAGGGGGGTTACCCGCGATAAAGGTAACGAAGTGGGCTGCTTCGCCATTAAAGTTGGCAAAAATGTGCAGATTCGACATGGGGTCGTCGTCGAAGAAGATGTTGACGCCGTGAAAGGTCGAGCTGCCGCCCGAGGTGTACTCGTTGCCCAGGCCCGTTTCGTAGTCAATTTCTTGGTTGTCGTAGTCGAGATGGTAGTAAGAGAGGCCGAAGATCGTGTTCTTGAGCACCGGAGAGCTGGTGAAATGAACCTTGAAACCGACCTGTGCGTACTTGCCTTCGGCCAGCAGGTAGGACGTTGGATCGACCTTCTGGAACATTCCGCCGCCGCCTCCGAGCGAAGGCGAATGGTACTCGGTGCTATAGCCACCGTAAATGGTCAGCCAGTGGTACGGCATCACCCCCGCGCTGATCGACGGTTCGACGCCCGTCCGGCTCTCATGCGAAGCGCAGATCGAACCCTGATCCGTCGTATTGCCCACCAACTGAAACGGATCGCTCGGCTTCGGGTAGAGCGAGCAGTGCCGGCTCAGCACCACGTTGTTCGTCGTGAGGTCGAAAACCCGGTAAGCCTGGTCGCTATAGCTCGTCTGGAACGCGACAAAGCGGATGCCCGGAGTGATGCGAAGTTGTGGAATCGGATGGAAGGTGTCCTGCGTGTAGAGAGCCACGTCGTCCTGATCGAAGTAGCCGGACCGGATCTTGGCACCCTGATTGGGAGTCATCGCCCGCCCGTTCCCGCCCAGGCTGGGATCGTAGAAATCGTTCTGGCTGTTATAGAGCGCATGGATGTAATAGGCCCCGACGGCGACCGTGTTCATCGGCAGAACCTTCGAGAGGCCGAGCTCATCTCCGAAGGTGTCGGTGTGAGGATTGTTCCACTCGTTGATCTGCCCCGAGCCTGGTGGCCCGGCGAACACGTCGCTAAGGCGGTTGTGCAATCTATGGATGACCGAGTACCAGGTCATGTTCGTGAGCGTGGTCGTGGAATTCAGCAGAAGATTTTCACGGCTATAGATCATCCACAATGCGTTCGTATCATACTTGTTGTAACAGTTGTACGGCAGGCCGCTGTAAAAGCCGCTCGAATCTTGGGCATAGCTGGTGCCTTGGCCAGGCGTGTCCGCGGCGCACGCACCGGTAGTGGGATCATAGGTGTAGTAGACGCCTGCACTCTTGCTCATTGGAATCGTCTGGTTGCGGAAACCGCCAGCCTTGGAGTAATAACCACCCAGCTCGAAACTGCCCGAGGAAAACATGCGGATCGTCTTGGCGAATACCGCTCCGTCCTTTGAGTGGTTGTTGAAGCCATCCGGGGCCGTGCGGAAGCTGTCGCCGCTGCCCGCTCCGCCTGATATCACCGTCGACCAGCCGTGGAAGCCGCCGGTATTCAGCACAAACGCAATGTTCTTCTGGTTGTAGCTTCCATACGTCGCCTGAACGCTAAGGTGCGTGCCGATGGTCGGCTGGATCGGGGTGAACTCCACCCCGCCCCCAATGTTGTTGTAAAAACGGTTCTCAGGATCTCCCGGCCCATACGTCACCGATAGATTCTGGATGAGGAGGTTTTGCGGCATCGTGGCCGACTGCCACAAGCCGGTGGCCACGTCCGAGACTGGTACGCCATCAAACGTGATGCCGAGCGAGCCGGGGGATATGAACCCGGAAGCCTCGCCGCCCCAGCCCTGATTGATTCCATTGAGTTGGATCGTGTATTTCGTCGCGCCGCTCTGTCCGTAGCCGAACACGTTGGCTCCCGGCGTGTACGAAATCATCTGCGCGCCGCCCGCCACCGGTCCCGCCGCGTCCAGTTGCTTTCGGTCGAGTACCCGGATCGTCTGGTCGGATTTCAGGACCTGCTCGCGAGTGGGTTGCGGCCTGGCGCCCGGAATCACAGTACCGCGCACCACCACCGATTGCGCCAGTGTCGCGACCGTCAGCGTGGCATTCACTGCAATCGACTGTTGTGTCGTCAGCGAAACTGTTTGAACGAAAGCATCGAAGCCCGTTTTCTCCACCGTGACCAGATACCGGTCGGGCGCCAGTCGGTTGGCGCTGAATTGCCCGTTAGCGGCCGTTTTGGCTCGGGTCACGGTTCCGGATGTGAGATCGGTCACCGTGATGCTCGCTCCCGCCACGGGGCTCCCTGATACATCCACCACTTTCCCGCTGATTTTCCCCGTCCCTTGAGTCCACGCCATCAGCGCGCAACTCAGTATCACAAGGCATAAACGAATCACTCTTACTTTCACGAAATCCCTCCTCACATTCACTCCCGGAAGAAATGAAGAGCAAAATTCCGCCGAAATACTCGCCCGAGCAGCCAACCGCTTCGGTTAACCGCGCATGACATTTCCGTGAATTGCGCCGAAGGAGGAAAAAAGAGGACGATTCGTCCGACAATAACGTAAGTGGTTCAGGCGAACAGCAATCCGTTCGGTCTTAGTGCCGCTGGCCTGATTACAGTTCGATAAACATTCGCGAAGTTGTGGAGTGTGGCACGGGCACTCCTGCCCGTGCGCTCTTCCGGGAGCTACGCCAGGAATTCCATCTGAGTCAGGAAAATACAGCTATTCGGAGTTCGCGTAGCGCTGCCCTTCAGGGCGGTACCT
>JAGWOX010000192.1 GCA_028877145.1 Acidobacteriota bacterium | reverse complement strand
TCATGACCGTCTGCCTTCACAGGTTCCGATCGAGGATCTCTACCACGCGGGAGTGCTGGGACTGATGGAGGCGCTCGAGCGGTACGACCCCGAAAAGAAAGTTCAATTCAAGTCGTACGCGAAATTCCGCATTCGTGGGGCGATCCTCGACAGCCTTCGCGCGCTCGACTGGAGCCCGCGAAGTCTGCGCCGGCAGGCGCGCGAAGTGGAGCAGACCCATGAACGCCTCCGCCAGCGGCTCGGACGCTCGCCGACCGAACTCGAAGTGGCCGAGGAAATGGGAATCTCGATCGAGGAGTATCAGCACCTGCTCGGGGATCTCGGCGGTTTGGGACTTGGCAGCCTCGAAAAGGAAACCGGAGAAAACGGCGAGGAGGGCGAGTTGTTGCGCTACCGGCCGGAAACGGACGAGGACCCGTACACGCTCTGCCTGCGGTCGGAGCTTCAGCAGCGCGTGGCCGAGGCGATCGCCGCGCTGGAGACCCAGGAACAGCAGGTTCTTGCGCTCTACTATCACGAAGAGTTGACGATGCGCGAGGTGGGTGACGTGATCGGCGTGGGCGAATCGAGGGTCTCGCAGATTCATTCGGCCGCGCTCGTCAAGCTGCGCTCGCGCCTGCGCCGCCGCGCCGAGGAAGACGCGGCGGCGGGCGCCGTGGAGACGGGCGTGGCGAAGGAGCGGGCGTGGAAACGAAATTGACCCAGGAACAGGTGGAGGCGCTCGTGCGTGCCTCCGCGCGGCAGCCGGCGAGTGAGCCGGCTCGGGGCCGCAGGCCAAAAGCGGAGCGCTGCGATTTCCGTCACGCCGCGCAGATCACCGCGAACCAGGCGCGGTCGGTGAGCATGCTCCACGAACGCTTTGCGGCAAGGGTGACCAACGCGCTGGGAGCCTATCTCCGCGTCGGGCTCGAGATGAACCTGGCCTCGGTCGAGCAGGTCATCTACAGTGAACGCCTGAGCCGGTTGCCCGACCTGACCTATCTGGCGTCGATTGCGATACGGCCGCTGAACGTGGACGCGCTCCTGCAAATGGACCTGTCGCTCGCGTTTCCGATGATCGATCTGGTGCTGGGCGGCGAGGGTAAGAACGAAGTCGAGACCCGCGCGATCACCGAGATCGAGGAGCAGATTCTCGAAAGCCTGTTGCGCTTGCTGTGCCGTCAGTTGCAGGAAAGCTGGCAGCCGGTGCTGGAACTGGAGATGCAGTTCGACCGTCGTCAGATGGCGGCGCAGGCGCAGGGTTTGATGCTCTCGACGGAAAAGGTGATGTCGCTCGGCTTTGAAATTCACATGCCGGAGGCCGGCGGAACGCTGAATCTGATTTTTCCGGCGGCGGTATCGAATGCGCTTCTGCGGAAGCTGGCCGTTCAGTGGACCTACAGCCGCGCGGTGACCGATACCGCGGTGCGCCAGCGGTTGCGCACGCGGCTGCTCAAGAGTTGGCTGTCGGTCGAATTGCGCGTGCCGCCCGGGCGCGTGGCAATCGGTGCGCTGCTCGGCTTGCGGCCGGGAAGCGTGCTCCCTCTGCCGCATCGCGTGGCCGATCCCGTCTGTCTGGCAGTGAGCGGGCGCGACATGTTTTTCGCGACGCCGGTGCGCTGCGGCGCAAACCGCGGAGCGCGCCTGACGGAGCTGGTACCGTCCGAAAACGCCGGAAAGGAGTGAACCACGTGGGCGAAACTGCGATGAAGTGGCCGGAGCCGGTGCGCCGGTATTTGGAGACGTGGGCGGAAGCGTTCGTCGAAATTTTGCGGCAGATTGCCGCGCCGGAAGCGCGTGCGACGCTGGTGGCCGAGGGATCCGAGCTCGGGCGGGCACGTGAGGAGACGGTGAGCGGATTTCGCGCCCGGCTCGCGTGTTCGGGAACGCTGGCAGGGCGGCAGAGGCTCGACGTTTCGCTGGTGGGGTTGAAGGCGCTGGCGCGGATACTGCGCGGCGAGACGGGCGAAGCGAGCGGCGAAGCCAGCGCGGCGGATCATGAGGCGGCGGCTCAACTGCTGCGCCAGGTGGCTGCGCAGTCGGCGGCGCGGCTGAAGGCGCAGGGCGGCGGCGAGGTGGAATTCCGCGAGGAAAAAGACGACGGCAACGAATGGAGATCGGCAGCCGCGGCAGCGCTTCGCCTGGAAGGCGGAGCTCCCGAGACGATCATGGTGGTGATCGAGATCGACGAGGGGCTCGCCGGCGCGCTCGCCGCGCGAGCGGAGACAAGCGCTGCGGCGCTGGGTAACGATTCGGCATCGTCGCTCGACAATGAAGGGTCGAACCTCGATCTCCTGCTCGACGTCGAGCTCGAAGCAAGCATCCGGTTCGGCCAGAAAGAGCTCTTGCTCAGGGACGTCCTGAACCTGCGGCCCGGCGCCGTGGTGGAACTGGCGCGTCAGGTGAACGAGCCGGCCGAACTGTTGGTGGCGGGCCGGCTGATGGCGCGTGGAGAAGTGGTGGTGGTCGAAGGAAATTACGGATTGCGCATCACGGAAATCCTGGGCCCGGCCGAGCGCATCGCGGCGATCCGGGGTTAGAGAGACCATGGCGACGATAGGCGGGATTCGGGCACCCCTCGCCGTGCGAACTCGTTGGCGGGAGAAACTGAGCCGCTATTTCCCCGAATGCGCGTATGTGCGATGCCACCCGCATGGAGCGCGCCTGCCGGCCCGGCGTTGGCGCGGATTGGGCGTCTCTTTGCGCGACAAATGGTATTGCAGCCCGCGCTGCCTGCTGCCGGCGCTCGAACGCTCGATTCTCGAATTGCTGCCCGCTGCCGAAACGGCGTTTCCCCACAGGCGTCGCGTCCCGATCGGCCTCCTTTTGCTCCAGCGCGGCGTGATCAACGAGGATCAGTTGCGGCAAGCGCTCGCGTTACAGCAGGAGCACCGCGAAGGACGCCTGGGCGATTGGCTGCGGCGAATCGGCGCGGCGAGCGAGCTGGACATCACGCGGGCGCTCGCGATGCAATGGGGCTGCCCCGTGTTCCCGCTGGAACGCGACCAGGGATATCGGCTCTGTGCGGGTCTAATGCCGTTGACGCTCTGCCAAACCCATCGATTCCTCCCGGTCTTCTATTCCGCGGACCGGAGCTTGCTTTATCTGGCGTTCACATCGGGCGTAGACCATGCAGCGCTGTACGGCATCGAGCAGATGCTCGCCTGCCGCACGCTGCCCTGCATCGTCAGCGAATCAGCATATGCCGTCGCCCTCGCGGATATGGAGAACTCATCGGCTCCGGCGCCGGAAGCCATGATCTTCGACAGCATGCGCGACCCCTTCGAGATTGCGCATGCCGCCTGTGGCTTCATCCAGCAATTGGAGGCGCAATCGGTGCAATTGGCTCGTGTCGGCCGCAGCCTCTGGGTGCGCTTTCTGTGCCATTCCGGCCCACGTGACCTCCTCTTTCACTTCCCTGCCAGTTAGTTTCATCAGAAATGGGATCGCCGGTTCCCCTCCGAAATCAACCACCACCGCCTTCAACCATAACGCCCCCGTCCACCACCCAGTCATTCTGAGCGAAGCAGTCCTATCGCTTCGGATTTGTGAAGGTTACCCGGCCTTGGGGCTATCGGGATCCTTCGTCGTCGGGCCTTCGAAACTCGCGTTAAAGATGACCACCGAACCCGCCGATATAACCACTGACGCTTCGCGATGGACGCGCAAAGGAACAAAAGTATGAACGCGGTGTCAGTCGGCCGTTTGGTCAGAGAGGAATCCGCGCTGTCAGGCAGCGACGGCGAAGTACGCCGCAGAAAGGCGGGCCTGCTGGCGATCCTGTCGGAGGGCCTGCCGACGATGCCGATCCACCTGTTTCAATTGAACGCGATGCTCGGCAGCTCGCCCGTGGATTTGAAGCAGGTTTCGGCCGTGATTCGCAGCGATCCCAGCCTGACGGCGCAACTCTTGCGGCTGTGCAACTCGGCGCTGTTCAATCTGCGGCGCCACGTGACGCGCGTGGAAGAAGCGGCCATTCTGATGGGCACCGAGCGTCTGCGGAATCTGGCCTTCACCTGTTATTTGATCCAGCTTTCCTGCGAGCATCTGCCCGGAGAGCAAGTGGAATCGTTCTGGACCCATTCGCTCATGGTGGCCATGCTGAGCGAACGCATGATGCGGCGGCTGAATTTGGAAGATACCGATCAGGCCTATCTCGGAGGGCTGTTGCACGACGTCGGCAAGCTGCCGCTCTTGATGGTGGCGGCCGAAGAAAACACGGCGTCGGCCGTATGGTTGAAAAGCGAGGGCGCGGAATCGCTGGCGCTCGAGCGGGAATATTTCGGCCTCGACCATTGCGAGGTGGGCCGATGGCTCGGAATTAACTGGAATTTCGACCCGTTGCTGGTGGAGGTGATCGAATCGCACCATCAACCGAATTTTGCGCGATTCCCCGCCGGGTTGGTCGGCATCGTGGCCGCGGCCGATCATTTCTGTGAAACAATGGAAGCCGGTGCGGAGGCGGCCGAGCCGGGGAACGGATTTTATCGGGTCTGCCTTCCACAGCTCGGTGATTCAGGACGCGCCGCGCTTGTGGCACTGCTGCGGCGCGAATATCCGCCGATGCGCAAGATGCTCAAGGGTAATCCTCCCGTTGCGGAATCGGACACGGGCTCGGGCGGGCGTCGGCAAGGGCTGCCAAGTTAGGATTTTCTCATGAGGCGTGCTTCGCCCCTTCTGGTCTTCTGTCCGTCGCGGCCAGATCGCGGATTCCCCGGGTCTCTTTAGGCAAGAATTACCAGTTCGAGTGGTCGCTGCCCGGCACGAGTTTCCGGGCACGGGATTTTCCGCTGGTTCCTTCCTCTGGCGCATCTCCAAATCATTGCGATTACGTGCGTTTTCCCGTCCCGTGCCGCATCCGCGTTTGGCCTCCTTCTTGCTCACGGATGAGGCGGAGACCGAGACATGGACAGCGGCTATTACGCAGCATGCGCGGCCCTCGTTAGCCGGATGGAAGCCCTGGACGTGCTCGCAAACAATCTCGCAAATACGAACACCGACGGCTACAAGACGCAGCAGCAGTTTTATAGCGCGCTGGACGCCAGCATCGGGAGCACTTCCCCCGCCGCCTCGCTCACTCCACTGAATCAGGCGATGAACCGCTACGGGGTGGTGGGCGGCCAGTGGCTGAACATGCAGGAGGGGTCGCTCGTGCCGACCGGAAACAAGCTCGACGTCGCGATTCAAGGCCCGGGATTTTTCGCCTTGCAAACCGCCGCGGGTGTTCGCTTCACGCGGGACGGCAGTTTTCATCTGAACGCGAAACGGCAACTGGTGAGCGCGCAGGGCGAACTCGTGCTCGGGATCGGCCAGCCGAAGCCAAAGCCGATTCAGGTGCCGGCGGGCGATATTTCGATCAGCACCGACGGAACAATTTCGGTGAATGGCGCGATGACGGGGAAACTCGAGATCGTGAATTTCGCTCCGGGGACCCAGCTCGCGCCGGGGGGAAACGGCGAATTCACCGCGCCCGCAGGCGCGGCGAAAGTGGAGTCGAACCCGTCGGTGCAGCAAGGCGTTCTCGAAGCTTCCAACACGAACGCGGTGACCGGAATGGTGAGCCTGATTCTGGCCGAGCGGAACGCGCAGATGATGGAGCGCGCCATGGCCATCTTCAATGCCGATTTTGACAAGACGGCGGCGAGCCTGGGCCAGGCGTAATAAACGCGGGGGCGGCCGCTTGGGCAATCCGGAATCCTGAAGGAGAGACTGAATGTTTCGCGCACTCTATACGGCAGCGAGCGGCATGCAAGCGCAGCAGTTGAATCTCGACAACATCGCCAACAATCTGGCCAATGCCAATACGACCGGCTTCCGGCAGCGGCGGCTGCAGTTTCAGGATTTGCTCTATCAGAACCTCGTGATGCCCGGCGCGGCGGCGACTCAGCAGACGACGATTCCCTCCGGCCTGCAGATCGGTCTCGGAACGCGCACGGCGTCCGACGAGGTGATCCAATCGCAAGGCGACTTCACCAATACCGGCAATCCGCTCGATATGGCCATCCAAGGCGAGGGATTCTTTCAGGTGCGGCTGCCGAACGGCACCATCGCCTATACGCGGGCCGGAGCGCTGCACCTGGACGCGCAGGGGAACCTGGTGACGGCGGACGGCAATCCGCTCGAGCCCTCGATCACCCTTCCGCCCGACGCGTTGTCAGTCACGGTGGGATCGGACGGCACGGTGAGCGTGACCGAGCCCGGACAAACGCAGGCGCAGCAGGTGGGCCAGATACAGCTTGCGATGTTTCCGAACCCCGGAGGCTTGAACAGCGTCGGCGGCAGCCTGTTTCTCGCGACGACGGCTTCGGGCGATCCGATCGTCGGCGCGCCGGGTGGAAGCGAAGGACTCGGCACGATTCAGCAGGGAATGCTCGAAGGCTCGAACGTCAACGTGGTGGACGAGTTCGTGAACATGATTCTGGCCCAGCGGTCCTACGAGGCGAATTCGAAAGTCGTGCAGGCCGCCGATCAGATGCTGCAGGATTTGAACACGCTGGCAAGTTAGCGCGAGAGCCTTCACGGGCAAAAACCCATGGTCGGGAAAGCCCTGAACGTGGATACGGGAGACGGACACTTGGCCGGCCGCGTCGTAAATCGGAAAAGAGGTTCGATGTTGAACAGGTTGGCGCGGGCGGTGTCGGTGGCAGGGCTGGCGTTGGCTCTGAGTTCGGCGGCGACGGCGGAATCGCTCTCACGCCGGCATCTGCCGGCTCATGTGCGCGTCGACGCGGCTTCGGTGACTCTGGCGGATTTGTTGCCGGCCGCTCCCGCCGGGATGCGAGCGCGCGCCGCGCGGATTGTGCTCGGGGCGGCTCCTCTGGCAGGCAGCCTGCGAAGATTCAGCCGCGAGGAGATTGAGCGGCGTTTGGGACCGGAGTTGGCGCGCGAAATTGAGGCTCCGGAAAGCGTGGTCGTGGAGCGACAAGCGCGGGAGCTTTCGCGAGAGGAGGTGTTCGCCGCCATTCGCGCCGCGCTTGAGGAAAAAGGATTTGCAAATGCCGTGAAGTTGCGCCCCGCGGATCTGCAATTGGAAATGCCCGTGATGGTGGCGCTCTCGGATACGGGCGTGCGCGTGGTCGCGATGTCGTTCGATCCGACACTGGGCCTGGCAGTTTTCCGCATGTGGACCGCGAAGGAGCCGCAGATTCGCCCATTCGATGTCATGGTGCGGCCCGTCGACGGAATGGGAGCATGGCTGGAAACGACGAATGGCGGCGAGCGGAAGGTGCCCGCGCGGGCCCACATCTCCGATCAAGCTGCGGCGGCGCGGCGGGAACGTCGACCGCGAGGCAAACCGTTGGTGATGGCGTTGCATACCGCCATTTTGGTGCTCCTCACCGGCACGATGGAGATTCATACGACGGCCGAGGCGCTCGAACCGGGATATCTGGGACAGATCATCCGCGTGCGGATGACGAGTACCCGGCAGGTGTTGCGGGCGAAAGTTGTAGGAACCGATTGTCTGGAGGCGGGATTTTAGCGTGGGATTTTCGCGAACGGCGATTCCCCGCCCCGGCGTGGAAACGGGAAAGGACCATGCGATGAGCGCAATGAGACGGACGCGAGCAACGGCGGCAATGGTGATGGCTGCGCTGCTTTTCGCGGCGCCGGCGTGTGCCGGCGCCTGGCGCTGGGGAAAGAAAAAAGGGCCAAAGGGGCCCGTGGCCGAAAGCCTCGATACGTATTTGCAAAAAGTGAACGCGATGGGCGCGACGGTCGTCAGTCCGGCGCGCGGAAGTCTCTGGGCGCCGGGAGCGTCCTGGGGAGATCTGTCAACCGATTACAAGGCGCGGGAAGTCGGCGATCTTGTGACGATTCTGCTCGCCG
>JAGWOX010000191.1 GCA_028877145.1 Acidobacteriota bacterium | reverse complement strand
ATCAGGTGTGATTTCTTGTTGCAAATAGATTGCATGTAGAAGGAGCCCCGGACCCACTCACCCATGCTCACCTCGCTCTTGATTGCGCTCCGCGAAGGCGTTGAAGCCGCGCTCGTCGTCGGCATCGTCCTTCTCTATCTCGCCCGCACCGGCCGCAAGCATTTGGCGCGCGCGGTGTGGTTGGGCGTGGTGCTCGCGTTATTGGTGTCGGGAGGCGTGGCGGAGCTGCTCGACCGCTGGCAGGTGAACCAGGACGGCTTCGAAGGTCTACTGATGATCCTGGCGGCGGTGTTCGTCGTCAGCATGATCGTGTGGATGAACCGCGCCGCGCGGCATTTGCGCAAGGACATCGAGCAGAAAATCGAGGGATTCACCAGTCGCGCGGGCTGGGCCGCGGGGCTCGGCGTGGGTGCGTTCGTCTTCCTGATGGTGGTGCGCGAGGGCGTGGAACTGGCGCTGATCCTCCGCGCGGTGGAATTTTCGACGGCCAGCCTGGAGGTCGGGATCGGAACGGCGCTCGGGCTCGCGCTCGCGGCGCTGGTCGGCTACTCCTTTTTCAAGGGAACGCTGCGCGTTCCGCTCGGCCGGTTTTTCAAGGCGACGAGCCTGATTCTGACGGTTGTGGCGTTGCAGCTCGTGATCACCGGCCTGCACGAGATGAGCGAGGCGATGTGGCTGCCGTCGAGCCGCGCGGAGATGGCGATCATCGGGCCAATCGTCACGAACCAGGTGTTTTTCTTTGCCGTGGTATTGGGCGTGGCATTGCTGCTGGCGGTGCGCGAATGGAGTTCGCTGCGCGCAACGAAGTCCGCCGCACCGGCGGGGACGGAAGCCGAACTGCGGCGCGCGGAATGGGAGCAGCGGCGCGAACGGCGCTGGCTGGTGAGCATGGCGACGATCTGCGTTGTCGTGCTGGTGGCGTTGACCGCCGATTTCGTCTACAACCGCGCGCAAGCGGCGCAGCCCCCGGCCGTCGCCGTGGCGGCGAGCGGAGAACTGGTGCGCCTGCCGATCGCAGGATTGAGCGGCGATCCCGAGGTCAGTTTCTATTCGACGACGATCGACGGCGCGACCCTGCGTTTCCTGCTGGTCCACAAGCCGAATGGAACATTTCAGGCCGCGCTCGACGCCTGTGAAATTTGCGGCGCCGCGGGATATGTCGAGCGCGGAAACAACCTGATCTGCCGCAATTGCGGCTCGCCCATTTACATCCCGTCCGTCGGCACGCCGGGCGGTTGCAATCCGATCGCGCTGCCCTCGCATGTCGAAAACGGAACGCTGGTGATCGATTTCTCGCACACGAAGGCCATGCCCGGGACGATGAACATGGCCCACATGAGCCACACGAAGTAGTGGAATACGGTGTTTGCGCGAATCATTTTCGAATCGATGGCGCGGAATCCGCGGCGCAAGATGCTCGCTTCGGCCGTGCTGATTCTGGCGACCGCCGTGGCCGCCGCCACGCTCACCGTGGCGCTCGATGAAGGCAATCGCCTGGCGCATGAATTCCGCAGCTTCGGCGCAAACATCCTCGTTACGCCGCAGGCCGATACGGTTCCGCTCGAAATCGGCGGCCTGGATACGCGGCCGGTCAGCGCGGGCTCCTACCTGCGCGAAGCCGACCTCGGCAAGCTGAAGGCGATTTTCTGGCGGAATAACATCGAAGGCTTTACGCCGTTTCTCCAGGTTCCCGCGACCATCGAAACGCCTCAAGCCACCGTCGAGACCACGCTGGTCGGCACGTGGTATCGCCAAGCGATTCCCGTGCCCGACGGGCCCGAATTCGTCACCGGGGTGGAGAGCACGAATCCCTGGTGGGAGGTGACCGGCGCATGGTTTTCCGGCGGCGCGAAGGAATGTGTCGTGGGCCGCATGCTTGCCGACCGGCTGGACATCAAACCGGGCCAGACGATCACCATACGCACCGGGGCGACAAATACCGCGTTGCGCGTCACAGGGATCATTTCGACCGGCGGCAGCGAGGATCAGGCGCTCGTCGCGCCGCTCGCGCTGGCGCAGCAGCTTGCCGGGCAGCCCGGCATGTACCGGACGCTGATGGTGACCGCGCTGACGAAGCCCGAGGACGCTTTCGGCCGCGAAAATCCGAAACAGATGACTCCCGTCGAATACGAGCGCTGGTATTGCTCGCCGTATCCGGCATCGATCGCCAGCCAGGTACAGGCGGCGCTGCCCGGTTCGAGCGCGAAGGTGGTGCGTCGCGTGGCGGAGAGCGAAGGCCGCGTGCTCGGCCGCGTGAGCGCGCTGTTCTGGCTGATCACCCTGGGCGCGATGGCGGCGGCCACGCTGGCGATTGCCGCCATGGCCGCGGCGAGCGTGGTGGAGCGGCGCAGCGAAGTGGCATTGATGAAGGCGCTCGGCGCGCCCTCGGGCCTGCTGGCGTGGTTTTTCCTGGTGGAACAACTGGCGGTGGCCGTTGCCGGAGGCGCGTTGGGATTTGGCCTGGGCACGCTCTTGGCGCGCGGACTCGGCCGGCTGGTCTTCGGCGTGCCGTCTACGCCTCAGCCGATTCTGTTGCCGGTGGTGCTGACGATCGCCGCGGGCGTGGTTGCCGCGGGCAGTTTGCTTCCTCTGCGGCGGATGGTGCGGCTCGATCCGGCGCCGGTGTTGCGCGGGGAGTGAAGGCGGAATGTTCTGGCGTATTTTCGGACGGGAATTGAGAGCGAGCCGGGCGCGGCTGGCGCTGGCGCTGCTGGTTGTGGTGAGCGGCGCGGCGGTGGTATCCGCGCTGGTGAACCTGCAACTCGATATCGACGGGAAGCTCGAGCGCACGTTCCGCGTCTTCGGCGCAAACGTACTTGTAACGCCGAAGAACGGGGCCGCGAGCCAGGCGCTGATGCCGGTATCGGCATGGGATGAGATCGCGGCGCGCGCCCGGTCCGACAATCGAATCGTTGGCGCGGCGCCGTACCTTTATGTGGTGGCGCGCATCCCGGCGGCATCGGCCGACGCGATTGTCGCGGGCACGGATCTCAACCGCGTTCGGGAGATGAGTTCCTGGTGGAAACTCGATGGCCGCTGGCCCTCCGCCGCCGCTGAGGCGCTGGTTGGCGCGGACGTCGCGCGGAAGCTGAGCATCACTCCTGGCCGCCGCTTCACCGTGGATTACGGCGGAAAGCAGCAAGCATTCACCGCGGCCGGAATCATCACGGCGGGCGGGCCGGAAGACAACCAGATTTTCACGGGCCTCGCCCCGGCGCAGCAACTTGCCGGCCTCGATGGGCGGATCAGCCTCGCACAGTTGAGCGTGGCAGGGTCGGCGACGCAAATCCGCCAGGTGATGAATAATCTGAGTGCTGCGCTTCCGGACGCGAACGTGCGCCCGATTCCGGAATTCACCACCGCCGAGGCGCAGCTGGCGGAAAAGATTCGTATGCTGGTCGGCGCGACGGTCACGCTGATCCTGGCGCTGACCGTGCTCGGCGTGCTCGCCTCGATGGCCGCGCTTGCCACCGAGCGGCGGCACGACGTCGGCGTGATGAAGGCGATCGGCGGCCCAACGCCGCGCATCATTCGCCTGTTCCTGGCCGAGGTAGGGGCTTTGGCGCTCGCCGGCACGATCGTCGGATGCCTGCTCGGGTATCCTCTATCGAGTTGGATCAGCGAACGCGCGTTCGGCTCGGGCGTCGCGATGCAATGGGAAGTTGTGCCGCTGGTGACGGCGCTGATGTTTGGCGCCGCGCTGGCCGGAGCGTTGCCGCTCCGGCTGCTGGGCCGGATACGGCCGGCGGTGATTTTGCGAGGAGAAGGATGGAGCCTGTAATCCAGGTCGAGCATTTGACCAAACAATACGCCGGCGTGCGCGCGCTCGACGACGTGAGTTTCGCCATCGAGCCGGGGCAGTGGGTCGCGATCATGGGGCCCTCCGGCTCGGGCAAGACCACGCTGATCAATATACTCGGCGGGCTCGATACGCCCACGGGCGGACGGGCGCTCGTCGACGGCGTCGAACTCGCCGGCCTCGACGAAGAGGCGCTCACGCGCTACCGCTCCGAAAAGGTCGGCTTCGTTTTCCAGCAGTTCCACCTGGTGCCTTATCTCAGCGCGCTCGAAAACGTGATGCTGGCGCAATATTTTCACAGCATGACCGACGAAAAGCAGGCCGCCGAGTCGCTGCGCCGCGTCGGCCTCGGCGACCGGCTCACGCATCTGCCCTCGCAGCTCTCCGGCGGCGAGCAGCAGCGCGTCGCCATCGCCCGCGCGCTGATCAACCAGCCGAAAATCCTGCTCGCCGACGAGCCGACCGGCAACCTCGACGAAAAAAATCAGCAGATCGTCCTGAACCTCTTTCACGAGCTTCACGCCGCCGGGCAGACGATTCTTCTGGTCACGCACGATCCGGGCATCGGCCGGCTCACCGACCGCCGCATCGAACTGACGCACGGCCGGCTGGTGCAGGTCGTTCCGGGCGCCGAGGAGGAGGTGCGGTTTGACCACCTGCTCGAGGAAATCCTGATTTGCGGCGAGCGGGGAACGGAGGCCTGCGTCGAACAGCTTGCCGGCGTCGGCCCGCTCGAAGTGAACCACCTGCTGGCCCACATGTCCGAACTCGATCTGCTTCACCGCACGGATTCGCATATCACGCTCACCGACCGCGGCCGCAAGCGCGCCTGCGATCTGGTGCGCCGCCGCCGTCTGGCCGAGCGCCTTTTCATGGACACGTTTTCGATTGACGATCCCGAGGCCGACGATCACGCGTGCAAGTTCGAGCACATCATCAGCCCCGACCTCGACGAAAAGATCTGCACGTTCCTCGGCCATCCCCGCACTTGTCCCCACGGCCATCCCATCCCGCCCGGCCCCTGCTGCCGCCCGAACGGATCGTCAAGCAATCAGCCGCTTCCCATAAAATCGCTGCTTTGAACTGGCGCCGCACATCCGGTTTTGGTGGCGCGGGCACTCTTGCCCGCGCGGTTTTGAAGGGGCTGCTCCCTGCCCGATCTCCAGGGGGGGCGTTGCTGACATCAGTCGCCAGGGAAATACCTGAGGAGTTGTGATGCCAGAAAGGCGCGCAGGCAAGAGTGCCCGCGCCACTTGAGGATCCGCCATGAGTTTGCCGGTTGACGCACGCACGAAACCGATCGACGTGAAAGTCCACGTTTCCACGGGAGCGGGAATGGACATCGCCTGGGCCGATGGCCACCACAGCCACTACGATTTCGGCTACCTCCGCGACCATTGCCCCTGCGCCCTCTGCAACGAAGAGCACGGCCACGGGCCACAGCCTGCCGCGGCGAACCCGCTTCCGCTCTATAAGCCACGGGCGGGCGCCCGCGCCGCTTCAGCGGTAGGCCACTATGCCGTCCAGTTCGATTTCAATGACGGCCATTCCACGGGCATCTTCAGCTTCGAATACCTGCGCCAAATCTGTCCCTGCGACGATTGCCGCCGCGGCGAATCCGCTGCCGGCTGATCACCGAGTCGCGCCCCTTTACGGCGACGGCGCATGGAGGCAGGGAAGAGCAGTTACAGGATGGCCGATTCCGTCTGAAGCTTTTTGTGCCAGACCGCCTGCTCAACCGGTCCGACTACGAAAAACCAGGAGATAGCGCCCGTCAACGCGACGGCTGTCAAGATGGCGAAGGCCCAGTAGAAGTGCCCCGTCCGGTCCAGAACGAAACCGGTGAGCGCGGGAGCCACAATACCCGATAGATTGCCGAAGAAATTCTGAAAGCCTGTCCATCGTCCCGCCGCCCGCGGCCCCGCCAGTGTCTGCGTGATTGCCCAGATATTGGAACTGCAAACCCCGTGGAAAATTACGCCCAGTATGATCACGGCAGCACTGAAAACCGGCCCGCCCATTGCCGACATCCCCAGGAAGATCCCGGCAAGGGCAATCCCTCCGCCCGTGAACGTCTTGCGAACGAGAGTGGGAGTCGCTCCGGACTGGATCCAGCGATCGGAAAGCCAGCCGGAGAAAGCCGTGAAGCAGGCTCCGAGCAGGTAGGCGATCCCTCCAATCTTGGCCATTTCCGCCAGCGAGAAATTCCGCCCGCGCACAAGGTAAAAGGGCAGCCATGTGATCAGGAAGTAGTTCACGTAATTCCCACAGAACAGCCCGACGCACGTTCCCCAAGCCGACCGTAGGCGCAGAAACTCGGAAAGATTCGGCGCGCCTGACGTGTCCATTTGAGCTGCTTCTTGTGGCTTCGGCATCCACTTGAGCCAGGGAATAAGCCAAAGAAGGCTCAGCAGCCCGAGCCCGATGAAAAATGGGCGCCAGCCAAATCTCGCCGTCAGCATTCCGCCGGCCAGGATGCCGAATCCCGGCCCCAGAACTAGCCCCGCGGCGATCACCGCATTGGCCAGTCCCCGATGCTCCTCGGCGAAATGAAGAGCGATGATTTTCGAATAGGAAGGATACGCAACCGACTCGCCGATGCCCACGATCAAGCGCAACACCAGCAACTCGGAAAATACGTGGACGAAACCGGTCCCCGCGGTTGCGAGGGACCAAAGGAAGAATCCTCCGGCGAGCACCCAGTTGACGTTCACCCGATCCACGAGCCAGCCGGATACGGGCTGCAAACAGGCGTAGGTCCAGAAGAACGCCGAGAGCAGCACGCCGAGTTGCGTTGCCGAGATGCCAAGCTCCCCCTTCAACAAAGGCGCCGCGATAGAGAGATTGCCGCGATCCATGTAATTGATGAAGGAGAGGATTCCCAGCAGGGCCACAGCCGCCCCGAGCTTGCCCGTGATCCCCTTCCGCCCCGCTGCCGTGGAGGTGGGCGATTCCATGGGGCGTGATTCTCGCAGGATCCTGGAACCCTTGCAATACAAGTGGAGAGAGCCACGTCCGGCGAGTCTCGACTCTCCGAGTGATGGAACTGGCGCCGGACGGGTTAGCGACAACGGAGAGGCTGACACCCGGAGGGTTTTGACAACCCCCTCGTTTTCGTCATATCGTCTCTCGGATTCAGTCCTTCATGGCCTCTGACTCTTCCATTCCCGGGCCCCCTCGTACTGGCTTGCGGACGGTTCCGCAGGTGCTGGTGGCGACGACCGCCATGCTGTCGTTCATCTCCTACTGGCGGGCGGCGGCGGTGGTGCTGAACGACCTGGCGTCGTCGGCCTATTACGCCGCCGGCGCGTCCGAGGCGTTCATCGGGCCCACGGCGCCGTGGTTCGTGCTGGCGATCATGGTGTTCAGCTACGGCGTCCGGGCGATTTATATCGAGAGCTGCAGCATCTTCGTGCGCGGCGGCGTCTATCGCGTGGTGAAGGAGTCGATGGGCGGCACGATGGCCAAGATCTCGGTCTCGGCGCTCCTGTTCGACTACATCCTCACGGGGCCGATCAGCGGCGTGAGCGCCGGTCTGTATTTCGCCGCCGTGGTGAACGAGATCTTTGCGTACACGCACATCTCGGTACAACTGCCGATGGGCGGCACGGCGGTGGTGTTCGCGACGATCATCACCGTCTATTTCTGGTGGCAGAACGTCAAAGGTATCCCCGAATCGAGCGAGAAAGCGCTGCGCATCATGCAGCTCACCACCGTGATGGTGCTGATCCTTCTCGGCTGGTGCGGATACACCATCTGGGTGCGGCATCCGGGGCTGCCTCCGTCGCCCGTGCCGAGCAACGTGGTGATGAACCAGCACTCCATGGGCTGGCTGTGGGGGACGCACGTTCCGTTGTCGATCTTTCCGCTGCTCGCCATCTTCATCGGCCTTGGCCATTCGGTGCTGGCAATGAGCGGCGAGGAAACCCTCGCGCAGGTCTACCGCGAAATCGAACATCCGAAACTGCAGAACCTGAAGAAGACCGGCTTCATCATCTTCATTTACAGCTTCATTTTC
>JAGWOX010000190.1 GCA_028877145.1 Acidobacteriota bacterium | reverse complement strand
CTTCGGGTTGCTGTCCATGTGCGTGGCCGGGCTGCTCATTCTGGTGCAGCGCAATCTGAAGCGCATGCTGGCCTACAGCAGCATCGAGCATATGGGAATCATCGCCATCGGCTTGGGACTGGGAGGGCCTCTGGGTCTCTTAGGGGCGCTCCTGCACACATTCAATCACTCGACGGCAAAGTCTTTCTTGTTTTTCAGCGCCGGCAACATTCGGCACAACATGGGCACTCTGCGCATGGATGCCATCCGTGGAATCTCCCGCACGATGCCGGAAACGAGCGCCGCTCTGGTTGTCGGAGGGCTGGCGATTGTCGGGCTGCCACCGTTCAGTCTCTTCGTCAGCGAGTTCGCGATTCTCTCGGAGGCCTTCGCGCAGGCGCACTATCTTGTCGCGGCCCTGTTCCTGATGGTGCTCTCGGTCGTCTTCGGCGGTTTCGTCTATCATCTGTTTCGCATGTTGTGCGGGGAGCCGGAACGCCGTCCGGAGAATTCCAGACTGATACCGTCTGAATACACCGCGATGGGGATCGCCGCTCTCTGCCTGGTCTTTTTCGGGGCACGAATTCCCCACGCGTTCGCTGTCCTCCTTCAGCAAGCGATGGTGGTGTTGAAATGACCGGCCAAACACCGCCATTTCCTGAGCGCAAGAGGGAGGGAGCGGCGATCGAGATCCCTCGAACCGAAAATGGCTCGCCGGCGCGTCTCGTCACGATTTTTGGCAGCTTGGATGTGAAGGGTGGGAAGCGCGCTCACTACATCTTCGACGTTGGTCAGCAGCGTTATGCGGAGGTCGCGCTGCCGGCTGATCGGCCGTTGCTCTCCCTTGCTCGCCGGGCGCCGGCGGCGGCATGGTATGAGCGAGAACTCCAGGATCAATACGGTATCGAAATTGTCGGCCACCCGGATCCGAGGCCGTTGATTTTCCACGACAACTGGCCCGACGGCGTGCACCCGATGGTGGACCCGGTGGATGGCGTGCCCTGGGCAAACCGTGACTATCGCTTTTTGGAAGTTCAAGGCGAGGGCATTGCCGAAGTCGCCGTCGGTCCGGTGCATGCGGGCATCATTGAACCCGGGCATTTTCGGTTCAGTGTAGTGGGTGACACGGTTTTGAATCTCGAGTTGCGCCACTTCTACACGCACAAGGGCGTCGAGAAGCGTTTCGAAGGGAGTTCCGTCACCGATGGAGTCCTGTTGGCGGAATCGGTATCCGGCGACAACTGCTTCGCCCACGCGGTATGCTATTCGCAAGCGGTGGAGAATGCGTGCGCGATCGATGTCCCGGCGCAGGCGTCCGCCGTCCGCTTGATTGGACTGGAACTCGAGCGGCTTGTTTGTCACATCTCGGATGTGGGCGGGCTGTGCGCCGATGTGGGTTTCAGCGTTGCCGCGGCGTATGCGGCGCGCATCAAGGAGTCCCTGCTCCAGGCGTCCGCTCAGTGTTGCGGGACGCGATACTGGCGCGGGATCGCGGTCCCGGGCGGCCTGCGACATGATCTTGATTCCGGCAAGGTGCTCGAACTCAGCCAGGAGGTCGAGCGGGCCCATCGCGAGTTTTCGGACATTGCGCGCCTGATACTGGAAACGCCTTCCATCCAGAACCGCTTCGAAAAGGCCGGAATCCTGAGGCCGGAGGCGGCCCGTGACCTCGCGGTGGTCGGCGTGGTCGCGCGCTCGAGCGGCGTGGATCTCGACGTGCGGAGGGACCACCCGTACGGGCGCTACGAACACCATTCATTCGAAATTCCCGTCACGGATTACGGGGATGTGATGGCGCGCGCAAACATTCGGATCGCGGAGGCGGCGACATCCGCACGGTTGATCGAGGAGGCCGCCAGATCGCTGCCGGCCGGCGCCGTGTCTGTTCCCTTCCGCGCCGATGGCGAGATGCGGGGCTCATCCGCCGTGGAATCTCCCCGCGGGGAACTCTGGTATTGGATGGAAACGCGCGATGGAAGGCTTGCCCGGTGTCACATCAAGTCCCCATCGTTTCAAAACTGGCCCGCGATGCCTTTTGCGGTAGCGGGCAACATCATCGCGGATTTCCCGCTGATCAATAAGAGCTTCAACCTCTCCTATTCCGGGTGTGACAGATGATTCTCGACGTGATTGAGCGCAGCCTGCGCCAGCCGAGCCGATTGATTCCGGTCGAGGCTTTGCTGGGGAACTGCGACGGCAGCCGGATGCCCGACGTCGTTGTGGATCATTTGACGCCCGACATCGCCCGGAAACTCAGCGAAGTGTGCCCCACGATGGCATTCGGTATCGAAGCACAGGAGGGCCGCGACTGCTTGCGGCTGTCGTACGGCCGGTGCATTGGCTGCGGCAGATGCATGGAAGCCGGCCAAGGGTGCGTGATCGCCGCCAAGCATTTCCACTGGTGCGGCGTGACCAAGGCGCAGACGGTGCGGTTCTGGGACATCGACGGCCGCGCGGAAATCACTCCGCACGCTCCGAACCCGCAGGATACGCGCGGGCAAATCCCTTCGCTGCTGCAAAGGGCGCTGAACATTCGACAATTGGATGCCGGGTCCTGCAATGGGTGCGAGGCGGAGATCACCGCTCTCACGAATCCGTACTACGACCTGGAACGATTCGGGATTCATTTCGTGGCGTCTCCGAAGCACGCCGACATGCTTCTGGTGACGGGTCCGGTAACCCGCAACATGGCCGACGCCGTGAGGGCTACATACGAGGCGGTCCCGGCGCCGAAGTTGGTGGTCGCGGTTGGAGCCTGTGGATGCAGCGGCGGAATCTTCGCGGGCAGCCACGCGATCGTTGGCGCCGTGGACGCGGTCATCCCGGTAGACGGATATATCCCCGGCTGCCCGCCAACTCCCTCGATGTTGGCGTCAGGTGTCCTGGAAGTTTTACGCCGGCGCCTTGCGAGATGATTCCCGCCGGAAGGTTCCGCCGGTCAGAACGGTTCGGAGCCGGCGTGAGCTCTCCGGGCTAGCGCTTCTCGGTTTTCGGGGCGCGAATTCGGACGGCGTCCATCCGGCCGTTGTCCACGATATAGAGGACGGTCACGCGTTTTCCCTTGGCCACGGCGACTGTCTCCTTCGTCTGCGGCGTCAGATGGAAAATCATGCGCTGATGGCCTCTTCCGCGCGTGTGCAGCAGAACCAACATGGTTGGTGAGATGGAAAGGATTTCCCCCGTTGCCTGATGTCTCTTGATCTTCGCCGTGCCGGGTGCGAGCGAGCGCCGCGGCACGCGGGGAGCTGCAACGGCCAAGGCGGCGGCCATGAAGAGGCAAGCTGCCAGTGCGAAAATTTGCCGGGTTGAATGGCGCATCGATGGAACCTCCTGTTTGTTCTCCCCTCTTGTGGCGAAGGGGTCGGCAGGATGAGAGCAAAAGACCGGGTTCCGAGTCCAGATAAAACCGCGAAGGCTGTTCGCCTCGACCATCTTGTCAGCCGCGGCCGAGCTTCAGCGGTTCAGGAATATTCGCCGATCACCTCGAAATGTTTTTCGTGGCCGGTTTCGAAGATCGCGGTGTCGTTGTGCGCGCCGCCCAGTTTCGCCGGCCGGCCGTTAACCGTCACCGTCCGCAAGCGGCTTCCCGTGCGAAGTTTCACTTGCAGTTGTTTGGGCGAGCCGGGCCGCTCTAGTTCCACTGTTGCGCGGACTCGGTTCGCCGATGGCTGCGCCGCGATGTGAAACGTCACACGGCCCCAGCGTGTTGGCGCGCCCTCGATGCCGATCGGTTTGCCGGAACTGACCCACGCGTGCGGCAGGCCCTTGCCCAAATACAAGCGATCTTCTTCGGAGTCCTCGAGCGCAAGCATCCAGCGCACCAGCATCGGAATCGTTTGCTGCGCCGGGATGCAGAAGAGCGCCGTGCCGCCGGAAATTCCGGAAACCTCGCCTGCGACCCAACTGCCGCGCGTATGGTCGTGATACCCGTGTGAATGGAGGAACAGCAGATATTCCTCGACTCGGTCGAGGCGCAGAAGCATTTGCGCGTAGCCGTAGGAGATGAAGCCCAGGATGCCGCGCCAGCCCGGACGCGCCGGCCCCACATTGGCCACGACGCCGATTGTCGTCGCTCCGTAGGCGCGCATACAGTCGATCACCACGTTCGCAAGGTCGGCCGGCAACACGTCCGGCTGCAGCAGTTCGCAATAGGCGCGATGCGCCCAGCGCTGCGGGCTGGGGCGCTCTTTTTCCAGCGACTCGCGAAAGGTCATCGTGGTTCCCGGAAAGGGGCCGATGTAGGGAGGATTCATGTCGCGGCGAACGTTTTTTCTCACGCTTGCCACGACGGCTTCGCGCAGCATTGCGCTCCGCCGCTGCCAGTCACTCGCCAGCGCACCGGCATTCGTGTCCGGTTTTGTCCGATGAATCGCGCGCCAGACGGGCGCGATTTCCTTCAATCCTCGCGCAGCAAATGCACTGTTCGAAAAATACGGCAGCCACCACATCTCCGGATTCGGCGCGAGGCAGGAGTCCGACTCGCACCAGCCGTGAATCATGCCGTAGCCGATGTCGCCGTGCGGCAGGCGCAGACTTTCGTCGTGGAGATCGGTGAGCAGGGACGCCGTCGCCTGGATTTTCTCGCGGTGCTTGAGCAGCAGCGCCGCGTCTCCCGTGTATTGGAAGTAGCGCGCAAGCAGAAAAAGCGTAAGGCCGAACTGCGCCGTCTCCGGCCCGCGCATATTGTTCACGCCTTTCGCGTCGACGAAGCTGGTGAAGTAGTTGTCGATGATGCGCTGCGCCTGGTCGAAGCGTCCCCATTCGAGGTTCGTGTAGACGGCGCTCGTGAAAATATCCTGAAAGCCGTCGTACTCCGAGCCGTAATAGTCGCGGTCGACCGCGCCGTATTTCGGGTAGACGCCCCCGGGCCGCACCATCAGCTCCTTGGCGAAGGCGTGGCGCGACATGTCGATCCACCGGTTGTCGGGGAGTTTCGCCGGAGCGGCGTCGCGCAATTGCCGGTCCCAGTAATCGGCGAAGACGAGCAGCCCTCGATAGAACTCCGCTGGTTTGGGCGGCTCGCGGCGGGGCGGGTAGGCCGGATAGCTGTAGCCGTAGACGGCCTTCACGATTTTTCCATTCTCGATTTTGGCGGTGCGGTGCCACGTTTGCACGATGAATTTGTCGCGGGCTTCGACGTCGCCGAAGATCAGCACTTCGTAATATGCGTTCGCGGAAATCGGCATCACCTTCCGCGCGGCCGGCATCCAGCCGCCGAGCAGCCCGTCGTAGCGATTCCGCGCCGCTTCCTCAGTCAACTCTGCAAAATATTGGATCGGATGATAGGTGCGCGTGTTTCCGGGAGGGAAAACCGGCATCGTATCGAAACATTCCTTCGTGCCGACGAACGTGTCCCACGACAAACGGAAATATTCGCGTTCGTGCGCAGCCGAGCCCCATGGCGGCGCCGCCGATTCCACTTCCGCGGGATCGGGATCGCCATTGCGCAACAGGCGATCGGCCAGAAGATCGGGCCCGGAAAGGCCGATCTCGCGCAGGCCCAACCCAAGGTAGGGAGGATTGGCGGTGGCGAAGCTGGCCTCGGCGCTTTTCGTCAATACGCGGCCGGTTCCGTCCGGCCCGAGCAGGGTGATGGCTCCCTCGCGAGTGCGAAGGTCTTCATACGCTCCCCACGTTTTCCCGGCGTACTCGAATTCGCAAATGAGGGTGTGGCCCTCGATGTCGGGGCGCTCCACGTAGGCGGGAACAAATTCGGTCGCATCGGCCACTGCCGGCCGAGGCGCGCCGGCCTCGTGCCTCGGCGCCGTTGCGTCGGCGGCCAGAGTCCCAAGTCCCGCCGTCGCCACAGCCAGATTTTGCAGGAAGCGTCGCCGATTCATACGTTGCTCCTTCGGGTGGCATCTCGCGTTTGTGAGGCAGGATGCCGGTTCGCCGTTTTTCAGCGAGCGAATTGTATACAATTCCGCATGCAGGAGCCAGACGTACTTCGCCGGCAAGCGGGGCGCAGGCGGCGAGTTAATGCAGTTTCGCCAATTCTGAAGCGAAAACGTCGTTTTCGGGAAATTGGTCGTGCAGTTCGCTGAAGAGATTTCGCGCCATGCCCGGCTGCCGTTCGCGCAGCGCGGCCAGGGCCAGCATCACTTTGGCGAAGGGCTTCAGGTAATGGCCGCCCTTGGCGGCAAGCTCGAGTTGGTGCATGCCGAGCTGGCGGCTGCCGTGAATTCCTCCGAGGCTCAGGAAAAAACGCTTGTAGCCCGGCAGGCAACCGATGATGTAGTTGGCCGCGCCGAGCGCGAGATAGGCGTCGTCGGCCTGGGGATTGATGGCGAGGAGCTTCCGCGCGGACTTCTGCGTTTCGCGCAGCAGCAGCAGGCTGGCCATGTCCCTTTTCGCGATGAGCGCGTCGTAATCGGCCTCCATGCCGTTCGCGAGTGTGATCACGAAAAGGCCCATGGGATCGTTCGGATTGGCGTTCAGCAGGTCCTGCGCCATCTGCCGAGCGCGGGAATTGGCTTCCAGAAACCTGGCCCGATAGGCGTCGTCGCCGGGATTCGGGATGCCGCCGAGCAGTTTCTGGTCATTCAGGAAGAACGCGGATGTGAATACGCCATGCTCGTTGAATTCCTCGAATAGGTAGCTGGCGGCAAGCGAGACTTGGCCCATCGGGTCGGCGGGATGATTTGCGATGTAGGCCTGGAAGACCTCGCGAGCAGCGGGGAATTTCAGCTCGTACATCCGGTTGAAGCCATCATCAAGCGAATTCGGCGGAATAGGTGGGTTCGTCGATGCCCAGGCCGGCTGCAAAACGAACAGCAGCATCAGCAGCAGAAGGAGGGACACCGCGAAGGCCGTCGGCCGGCGAGCGGGTGAAGCCCAGAAATGACAATCTTGAGGTTGCGGTCCGAAGCGGAATCCCTGCCGCATAAGCAGGATCGCGAGCGGCGATCCTGCAATTCCCTCCCCGGCAATGCGGATGTTCCCGCCCATGTTATCTATTCTACCGTGCTATCTGGCCCCGGATCGCGGCGCGCTCTTCAGTGGGGGTGTGACGTTGGAACCAAGGCAGAAAGCGCGGCTTCCCGCCCATGCGCGCCCGGTATTCGGGATTGGCCAGCAGCACGGCATCCTCCGCGCGCACGCGCGAACGCAGAACGAGAATGTGAGCTGCGGTTCCAACGAGAGCCGTCAACCAGCAGGTGTACATGAGCGGCAGGGCCAGCATTTCGAGGAAGACTGCGTCGTAATTGGGATGACGCACGTAGCGGAAAGGCCCGGTGGAAACGACGCCCAGCCCGCCGGCGTCGACCACCTCGACGCACCATTGCTTGCCCAGCGTTGCGATCACCCACCACCGCAGCGCGTTCGCACCCAGGAACAGGATTCCCATCGCCACAGCCAGCGCGGGAATCAACGGCCTCCGCAGCAACCACACCTCCGCCGCCGCGCCCGCCAGCACGCCCGCATGTAACAGCACCATCCAGCGAAAACTGGGATCGAGAGCCTGCCGCGCGCCGCGAGCGATCATCCCTCGCTCGTTCCGGCGCGAAATCCGCAGCTCGACCAGACGCAGCACACCGACCACGCCGATGAGCCCGAGAAACGCGATGCGCGTCACTGCCATCTGAGCAACACCATCTCCGCGCTGAAGCCGGGACCGAATCCGGCCAGCAAGCCAAATGCGCCGGCCTCCACTCGCTGCTCCCGCAACCACTGCTCCAGCACGAACAGCACGCTGGCGCTCGAAAGATTGCCGTGGTCGCGCAGCACCTCCCAAGACGGCCGGGTCTGCTCCGGCGTGAGCCCCAGCTCCTGCTCGACGTAGGCAAGCAGCTTCTGCCCGCCCGGATGCAATACCCACGCGGCGATGTCCTCCTGCCGCAGGCCGTTTCGCGCGAGGAAATCGGCAATCAGCCCGCGAATGCGTGAGCGGATCAGGTCGGGGACTTCGCGC
>JAGWOX010000189.1 GCA_028877145.1 Acidobacteriota bacterium | reverse complement strand
TCAGTTACCCCACGGTGAAAAACCGCCTGAACGCAGTCGCGGCCGCGCTCGACAAATCCTTCGAAGCCCCCTCGCCGAACCTCTACGTCCTCGAGCAGCTTTCGCGAGGCGAACTGACTGTCGAGGAAGCCCTGGAGCGCCTCAGTTGAGATCTTGAAAGGAGAAATATCATGTCCGCAGAACGAAAGAAGATTCTGGAGATGCTGGCAGAGGGAAAAATCAGCGCCGAGGACGCCGAGCGCCTGCTGGACAAGATTTCCGGCTCAGCGCCGGAATCGCTGCCCGCAGGCGCGGCGCAGCCGGCCGAAACCGGTGCACCCCCGAAAAAGCCGCGTTATTTGCGCATCCTGGTCGAGCGGCCGGGCTCGGACAACGTGAACATCCGTGTCCCGCTGGCGTTCACACGCACCGGCTCGCGCCTGTTGGCCGTCCTGCCGCGTCACGTGAGCGATCGCCTGAGCGAACAAGGCATCGACCTCTCGGCGCTATCCGCGCTCAACGATGAGGACTTGGCCAAGGCCCTCGAAGAGCTGCACGTGGACATCGAAAAGGGCAACGGCAAAAAAGTAAAGATTTTCTGCGAGTAGATGCCGCGACTGGGATTCCAGCAGGGATCGGTCCCTGATGCGGGCCGGCCTGCGGTTCTGGGAGTGGCGGAGGAATCTACGACCATGTCCACTGGGTCAGAACGCCTCGATATCGGCGGAGTGATTTTTGCGGACGTCGATCAGAGCGATTTCACCAGCCCCTTCGAGGTCCTCTCGCGCCTGCCGGGCGCTCGATTCCACGTGCTCGCGAAGGAAAAACGTCCAATTCGTGATGTCCACGGCCTGATTCTGACACCGGAAGAATCATTCGCGGAGGCGCCGCGCCTCGACATCGTGCTGGTCCCCGGCGGCCGCGGGCAGGAAGCTTTGATGGACGATGAAGTCACGCTGTCTTTCCTGCGGGAGCAAGCCGCAAGCGCCCGATTCGTCTTTTCTGTCTGCACAGGCGCTCTGATCTGCGGAGCGGCAGGCCTGCTGCGAGGCGTCCGCACCACCACACACTGGTCCGCTTTTCATCTCCTGCCTTATTTCGGCGCGATACCCGTCGACGAGCGCGTGGTGGTGGATGGAAAGATGGTCAGCGCTGCCGGCGTCACCGCGGGGCTCGACGGAGCGCTACGGCTGGCGGCGCTGCTGCGGGGCGATCGCGTTGCTCAGCAAATCCAGCTTGCCATCGAGTATGCGCCCGAGCCTCCTTTCCCCGGAGGCACGCCGCGAACAGCCCCCAAGGAAATTCTGCAAGCCGCTAGCCGCGCTGTTGACGAGATCACCGAAGCGCGACTCGCAACGGCCAGGCGCATCGCCGCCCGGCTGGGAATAGAACCTCTACCGGCTGAAGAAACGGGAAGATAGATATAGCCACAACCGACGGAATTTTGCGCCCATCGGGAACGCTGCGGCGAACGCAGCACATTTGCCCAAGATGGCACAACTCGGTGAGGCGTAGGACTCACTCGCGGACGGCGGCCCGGGCACTGGTGGCGGCTTCGGTCTCGGAATCGCCTGGCGCAGTGGCCGTGCGGTTACGGCGTCGGGGGTCGATCCCCAGGCGCTTGATCTTCTGATTCAGCGTGGAAAGCGGAATCTGGAAGCGCTCGGCGGCTTCCGTCTGGTTCCATGCGGTGCGTTCGAGCATATCCAGAATCAGCCTGCGTTCCACCTCTTCGAGGATCGTAGCCAAGCCTGGAGGCTGGGCCAGCGAACCCGGCGCGCTGAACGTTCCCCCGGAAGCTCCGGCGCTGAGCAGCGCAGGCGCCGGCAGGCGAACCCCCGGCAGAAGCTCGCGCGTGCGCACACTTTCCGGGAGCAGGTCCGGACCCATCCATTCGGTGCTTGAGAGGACGACGGCGCGCTCGACCACGTTTTCGAGTTCGCGCACATTCCCCGGCCAATCGTAATCGATCAGCAACCGCATCGCGGCGGGATTGAATCTCCGCTCCGGCTTCTGGTTCTCGTGGCAGTAGTAGGCGAGGAAATGGACGACGAGCAGCGGGACGTCCTCTTTCCGTTCGCGCAGCGGGGGCAACTGGATGTTGATGACGTTCAGCCGGTGGTAAAGGTCCTCGCGGAAGCGCCCATCGCGGACCATCGTCGCTAGGTCGGCGTTCGATGCGGCGAGGATGCGCACGTCGGTCTTGATCGTTTCCGTGCCGCCGAGCCGCATGAATTCGCGTTCCTGCATCACGCGCAGCAGTTTCGCCTGCGTCTCCGGCCCGATCGTCGAAATTTCGTCAAGAAAAAGCGTTCCCTGATCGGCGACTTCGAACAGCCCCTTTTTCGGAGCCACGGCTCCGGTGAACGCGCCGCGCACGTGGCCAAACAGCAGCGATTCGAGCAGGTCGACCGGCATCGAGCCGGTGTTGATCGGGACGAAGGGCCGTTCGGCGCGTGGCGAAGCGGAATGAATCGCCTTGGCGATCAGTTCCTTCCCCGTCCCGCTTTCCCCATAGATCAGCACCGTCGACCGCGAAGGCGCGACCTGGCGCACGAGGTCCAGCATCGCCAGCACCTTGTCGCTCTTGCCGATGATGTTCGGGAAGTTGTAGCGCTGCTTGAGAGCCCGTTTGAGCTGGAGATTTTCTTCGCGCAGCCGGCGCGTATCAAGGGCCTGCGAAATCTGCGCGAGCAACTCGTCGTTCGACCACGGTTTCGTGATGTAGTCGAGCGCGCCGCTCTTGAACGCCTCGCGCGCCATGTTGATCGACCCGTAGGCGGTGATCAGGATGATCGAAACGGACGGATCGCGGCCGCGGATATCCTTGAGCAGCTCGATGCCGTTGCGGTCTGGCAAGCTGACGTCGAGCAGGATTACGTCGAAGGGGCGCTCGTCCAGGCGCGCCAGTGCGGCTTCGGCGCAATCGGCCAGTGTGACCTGGTAGGCTTCCGAACCGAGCAGGAGCTCGAGGCCTTCCCGGATTTCAGTCTCGTCATCGACAACCAGAATGGAAGGTTCAGGCATGGACCGTTTTCCGGGATGCGGGGAATTCCAGTCGGAAACTGGTGCCGCGTCCAGGGTGTGACTCGAGCTCCACCTTGCCGCCGTGCTCGCGAATGATGCCGTAGCTTACGGCCAGCCCCAGACCGGTGCCCTGTCCCGGAATTTTGGTCGTGAAGAAGGGATCGAACACGCGGTTCACGTGCTCGGGCCGGATGCCGTGCCCGGTATCGCTGATGTGAACTTCGACGTGGGAATTGGACCGGGCAGAGACCACGGTGAGCCGGCCGCCCGCGGGCATGGCGTCGCGCGCGTTCAGGAACAGGTTCAGGAACACCTGCTGCAGCCGGTTCGCGTTGCCGAAAATCGCGGGCAATTCGGAATCGAGCAGCAGATCCACCTGGATCTGCGAGGAGCCGAGCGGATGGCGGACCAGCGCCAGCGTGTCGCGAATCACCGCGTTCAAATCGACGTCGGAGAACGTGGAACCGGCGGCGCGCGAGAAATTCAGCAGGTTCGACGTGATCTCGCTCGCGCGGAAAGTCTGCTTCACGATCTTGTCGACGAGCAGTTGGCGCGGATCGTCGGAGCCGATCTGACGCGCCAGCAGCTGCGCGTAATTCGAGATGACGGCGAGCGGCGTATTCACCTCATGCGCCACGCCGGCGGCCAGCAAGCCAAGCGAACTCAGCTTCTCCGTCTGGCGCATCTGCTCTTCAAGCTGGACGCGCTCGGTGATGTCGTCGAGCAGGACCAGGCGCCCCAGCTGTTCGCCGGCCTTGCCGCGGAGCGGGGCGATGGCGATGTTGACGACGATTTCGGCCGTCGCGGCGGGCACTCGAAGCTTGTAGATGGTCACCACGCCGCCGCCGCTGCCGGAGCCGTCTGCCAGCGCGATTTCGGCCGAAAGCTCGAGCGGCAGCACTTCCTCGGCCGGCCGGCCCACCGCGCCTTCGCGGCTCACGCCGAAGCGCTCCTCGAGGAAGCTGTTCCAACTCTCGATGCGCCCTTCGAGGTCGGTGGTCAAAACGCCGACCGAGAGCGACTCAACGATGTTTTCGCTGAAGTCCTTCAGCCGCTCGATCTGGCTGGCCTTCTGCTCGAGCGAGGAATAGAGCCGGCCGTTATCGATGGCGATCGCGATATAGCCGGCCATGGTGAAGAGCAGGCTGAGGTCGTCGCTTGAGAGGTAATCGCCGTCCACGGTTTTGCCCAGGCCAAGCACGGCCACCGTGTGTTCATGTACGCGGCAGGCAAGGAAATAGTTGAGGCCCAGTTGGCCCACGGTGCGCCGTTCCTCCGGATCGAGTCCCGGCGTGTCGGCGGTCTCGAAAAAAAGATACCCGCGGCCTTCGGCAAGCCGGTCAAGGAAACGCAGATCCAGCGACCCGTCCCATCCAACCCCGAGCGAGCGCGCCAAAGTGAAGCGCCCGGGCTGGGCCGCATCCTCGACGAAAATGGCCAGCCGGTCGACCAGCAAGGCCTGCGAGACGCGGTCGAGCAGAGAAGCGAGCATCGGCTCGAGGTGCACGCCCGCGGTGAGCGTCCGGCTGAACTCGACGAGCGTGCGGCGGTAATCCAGGCGGTCGCGATAGAAGAAGCGATCCAGCCGCTCCTGCACCCAATCACGCAGCGGCTCGAAGAGAAACGCCGCCGCAACGATGGCCAGCAGCACGCCGGCCGGCCCGGTGGTCCACGCGGTGTGAAACATCAAGCCGATGGCGGCGACCAGCGCAAAATAGACGCCGACGACGCCCGCCGTCGCGGCCGTATAGGCCAGGCCGCGCTGGAACATGATGTCGACGTCCATCAGCCGGTAGCGGATGATCGCGTAGCCGAAACCGAGCGGCACGAGCGCCAGCGAGAAAACCCAAAGGTTCATCCACGGCTGCATCGTCGTGCCGGCCAGATACGGAATGACGTAGCCGCCAAGGAACGGCACGATTCCGGCCACGACGCCCGCAGTCGCCAGCTTCAGCTGCTGCCGCACCAGGCCGGCCGTCGCGCGGCGGTAGTTGCGGAAAAAGATCGCCGCGGCGGCGAGGGAGTATAAGCCCATGTAGGCAAGCTCGATGCGGTCGAGCGTCCAGCGCGAGCCAAGCCACGTCGAGAACCCAAACAGGCTCTCGGCCACGCTCGCGTGCAGTGCGAGGAGCGCCGCCGGGATGGTGTAAACCAGCCCCGCCCGCAGACGCGAACGCCGCGAACTGTACGGAAACACCATCGCGAAATGCATGAGCAGGGCCGGCTGGAGCAGCAGCGCGACGACATTCGCCCAGTAGATCTCGGTATCGAACGTCGAGAACTTGCCCGAGTAATGGAAGCTGTACAGGATGAACGAAACCAGGCAGAACAGATAGAAATGCACCGCGCGGGGCGCGTTCCACCGCCGGACGAAAATGAACAGCCCGATCAGCAGATAGACCAGCCCCACGAGGCGCAGGAAATTTTCCGCGCCCAGCGGTTTCGGCGCCGGCTGCGTGACCACCGGCACGACCATCGTTTCGCCCTGGCGCACCACGCGGTAGTTCACCTGGCGCCAGAGCCCGGCACGGTAGAGGTTGCGCGTAACGTCTGTCGCGCGTGTGACGGGCGCCCCGTCGATGGACACGATCACGTCCCCCGCCTCGATGCCGGCGTTGGCGGCGGCCGAGCCCGGCGTGACCTGGCGGGCGGTGACGCCCGCGGCGGCGTCCCACCACACCACACCGTCGTCGGGAAGATTGAATTGCCTGCGCTGCTGGAAATTCAGGATCGCGAAGACGATCGCGGCGATCGTCAGCAAAGCCAGCGTAACCGCCTGCAAACGCACCGACAGCGACGGCCGGAACATCCCCTCCGGCCCCGTGCCAAACGAATTGGAGCGCGTCTGCATCTTCAGTCAGCGCCGCGTTCGTTCCCTGCCGTCAGAACTGGACGGCAAACCCTCCGCGAATCGTGCGCGCGGCCGGAATCAGGATGGCGCGGCCGTCTGCGGTGTCGAGGCTGACGTAACCTTGGGCCAGCAAATTGCGCACGTCGATCAATGCGACGATACGGCAGCACAGGAAATTCGGCAGCGGCTGCCGCACGCTCACGTTCAAATAGGGATCGATCCCGTAGAGGGAAGCGCCGTAGGGGTCCGGCCGGGTCAGGATTGGGCCGTTCACCCACTCGTAGCTCGCCGAAACTTCCGTGCCGGTGCGTTCGATGCTGCCGCGGATCTGTCCACCGACCAGATCCCGGCGCTCGGCGACGATCAGGCTGCGCAGCGACTCGGCCGTCAGTTCGTTCGAACCGGGCGCCAGCGCGCGCGACGAATCGTAGATCACGGCCGCCAGCCAGTGCGTCGAAAGCTTGCGGTTGTAGCCCACCCGCGCGCCCCAGTTCGCCAGGCCGCCTCCGTTGTAGACGAACGAATCCGAATAGGGATCGGCGATCGTGTTGTAGTCGAGCAACGGGCCGCGGCCGAAAATCGGAGCGTGCGTTTCGGTGTCGTGGAAGACGGCGGCCGTTACGGAGGCCTTGGGACCCAACCCGTGGTCGACCGAGACTTCCTCATGCCAGGCATGGTCGAGCGCCAGCCGGCCCTGGGCTTCGACCGGCGTGATGAACGCGTTCAGCGCATCGAGAGGATCGTTGCTGTTCCTCTGGTCCGGGTCGGACCCGACCAGAAAGGATGTGGTCCAGCCGGGTGCCGCCTTCACGCGCAGCTTCACGTCCGGGCGGGCCATCGATGCCGTGCCGCCAAGCGAGGCGATGATGTATTCGCCGCCATAATCGAGCTCGGCACGGTCGCCGATCTGCATTTTCTGGATCGAGCGGATTTCAACGCCGTGGAAGCTAGGACCATTGGGCCCCAGCTGTGATTGCCGGAAGATGATAGTGGTGGAACTGTTCCCGTCAGCCCCGTCACCCGCCGAACGTATCCACGTGGCGGCCACTCCCGAGCTTGGTGAATGCTCGTAACCGACGAGGCCGGCGAGCAGCAGGCGGTTCCCTTCTCCGAAATCCTGATCGTAGAGGAAGGAGGTTGAGCCAAGCGGCTGGGTATTCGCCGGGGACCAGGCGGAAAGCGAGCCGGCGGTGATTTCCGCGCGGCCGTGGGCCGTGCGGGCGCCAGACTCGGTCTGGTCGCCGGAAGTCACCTTGCCACCCGCGTAGCGCAGCACGGGCCGCGTGGCGGAAGCCGAACGCAGCACCCAGGTCCATTCTTCGGGGTCCTGGCCCGGGCGCGGGTCATGGCGCAGTTGCTCGATCGAGGAGAACAGCGAGCCAAGCTCGATTCGCAGCAGCGTCAGATGATTCTCGCTCACCCGGACGCGGGGCTGGAACGCGGGCAGAAAACCCGCCGCGCGCACCCGAATGGAATAGAGTCCCGGCAGCAGCGTGGTCGAGGCGAACATGCCGCGTGCGTCGGTGACCAGACGCAGCGGGCTGCCCGCCCGCTCCACCGGAGTGACGATCACGATCGCCCCAAGTTGCGGTGTCCGTTCCGCCACAACCACGCCCTCCATCCGGCCTCCCGTCAAGGCGGCGTGGGCGGCGGGTGCGAAGGTGACCGTGATCAGAAATGTCAGAAGCAGAGTGCGATAACGCATGGCAACCACTCTATTTCCGTACCTCGCTCACCGAAACCTTATCGGCGGGCTTCACGTTGAATTCGGCCGATTTCACCAGATCCTGCTGAGCGACGTTGTCGTGCACCGTGATCTGGAGCTTGTAATGGCCGGGCGCGAGAGAGGTCAGGGGTAGTTTCTTTTGGACGTTGAGCTGCTCGCCGGTGTCCCCGAGTTGGGCAGGAGTGTCGGTCTGCTGCAGGATCACCTTGTTGTTCGCGCCGGTAACCAGGTAATTGACCGACGCGTTCGAATGGTGTGTCTTGGGATCCATCGTGAGGTTGTAGACCTGCATATAGAAGCCGAGCGTTTCGTCGGTCTTGAATGTATCGCTCAGCCGCGGCCTCACT
>JAGWOX010000188.1 GCA_028877145.1 Acidobacteriota bacterium | reverse complement strand
GGTAAAGCATCCGGAATTCACCATCATCAACGCCAGCACCGACGCTTTCTATGGAGGCATGGTGAGCTTCGCCGCGCCACAGGCCACCGTGAAGAATATTTTCGAGGAATGCGCGAATCGCCAGATCCGCGTCTCCGGCGGAGCCGGCCACGTCCGCGTTTCCACGCACATCTTCACGCAACCGAGCGACATCGACGCTTTCTTCGAGGCGATGAACGCCGGCCTTAAGCGCTCAGCGTAAGATCCTGGCACGCCTAATTCGGCGGAAAAGATCGGCCCGAGTTCGGAGACCGACACAAACCGCGAGGCTTGACGTAGAATCGCGCGGCACGTGCCGGTATCCAGCTCGGAATGATCGGGGATCGTAAGGGTTTCCCGATGGCCGTCAGGCGTAATCCTCTGGAGCTTCATGTGACTGCCGCGCTGGGAGACGACGCGAAATCCGAAACGCCCGAGGGCAGCTGCGATCTCCCTGCCGGAGAGCCGCCTAAGCCGTGGCAGGGGTGGACTCCAGCTCGAAGGTCACCACGATAGAGGGCTGCGGAGCGAAGCCCAGGGCGGCAAGGTCCTCCCCTTCCAGATGCAAAGCCACCGCCTCGCGCAGATTGGCAGCGACTTCATCCAGTGTCGCGCCCTGGGTGACCACGGGGATTTCGAGGCACTCGGCCACGAATCCTGACTGCTCTCCGGCCCGGATGACCGCCTTGATCGTGTGTTGTAAGACCATCTTCAGGCTCTCCGTCCGCTGGCAGAATCGTAACAGAGTGCGCACATGGTCACAACCACGGTCATGGGATCGGAGGATTGTCGGACACGCGACCCCAGATGTCGCCCACTGTGTAGCCTTCGGGGAATGGATCGTCGGGCTCGACAACGTAGTTGGCGAAGCCGGTGATCCAGGCGCGGCCGGAAAGCGTGGGTATGACGGCGCGGTAGGACCCGACGCGCGTTTCCTCCACAAGCCGTCCGGTGAACGTAGTGCCGAGAATGCCTTCATGGACGAAATCTTCGCCCAGCGCCAGCTTCCCCTTGGCGTGCAGCGCGGCCATGCGCGCGCACGTGCCTGTGCCACAGGGTGAACGATCGAGCGCGCCGGTCCACGATTCGGGTCGGTTCCAATCGAGTTCACCGGTCGATACAACGACGGCGTTGCGTCCGGAAATGCCCGGACTGCTTGGCGGGCCGGTGAGTTCGGCGATGGTGACGTCGCGAATCTCGGGATTCTCCGGATGGACGACGGGCAATTGTTCGCGCGCGGCGGCCTTGATCATTTCGCCGACGCGAACGATGTCGCGCGCTTCTTCGGGAACGAGGCGCAGTCCGAGCGGCTCGGCATCGGCAATCACGTAAAACATTCCGCCCCACGCGACGTCGACCTTTACCGTGCCGAGGCCGCGAACTTCGATGGGCGCATCGAGGTGCGCGGCGAAGGCGGGCACGTTGCGAAACGTCACTTTCGTCACGCGCCCGGCGGAAACTTCGGCTTCCACTTCGATCAGGCCGGCAGGGCTTTCGAGCACGAGGCGCGTGACCGGCTCCTGTGCGGGAACCATTCCCGTTTCCAGCAAGACCGTCGCCACGCAAATCGTGTTCGTGCCGGACATCGGCGGATATTCCACCTGCTCCATGATCACATAGCCGGCCTGGGCCTCCGGGCGCGTGGGCGGCAGGATCAGGTTGCAATTGGCGGCGGGATAGCCGCGCGGCTCGCGCAGCATCAGCTTGCGCAGGCCGTCGTGATGACGCGCTAGATACCTCATCTTCTCGAACATCGACTTGCCGGGCACGTCGGGAACGCCGCCCGTGATGACGCGGCCGGGCTCGCCGCACGCGTGAGCGTCGACGGCGGTGATCATGCGGGAGAATTGCATGCGTGGTTCCTCCGTCTACGACTGCGCAAGGTGATAGCTGGCACGGAAACGAACCCGTCTCGCGGCAACCTCATTTGTCATCCTGTGCGGAGCGAAGGATCCCGCGGCCACGTCTAGGTAGCCTACGTCACCTCACCGCGGACGGGATGCTTCGCTTCGCTCAGCATGACAGCGGTGCGCTATTTAGCACACGCATCAAAACAGAATGTGTCACGCGGAACGGCTCCGCCATCACGCGCGATCGGCGGCCATCTTTCGTCTCAGCAGCAGGTAAATCGGCAAGCCGACCAAGGTAATCACGAGGCCCGGCCACGTGGTCGCCGGCCGGTAAACGAACAGCAGCAAGAGCACGATGAACGCGCCGACGATGTAGAGCGCGGGAACGAGCGGATAGCCGGGCACGCGGAATGGGCGCTCGGCGTCCGGGCGTTTCTTGCGCAGGCGGAAAATGCCGGCAATCGTCAGCACGTAAAAGATCAGCGCCGAGGAAATGATGTACTCGAGCAGGTTGCTGTACAGGTTGCCGTACGTGTGCGTGAGGGGATCGTAGATGCGCGGCAGCACCAGGAACGCCGCCCACAATCCCTGCACAACGAGCGCCCAGCCCGGCACATGCTTGCGGTTCAGCTTCCCGGCGGATTTGAAAAACAGGCGATCCCGCGACATGGCGTAGTACACGCGCCCGCCCGCGAGCACCAGGCCGTTGATACAACCGAACGTGGACACCATGATCAACAGCGCCATCAGCACCGGACCGAACGTGGGGAAAACGGCTTGCAGCATGGCCGTGGCCACACGGTCGTCGGGAGCGTTCTGCAGCACGTGCATCGGAAGCACGGCGAGATAGGCGACGTTGGCGAGCAGATAGAGCACGATAACGAGAATCGTGCCGATGGCGAGCGCGCGGGGCAGCGTGCGCTGCGGGTCGCGAACCTCGTCGGCGGCAAAAGTGATGTCGTGCCAGGAATCGGCGGAGAAGAGCGAGCCGGATTGTGCGATCGACAGCGCGACGAACAGGCCGAAAAGCGTCGCCGCATCGAGACCAGTGGCCAGCGGCACCTGGCCGCTTACGCGCCAGAGATGCGTGAAATTCTCGCGCACCGCCTCCGCGTTCCATCCGAAGAAGAGGCCGACGACGATCAGGCCGACCAGGGCGATCGTTTTCGTCGCGGTGAAAAGATTCTGGACGATCTTGCCGTATTCGAGGCCGCGGCAATTTGTCCACGTGAGCAGAATGATGACGACGATCCCGAGCAGCTGCGCCGTGGATAACGAAAAGGCGTAGCCCGTCGTGATGTGCACGGGAGCGATCAGGTAATTGGTTTCGCTGATGCGCGGCCAGAGCACGCCGGTGAACCGGGCGAACGCGACGGCAACGGCCGCGATGGTGCCCGTCTGGATCACGCCGAAAAGCGTCCAGCCGTAGAGGAAACCCCACATCGGCGAATACGCTTCCGTGAGATACGTGTACATCCCGCCGGCGCGGGGAATCATCGACGCCAGTTCGCCGTAGCTGAGCGCGGCGGCGATGGTCAGCGCGCCGGTGATCGCCCAGGCCAGCAGCAAACCGCCCGAGCTGCCGATCTTGCGCGCCATATCGGCCGAGACGATGAAGATGCCCGAGCCGATCATGATCCCCACCACCACCATGACCGAGTCGAACAGGCCGAGGCCGCGAACGAATCCTTCGCCTGCTGCCAATTGCGAGCCGGCCGCCGTCGTTGTGCTTTGGTCCGCCATGGGCGCGATCCTCGCTCTTTCCGGCCGCGGGGCCACCTCTCCACCGCGCGCCGCCGCTGTCAGCTATCCGATGATATTACGGAGAACGAAAAGCAGATTCGCCGGCCGCTCCGCCAGCCGGCGCATGTACCACGGGAACCAGTCCTTGCCGTAGGAGATGAGGATTCCTGTGCGCCAGCCGTCGGCGGCGAGGCGCATCTGCTCGGCGCGCTGAATGCCGTAGAGCATGTGGAATTCGAAGCTCTGCTTGCTCAAACCGCGCTCGATCGCCACCTTCTGGATGCGCTGGATCAGGTTGCGGTCATGCGTGCCGATCACCGCGCGCATGCCCTGCTTCTGCGCTTCGTCGCTGAGCATGGTCGAGGCCAGTTGGAAATAGTTTTCGTCCACGTCGCTTTTTTTCGGGAAAGCGACTTCCGGCGGTTCCTTGTAAGCGCCCTTCACCAGTCGGATGCCGGGCCCGAGCGGCAGCAACGATTCCAGATCCTTCGCGGTGCGGAAGAGGTAAGCCTGAAGGCAGACGCCGACGTTTGCGTGCAGCGCCCGCGCGCGCCGGTAGATGTCGAGCGTCGCGTCGACGTAGGGACTCGATTCGATATCCACCCAGACGACGTCCTCGGCCGGCGCGGCTTCGATGATGCGGCACAGGTTTTCGAAGCAGAACTCGCGGTCGAAATCGAGTCCGAGCTGCGTCAGCTTGACCGAGATGACCGTGGGCAGGTTCAGCGCGGTGATGCGATGCAAGACGTCGACGTAGTGCTCGACGACCGCATGCGCCTGCGAGCGGTCGGTGAGATTCTCGCCGAGACGGGTGAAAATCGTGTTCAGGCCCTGCTCGCGCAGGACGCGCGCCGCCTCGATCGCGTCCTCCAGCCGTTCGCCGGGCATGAAACGCCGGAGCGCGCGCCGCACGAACCGGTAGTGGGAAGCGCGCTCGCGCATCCACCGGTTTTCCGCGCCTTTCAAAAGAATGGTTCGCATTACGCCCATGAAGGAGTCCTATCCGATGCTGGTTTAGATTTCATGCCGCTTCCGCGCCGCTCTGCCCTACCAACTGCCACGCTCTCCCCGGCTTTCGATCACGCGGCCCAGACGCTCGGCCCCGCATTGCCAGTTTCTCTGGATGGCATGTTCGGTCGCGTCGGGATCGCCGCGCTCGATGCTCTGGATGATGCTCTTGTGCTCGGCCACCGATTCGCCAAGCTGATCGACGATGGCGCTCGCGTAGAGCCGCCAGTAGCGCTCGGTTTGCGGCTTGATCGCCGCGTGAAGGGCGAGCAGGCGCGGACCGGCCGCGGATTCCACGAGCACCTGATGAAAACCCATGTCCAGATCGAAAATCCGGCTCGGATTCGTCTGCGGGTTTCCGGCCAGCCGCGAGAGTTCCGTGTTGATGACCAGGAGCCGCTCGGCGACGCGCGCCCGGGCTTCCTCGTTGAGTTGAGCGAGCAAACGCCCGGCCAGGCCTTCGATGTGCCCGATGATCCAATACAGTTCGCGCGAATCTTCCTTAGTGAGCGGGGCCACGGCCAGCCGCGCCTGGCGCGAGCTGCGGTAGGCGGCGACGTAGCCTTCCTGCTGCAGGCGATGCAGCGCGCTGCGCACCGGCGTCCGGCTGATCTCGAGCCGCCGGGCGATGTCCGCCTCGACGACGCGCGTGCCCGGCGCCAGGCGGCCGTGCACGATCAGCTCGCGCAGCTTCCGATAAGCGGTATCGAAGCTGCGCTCGCGATGGTCGGCGAGCGCCCTCGCCGGCTTGCGGGCCTTGCGCCTTTTCGTTTTTGCGCTCACGCGAACCCTTTCTCTCCGGAAACCGCGAGCCGCGGGACCACGGAAACCGCGGAGGGCCGACTGTTCACGGTTCTACTTTTTGTATACAATCGCGGATTCTAGTGGGAGGAACCATTAAATGCAATCGCCGTCTTCGTCTTCTTCATCCGGTGCGCCGGAACCCGCCTTTCGTGGCGTCTTTTCGGTGCTGCCGACGCCGTTCGATTCCTCGGGCGAACTCGATCTGCCGGGACTCAGCCGCGTAATTGACCTATATCTTGGCGCCGGTGTCAACGGTCTTACCGCGCTCGGCGTCACTTCCGAGGTAGCACGACTCGAGGACCGCGAGCGGTCGATTCTGCTCGAAGCGATCCTGCGGCACGTCGATGGGCGAGTGCCGGTGGTCGCCGGAGCCACCTCGAACGGCCTGCGCATCACGATCGCGCACAGCCGGGCGGCGAAGGCGGCCGGGGCGGCGGCGGTGATGGTGAGCCCGCCTCAACTGGCGCGGCCGAGCGGCGATGCGCTCGCCGGCTATTACGCCTCGCTCGCCTCGGCGGTCGACATTCCCATCGTGTTGCAGGATTATCCGCCGGTTTCCGGCTTCACGATGGAGCCGGCGATTCTGGCGCGCATCGCGCGCGAGGTGCCCGCCGTGAAGGCGGTCAAGCTGGAAGATCCGCCCACGCCGTGGAAAACGGCCCGCATCCTGGCCGAAGCCGGGCCGGGCATCAAGATTCTGGGCGGGCTGGGCGGCGTGTTTCTGCTCGAAGAGCTGCTTTCCGGCGCGTCCGGCACGATGACCGGGTTCGCCTACCCGGAAATTCTGGTGCGCATCGTGTCTCTCTTCGAAGCGGGGAAAGTGGACGAGGCCGCGGACATCTTTTATCGCTACGTGCCGCTCATGCGCTTCGAATTTCAACAATTGCTGGGCGTCGCTCTGCGCAAGCACGTGCTGGTGCGCCGCGGCGCGATTGCCGACGCGACGATTCGCATGCCCGGAGCGAAGCCGGACGCCGCCACTCTCGCGGCGCTCGATCGCCTGCTCGGCTGGATTCGCCAGAAATACAAGGAGGACTCATGGATCTCCATCTGAACGGGAAAGTCGCGATGGTTTCCGGCGCGGCCCAGGGACTGGGCTATGCCGTCGCGCGGGCGCTGGCCGACGAGGGATGCAAGGTATCGATCTCGGATCTCAACGAAGAGGGTGTTCGCGCCGCGGCGGAGCGCCTGGCGAAGGAAACCGGCGCGAGCGTGATCGGCGTCGCGACCGATATCCGCTCGGCCGAGGCGCTCAAGAAGTGGCACGAGGAAACGATGCGCGCCTTCGGTGGCGTCGATCTGCTCTACCCGAACGCCGGCGGCCCGCCGCCGGGCGACGCGTCCTCGTTCGACGACGCGGCTTGGCAGAACACGTTCGAGCTGCTCCTTTTGAGCGTGATTCGCATGGTGCGACTGGTCGTGCCGGTGATGGCCGAGCGCGGCGGCGGCAGCATCGTGATTCCCACTTCGTCTTCGATCAAGCAGCCAATTCCCAATCTCGGCTTGTCGAACGTGATGCGCGGCGCGGTCTCCTCGCTCGCAAAAACCCTGGCGAACGAGCTGGCGCCCAAGAAAATCCGCGTGAACCAGATCGTGCCCGGGCGCATCGCCACCGAGCGCATCGCGCAACTCGACAACGCCGCCAGCAAGCGCCTCGGCATCCCGGTCGAAGAACAACGCAAGCGGCAACTCGCCGCCATCCCCTTCGGCCGCTACGGCGATCCCGAGGAACTGGCCCGCGCCGCCGCGTTTCTTTTTTCCGACGCGGCGTCCTACATCACCGGCGCCACGCTGCAGATCGATGGCGGCATGATCCGCTCGGTGGTGTAGCGCCGCCTTTCAAGGCGGCACCTTGCCCGGTCGACGAATCCGGGTCAGGAATTCCAGGCGACTCGGGCGATTTGCTTGCGGCGCGTTTCCCACTGCGAGTCGGTGAAAATTCGAGGCGCCACGTCGATCACTCGCGGCAGGAGGCGGAACACGCCCGCGGCGTTCCACGGCGAGCCGTCGCGAGTGGCGAATCCCCGGCGATTCAGCTCCTCGGCGACGCGGGTGAGCGAAATATCCTGAATCATCAATTCCAGCATTGACTTGAGAGCGTCCATTTCGCCGGGGTTCTCCTCGAGATGCAGGCAATCGCCCGAAACGCGCAGGCCGAAAGGGACCTCCTCGCGCGCCGCTTTCCCGGCCGATTCTCCCTCCACCTGCCGTTCCCATTCGAGCGCCACAGGCCGCCAGCCTTCTCGCATCCTCGCTTCGAGATAATCCGCGCCGATCGCGCCGTGCAGCAAATCACGCTTGCGTTCGCTCCTCACCATGGCCCCTCCTCCACACCGAATTCTTCCTCAGCCGCCCGTTCGCGAGCGGCAGGCCGCCCTTTCGAATAATGTCTCGCGGCGCGTAGTGCGCCGCGTCACTCCTGCCGTAGCGCAATCACCGGATCTACGCGCATGGCGCGCCGGGCCGGAACATAGCAAGCGAGGAGCGCAATCACCAGAATCAGAATTGCGACGAAGGAAAAGGTTGTCGGATCGGATGCGGCAACGCCAAATAGCA
>JAGWOX010000187.1 GCA_028877145.1 Acidobacteriota bacterium | reverse complement strand
GTCGCTGGGCTCCGAAAGGCCGCAGCCAGGAGTGGCTGCGCTACTAGTGGCGTGGCACTTCGGGATTCGGCGCTGGACGAAAACTCGGCTGCGGTTTCCGAAACTTGACGTGCAGCCGGGTGGCGAGCGAGGCGGGGGGCTCGGCTATAATTTTCGGCGAGAGGTGCGAATGTTTTCCGGTCCCGGATGGAAAATCGGGCGCGTGATGGGCATTCCGATCTATGTGAGCTGGACGTGGTTTTTCATTTTCGTCCTGATCACGGAGACACTGGCCACGCAGTTTTCCACGCAGCATCCCGGCTGGACGCCGACGCAGCACTGGGCGGTGGGCGTGATCACGAGCCTGCTGTTTTTCGGCTCAGTGCTGTTCCACGAACTGGGACACAGCGTGGCGGCGCTGCGTTACAAGATGCGGGTGATTTCAATCACCCTTTTCATTTTCGGCGGCATGGCGCGCATCGCGAAAGAGGCGGAGCGGCCGATGCAGGAATTCAACATCGCCATGGCGGGGCCTGTGGCCAGTTTTCTGCTCGCCGCGATCTTTTACGGGCTCGCCCTGCCCTTCAGCGCAAACTCGATGTTCGGGAGCACGTGTCTGTATCTGGCGGAAATCAACGCGGTTCTCGGCGCGTTCAATCTGGTGCCCGGGATGCCACTCGACGGAGGACGGATCCTGCGGGCGATCGCCTGGGCGGTAACGAAGGATCCGAACCGGGCGATGCGAGTGGCTTCGCGCAGCGGGCAATTCCTGGCGTATCTGCTGATCCTGGCCGGAATCGTGATCGCGATGCAGAGAGGCTTCTGGCTGCAGGGGCTGTTGTGGGTCTTCGTCGGCTGGTTCCTGCTGTCGGCGGCGCAGCAGAGCTACGCGCAGGTGGAATTGCGGCGCATGCTCGACGGCCTGCACGCGGCCGACGTCATGAGCGAGGAGCTGCCGACAATCGACCGCACGCATTCGCTCGAGGAATTCCTGCATGAAGTGCTCCGCACCGGCCGGCGCTGCCATCTGGTGCTGGGCAATAACGAGCTCGTCGGGCTGATCACGCTGCACAACGTCCGCCACATTCCGCGCGAGGAGTGGGCCAATACGTCGATCCAGGCCGCCATGGTGCCGCGCGACCGCATCGAATGGGCGCAGGCGGACGAGCCGGCGATCGGCATCCTCGAACGCATGCAATCGAACGACATCAACCAAATGCCGGTGCTGCGCGAAGGACAGGTGGTCGGGATGGTTTCGCGCGACGCCATGCTCCGCGTGATTCAAACCAGAATGCAGCTTGAGCGCTTTGCGCAGGCGTGAGGCGGGCGCGCCGGCCGGGGGAAATTTCATACTGGCGAAGTGGAATGCTTGCCAGGATGGCGCTTGGGCTATGTAGTTCCGGGGTCCTTCTCTTCGCTCAGGATGACAGGATTTTCTCTTCGGAGGGTTGAGGCGGGGGAGGCGGCTGCCTTTTTCCCTGCGGGCCGGCTGGGTGCCACAATGGAGGCTGGCGCTGCACTCGCTTTGGGTTGGCGGTGGGCGTAGTGGTGGAAGCGATGCGCGTGCTGGTGGTGGAAGACGAGCGGAAAGTGGCGAGCTTCGTGGCGCGGAGCTTGCGCGAGAAGGCGTGCGCGGTGGACGTGGCCGCGACGGGCCGCCAGGCGATCGTGGCGGCGCAGTCGGCCGATTACGACATCATCCTGCTCGACCTGAGACTGCCGGATATGGACGGCCTGGACGTGTGCCGCCGGCTGCGCGAGGACGGCGTGGAAACGCCGATCCTGATGCTGACGGCGCGCGGGATGGTGGACGAACGCGTGCGCGGGCTCGACGCGGGCGCCGACGATTACCTGGTGAAGCCGTTCGCGCTGGCGGAGTTGCACGCGCGGATTCGCGCGCTGGGCCGGCGCGGATTGCAGCGCGGCGTGGTGCTGCGTTTCGCTGATCTGACGCTCGACCGGCGGCGGCGGACGGTGGAGCGCGGCGGGCGCGAGGTGCCTTTGACGCAGAAGGAGTTCGCGCTGCTCGAATTCCTGATGGTGCGCGCGCCGGAAACGGTGGATCGGAGCGAGATCATCGAACACGTCTGGGATTCCACGTTCGACAGCGGCAGCAACCTCGTCGAGGTGTACATCAACCGGCTGCGGCAGCAGATCGATCACGGGCACAACGTGAAGCTGCTGCACACGATTCGCGGCGTTGGCTACCGCCTGGGGCTGGAGTCGTGAAACGGCCGCTGGGATTGCGCGCCCGGATGATGTTGTTGTTCTGCGCCGTGGTGGGCATTCTGCTCGCCGGCTCGTTCGCGGTGCTTTACGCCTGGCTCTCCTCAAAGACGCGGATGGAATTCGACCAGCGATTGCAGGAAGCCGCCGCTCCCGTGGCCGCCGACATTACGAGTGACGGCGACGCCGACGACGTTTCCCAGCTCGATCTCCCCTACGAATATTTCGAAGTGTCCGGCCGCGAAGGGCGGGTGTACGCCCGGTCTCTCAATTTGCGGTCCGGCGCGCTGCGTCTGCCCGCGGGCGCGCTGGAAATCCGCGGGCTGGCGCTTTTCGACGCCGGCGATTCGCCGTACGGGCGGCTGCGGATGGTGGCGCAACCGGTCTCGATCGGCAAGACGCCGGCGATCCTGTTTCTGGCGATGCCGGTGGCGGGGCGCGAGCGCACTCTGGCGGATCTGCGGCAGGGACTCGGGGCGCTTCTCGCGTTGAGCCTCGGGGTGATGGCGCTGGTCTCCACCTGGTACGTCGGCAGAAGCCTGCGGCCGATTGCCGCGCTCACCGAGCACGCTTCCCTGCTCGCCCGGCGCCTGGAAACGCCGGGCGGCACACTGGCCGCCGATCCGCTGCCGGCGGGTCTCGCCGACCACCCTGACGAAATCGGCCGGCTGGCGACAGCCTTCGACCGTCTGTGGGAGCGGATGCGGACGGCGGTGGCGCAGTTGCGGCAGTTTGTCTCCGACGCTTCGCATGAGTTGCGCACGCCGCTCTCCGTGCTGCGCGGAGAAACCGAACTCGTATTGGGCGAGCCGCGCACCGAACAGGAATACCGGCGCGCGCTCGAGGTAATCCAGGATGAGCTCGGCCAGTTGAGCCGGATCGTCGAAGGGCTGTTCACACTGACGCTGGCCGATGCGGGGCAGCTGCGGATGGCGCGCGAGCCGTTGTATTTGAACGAAGTGCTCGAGGAGGCGTGCGCGCTGGCGGAATCGCGCGGACGCGCCAAGAATATTCGCGTCGAGCGCTCGCTCGGGAACGACGTGTCCTATCGGGGCGATGAGACGTGGCTGCGGCAGCTTTTTCTTTCGTTCCTCGACAACGCAGTGAAATATTCACCGCCCGGCGCGCGCATCCGCGTATCGCTCGAGGCGCGCGACGGGCTCGGCCCCAAGGTGGAATTCGCCGACGAGGGGCCGGGCATCGCGCCCGAGCACCTGCCGCACATCTTCGAACGCTTTTATCGCGCCGGGACCGACGAGGCGCAGAGTGCCGGGCTGGGCCTGGCGATCGCGCAGGCGATCGTCAGCACGTGCGGCGGCAGGATCGAGTGCTCCAGCCAGCCCGGCTCGGGCACACGGTTTACCGTTCACCTGCCGGCCGGGCCTCCAGAAGCCAACCTGAACAAAAATTAATCCTCATTTCATGCGTTGGATAACTCTCGCGCCTAGACTGAACAGGATTTAGAATCAGGCGGCCCGGAGGGGTGTATGTATTCTCGGGCCGGCGTACCCGCCGCCTTACGCGGGTGGCGCGGGACGATGGCGCTACGTGCGCAAGTGCACGTTGATGACAAGAGGCTCGACGCTCAACAAGGTCCGAACCAGCGGCATTCGCAATTACGGGGACGGAAAGATGGAGGGTGAGACGATGGCGGCAATCGCGAACCTCATGGCGACTCGTGACGTATGGGGCCGGGCGGCGCGTGGTGTGGCTGTTGCCGCCTGCTTCGCGGCGGGACTCTCTCTCAGCGTGGCGCCGGCGAGCGCGCAAACGACGCCGCAGCAGAAGCAGGCTCCGGCCGTGGCCGCGCCGGTGACGATTCCGCTGGCCGTGCCGCCGACCACCACTCAGGGGCCGCCGCTGACGCTGACCCTGTCGGACGCACTGACTCGGGCGGAGAAGAACAGCCCGCAGTTCCTGGCCGCCGTGACGGCGGTGAAACTGGCGCACGAGGGCCAGGTGCAGGCGAGCGCGGCCATGAAACCGCAGCTCAGTTATGTGACGCAATACCTGAACACGCAGGGCAACGGCATCTCGCCGGTCGGCCGGTACGTCACGAACGACGGCGTTCACGTCTACCGCTCGTGGGCGGTGGTGAGGCAGGACATGCCGGGCAGTTTTTTCATCGACGCGGGACCCCGCAAGGCGGCGTACATCAAGGCGATCGCGGACGCCGAAGAGGAGGTGGCGCACCGCGGGCTGAACGTGACGGTGACGCAGGACTATTACGCGCTGGTGGTGGCCGAGCGGGCCTACGCGACGGCGCAGAAGAGCCTGCAGGATGCCAGGCATTTCCTGGATATCAGCGAAGCGCTCGAAAAGGGCGGCGAAGTGGCGCACGCCGACGTTATCCGGTTCCAGCTGGAGGTGGGCCAGAAGGAAAATACGCTGGCGGATTCAAAGCTGGCAATGTCGAACGCGCAAATGAATCTTTCGGTGCTTCTCTTCCCCACATTCAACGAAAATTTCACCGTAGTCGACGATCTCGACACGCCGCCGCCGATTCCGGGTTTCCAGCAGGCCGAGGCGCTGGCGAAACACCGGAACCCGGACCTGCGCGCGGCGCTGGCGGCCTATAATGCCGCGGGAGTGGACGTGGCGACGGCGCGATCGGCATTCTTTCCGCAGCTCGGAATCGAATTCGACTACGGCATCGAGGCGAACGCGTACGCGCTGCACAGCGTCAACCTGACGGCGCCCAGGGTCGTGCAGCCGAACCTGGGCTACTTTGTCACCTATTCGCTAAACCTGCCCGTGTGGGACTGGGGCACGCGGCTGAGCAATCTGCACGCGGCGGAGGACCAGCGGGAGCTGGCGCGCGTCAGCCTCTCGTACGCGCAGCGGCAGATGCTGAATGCGCTCTACAACTCCTATAATGAGGCGGCCGTGGCATGGAACGAGCTCGGAACCCTGCGCCGGTCGGTGGATCTGGCGGCGCGAAATCTGGAGTTGGTAACGATGCAATACCAGGCAGGAGAAGCGCAGGTGCTGCAAGTGCTGGACGCCGAAAATTCACTCGATCAGGCGCGGAACGCGGACGCGGCCGGAGCGGCGCGCTACCGCAACGCGCTGGCCGCGCTCCAAACGCTGACGGGGAGTTTCTGAGCGTGGCTCGGCCGACGGTTCGTCACACACTTCCCCTCGCTCTCGCGCTCGCCGCGAGCGTCACATGGATCGGCTGCTCGGGCAAGCCGCCCGCCGCACCCGAGCCGGTGGTCGACGTGCAGGCCGCGAGCGTCGCGCGGAAAACGATTCAGGATGTTGTCTCGGCCGATGCCGTACTCCACGCGCGCAACGAAGCCCCTATCGTTCCCAAGATCAGTGCACCGATCGAAAAGTTCTACGTGAACCGCGGAAGCGCGGTGCACGCGGGGGAACTGCTGGCCGACCTCGAGAACAAGGACCTGATCGCGGCCGCGGATGAGGCCAAGGGAGCCTACGATCAAGCGCAGGCCGACTACGCCACGAGCACCGAGGTGAATCTGCCGCAGGAAATTCAAGCGGCCAGACTGGCCGTCAACGCGACGCGGCAGGCGATGGAAGCACAACAACTCGTCTACGAGAGCCGGCAGAAGCTTTACACATCCGGGGCCATCGCGCGCAACCTGCTGGACGAATCGCACGTCTCGTACACGCAGGCGCGCAATCAATACGAGCTGGCGTTGACGCACCTGAAGAAGCTCGAAGCCGTCGGCCAGAAGGAATCGCTGAAGTCGGCGCAGGGACTGCTCGCCTCTGCGAAGGGCCGCTACCTGGCCGCGCTCGCCAATCTGCAGTATTCCCAGATCCGGAGCCCGATCACGGGCGTGGTGACCGACCGGCCGCTGTACGAAGGGCAGATGGCGGCCGCCGGAACGCCGCTGATGACGGTGATGGATCTGGCGCACGTGGTCGCGCGCGCCTACATCTCCCCGGAGCAGGCGTCGCAACTCCACGTCGGCGACCTCGCCACGATCGTGCCGGGCAACGGAGGGGCGCCCGTGCCGGGCAAGGTGAGCGTGGTGAGCCCGGCGCTCGATCCGAACAGCACGACGGTGCAGGTGTGGGTCGACGCCGCGAATCCGGGGGACCGGTTGAAGCCTGGCTCGACCGTTCAGGTGAACATGGTGGCGCGAACGATCAAGGACGTGCTGGTGGTGCCGGCCGCGGCCGTGCTCACCGCCGATGACGGAACGAAATCGGTGATGGTGATCGGGCCGGACCAGGTCGCTCACCAAACCACCGTTACGACCGGCGTGGAATCCGGCAGCGAAGTCGAGATTCTGAGCGGGGTGAACGCCGGACAGCGCGTGGTGACGACCGGCGCTTTCGGACTGCCCGACGGCACCAAAGTGCGCGTCGGAGCGGCGGCCGCGCCCGCGGCCCACGATTGATCGCGATTCAGGAGAGTTCATGGACCAGCCGACCCAACCGGTGAAAGAAGATCTCTCGCCGCCCCGGCGCGCTTACTGGTTTGCGCGCGAGCACAAATCGATCATTTTCGTCATCATCACGCTCGCGCTGGTCGGCGCCTATCTGGCCTTCACGATCCCGATCGCCGTCTTCCCCACCACGAATTTCCCGCGCGTCATCATCGGCGTCGACAACGGCGTGATGCCGATCGACCAGATGCTCGTCACGATCACGCGGCCGATCGAGGAGGCGGTGAGCGGGGTGCTCGGGATCGAGGACGTGCAGTCGATCACCAGCCGCGGTTCGGCGGAAATCGACCTTTACTTCAGCTGGCGCGTGGACATGTTCCAGACGCTACAGCGGGTGAATGCGGCGCTGGCCCGCGTGGAAACAACGTTGCCGCCCACGGCCAAGATCAGCGCGCAGCGGCTGGAATTTTCCAGCTTTCCCATCCTCGGCTTCGGCCTTACTTCGGACACGCTCCCGCAGACGCGCCTGTGGGAGCTGGCCACGTACAACATCAAGCCGCGCTTGGCGAGCCTGCCGGGCGTTTCCACGATCGTCATTCAGGGCAGCCAGGTGCCCGAGTTCCAGATCGTTCCCGATCCGGCAAAGCTGCGCGTGGCGGGCGTGAGCGTCACGGACCTGCTGAACGCCGTCAATCGCTCGAATATCATTCAGTCGCCCGGCCTTTTCGCGCGCAACCACCAACTCTACCTGGGCCTGATCACCGGCCAGGCGCACAACGTGCAGGAGATCGCGCAGATCTTCGTCAAGAACTCGCCTTCGGGCACGCCCGTCTATGTGGGCGACGTCGCGCAGGTCAAGCCCGCGATCGAGCCGCAGTTCACCATCGTCACCGCCAACGGAAAGCCGGCGGTGCTCGTGAACATCAACCGCCAGCGAGGCAGCAACACGATGCAGGTCGCCACGGCGGTGAAAGCGGAGTTGAAGCAGATCGAAAAGACGCTGCCACCGGGCATCCACGTGAGCACGTTTTACGACCAGTCGTGGATCGTGGGGGAATCGATCAAGAGCGTGCGCGACGCGATCCTGATCGGGCTGATACTGGCCTCGGCGGTGCTGGTGCTGTTCCTGCGGGACTGGGGCACGTCGTTCATCGCCGGGATGGTGATTCCGATCAGCCTGCTGGTCACCTTCATCGTGCTGAAATTCATCGGGCAGAGTTTCAACCTGATGACGCTGGGCGGGATGGCGGCGGCGGTGGGGTTGATCATCGACGATGCGATCGTGGTGCTGGAAAACGTGGTGCTCCACCGCGAAGCGGGCGAGGGACGGTTCGAAGCGGTCGCGCTGACGCTGCGCGAGCTTTCACTCGCCCTGGTCGGCTCGACGCTGACACCGATCGTCGTCTTCCTGCCGCTGGTCGCGAT
>JAGWOX010000186.1 GCA_028877145.1 Acidobacteriota bacterium | reverse complement strand
TGGAAAAGGAGCCTGTACTCGGCTCGTAAAGTTCGGCGGAGGCCAAGCCATCGAAGCAGTCCGCGTTGGACACGGCCCCACCAACTACCAAGACTTTCCCATTGTCCAATAGCGTCGCGGTGTGAAAGCCTCGGGCAACCTGCATATCTCCAGTCGGGGTAATGGACGAGGAAGAAGTCGTTACCGTTACGCTCGCGCTTCCGCTCCTGGTCCCATCCGCGACGCTCGTCGCGATTACATGAAAGAAACCCGAGGAAACCGGCGCGGAATAGAGGCCCGCGTTATTGATGAATCCCCCGCCGGCTTCTTGAACTGTCCATGTGACGGACGAGTCGGCCAGCCCTTCAATGGTCGCCGAAAAAGTCTGCGTGCAAACCCCTTCGCGCTGGGAACAACCTGACTAGTGGCCACTATTTGAATGGGGCCGCCGGAGGCGTCCTTGGGAGCGGTGTAAAGCCCTGTGCTGTCTATGGTCCCCAAGCCACCTTGGCCGATGCTCCATGTGACGACCTGATTGCCCTGACCTTCGACCATCGCCGTAAACTGCATCGTTGCGCCCTGATAGACTGTGGCGGAAGCAGGAGTGACCTTCACCGTCGTCGTCAGCCCGGTCCCCGTGCTGCTTGGCGAAACGCCTCTTGCGTTCCCGCCCCCGCATCCGGCGACCAATGCGAGGCTCAGGATCGCGCAAATTTCAGCTCCCCTCGTTAAAACTGCCCGGACGCTCATGTCCGCCTCCCCGCGAAACCGCGCTTTGGCCGCAGCCTAGGGGCGGCACAAGTGCCTTGTCCATGGACGGCAGATGAATTGTGTGTGACGGTGCAGTTCCTTGGTCTGAAAAGAGTTAAAGCGAAATCTTTCGTGTCTGCTAAAGGCGTTGGTCGCAGCGGCTGCGGTGATATACTGACCTCAAAATTGGGGGAAGTGTTCCTTGCCTGTGCCCGAAAGTGGCCGAAGGGTTCGGTTCGGCGTCTTTGAGGCCGATCTCCGCTCGGGAGAGCTCTACAAACAGGGTCTGAAGATCAAGCTGCAGGACCAGCCGTTTCAGATCTTGGCGCTGCTGCTTGAGCGCCCCGGCGAGTTGGTAACGCGCCAGGAGTTGCGGGATAGGCTGTGGTCCGCGGATACGTTCGTCGATTTTGACGTCGGATTGAACACAGCCGTCAGACGGCTGCGCGACGCGCTCGGAGACGACGCGGAAACTCCGCGATTCATCGAAACCCTTCACCGTCGCGGATACCGATTCCTCGCCCCGGTGCACTGGGAATCCGAGTCAATGGCAGCTCAAGCCGCGCCAGGGGCTGACGCGAAGACTGCGCCCCACGCCGGCCAGGCGCCGACGGGACGCCACGGTAAACGCCAGATTCGGCTCGCCTGGATCGCCGTGGCCCCGATGGTGGCGCTGCTCGTCGCCTTCGCCGTTCCGCCTGTGCGCCACGTTTTCCTGCCCTCCGGGGCCGCAAGAATTCAGTCCATCGCCGTGCTGCCCCTGGAAAATCTCTCCGGCGATCCCGGCCAGGAATATTTCGCCGACGGGATGACCGACGCGTTGATCACCCATCTCGCCCGAATCGGTCCTCTACGAGTGATCTCGCGAACATCGGTGATGCCCTACAAAGCCGCGCGCAAGCCGCTTGCCCAGATTGCTCGCGAATTGAACGTGGACGCGATCGTGGAAGGTTCGGTGGTGCGCTCCGGCAACCGGGTACGCATCAATGCCGAATTGTTCCAGTCTGTGCCCGAACGCCAGTTGTGGGCCAACGCGTACGAGCGCAACATGGCCGATGTCCTGGCCCTCGAGGACGAAGTCGCTCGCGCCGTCGCGGCTGAGATCCAGATCAAGCTGACTCCCCAGGAACGAGCGCGCCTCGACGCCGAGCGGCCCGTCCAGCCGGCGGCCTACGAAGCCTATTTGAGAGGGAGATATTTCTGGAATCTGCGAACCGTGGATGGCGTGAAGAAGAGCGTTGCCTATTTCCAGGAAGCGATTCAGGACGATCCGAACTCCCCGCTCCCCTATGCCGGGCTCGCCGATGCATACAACATCATGGGATTTGGTGTCATTCATCTCATGGATTCCAACGAGGCGGGCCCGAAGGCAGTCGCCGCGGCCGATAAGGCGCTCGCGCTCGACGATTCCTTGGCGGAAGCGCACACCGCTCTCGCCTTTGCACTGCACCGATTCGAGGGCGATTGGGCCGGCGCGGAGCGGGAATACCGGTGGGCAATTCAGCTGAATGCGAATTACGCGCTGGCTCACATGTGGTACGGCCACTTCCTCTTCGAGGTGAGGCGCACAAAGGAGGCTTGCGACGAATTCGATAGGGCCCGCGATCTTGATCCCATCAACCCCAACGTTGCCCAGTGGCTTGCCGACTGTCTGGTCGAAGGCGATCGTTTCGATCAGGCTATTTCCTTGCTGCAAAAAACGATTGAATTCGATCCCAACCAGCCGAATATCCGATGGGCCCTCGGAGACTTGTACGAGAGGCAAGGAAAGTATCCCGAGGCGATCCAGCAATACGAGAAAGGCGGCGAAGTGAATGGCCGGGACTCCTATATGCTTGCGCTCCTGGCTTCCGCGCATGCGGCAAGCGGGAATTCCGCCGAGGCTGTGAAGTTGCTTCGCGAGATGAAGCGACGAGAGGGGAAGGAAAATCCGTATCTGTTCGCCCTTGTCTATGCACGCATGGGACGTACCGAGGAGGCGTTGCGCTACCTGGAAAAAGCATATGCCGAGCATTCCTGGGGAATGATTTTGCTTCGGCAGGAGTGGCGATTCGATCCCCTGCGTTCCGACCCGCGCTTTCAGAATCTGTTGCGACGATTGAACTATCCCGAGATCCCGGAATCAAAATAGGCCGTCACGGCTTCGGCGGGCTCTGTTTCGGCTTCCCGATTTCCTGCGCCGTCCCCACCCAGAACAGCTGGAAATTGCTGAACCGCGAATACTCATGGTAGGAACGGCCCTGATAGAGCCAATATGTGTCCACGCTCTTCGGTAGCCACAGCGCCACGGGATGCGTCATGAAAGTCACCAGGCCGTAATTGATCGCGAAATGCTCCCGCTCCAATCGCGCCTGCTCCACCGGCTTCACGAGGTCCGTCTCCAGGTGCAGCACCTGGTTCCCGTTTGCCGCCACCCACGCCAGCCCTTTCAGCGCCAGAATGTAACCGCCGCCCGGCGCCTCGAAGCCATGGAGCCGGCTGGTGGGCCGGTCCGCGCGCTGCCGGAAATGGATCAACCACGTCGGCTGACCTTTCCACTCCCCCATCCCTTTGCACTTCCAGTCGAAATCGTTGGCGAAGTCCGGATGGAACACCAACGCGAGCGCCGCCGATCCCGTGCTGATCAATTGGCCTGCCGGTAGTTCGACGGCCGGGGAGGGTGTGCGCATTTCGTCGATGGAGATCAGGTGTGGGCGGATGTAATGGATAAAGACAAGATAGCTGAAAGTCTCCGCCGTCGGTCGGCTCATTTGCCCAGCACGGCTGATTTCCACTTCCTCGAAATTCTCCGTCGCGCTGAACTTTTGGAGGTCGTTCACCAATTCCTCCGCGTTCCTGGCCGACTGTCTCAAAATCCGCGGTAGCGGGCACGTGGCATTCGAGATCCGCTCCGGCTTTTCGTCATCGACGTCCGCCGGCGCCCAGTCCTCCCTGGCCGGAACTTTCACGAAGTGCGGTGGCGTCAGCGTCGTAGCTGCAACATCTGGCCCCGCGGCCAGGTCAGCCGTCGGCTTTGGTTCTGCCGAGAGCGGGGTCGGAGCGTCGGTTGCCGCGGCAACGGTTTGACCATCGGCTTGCGGCCTCTTCCTTGCGTCCTGCGCTGCTGCTTTGGCCGGCGCCGCTCGTGGAGGCTGCTGCAAGTCCTTGATGATCTCGCGAACTTGCTCCGCGCGGGGACCCTTTGGATACCGTTTCAAATAATCGCGGAAAGTCCCGAGCGCTTCGTCCCGCTTGCCCAGCTTCGCCTGCGCCACGCCCAGAATCAGTCTCGCCGGATCCGCCTGCTCCTTCCCGTATTTCACCGCCAACTCCGCCTGCTCCCTCGCCTGCTGGTAATTCCCTCCGCGCAAATAGGCGTCTGCCAGCAGCCAATGTCCCTGCCACAACTGCGGTGCCGATTCCACGGCCCGCTTAAACAGTTCAATCGCCTTCGCCTTGTCTCCCTGCTGGTAGCGCACCGTTCCCAGCGCCAAAAGCGCCTGCGTCTGTTTCGGATCCAGCGAGATCGCTTTCTCCAGATACCGGATCGCCTCATCCACCTTCCCCGCTCGCAGCCAGCTCTCTCCCATCAGGTAGTTCACCAGCGGGTTTCCCGGAGCCATTTTCAGCGCCTTCGCCAGATGCTTCTGCGCGGAGCTGATCTTCTTCGCCTCGAGATCCTTGATCCCCTGCTGCACTTCCTTCTGCGCCCGCGGAGCCAGAATCGCTCCCCCGGCCGGTTTTGCCGATCCGCCCCCTGCCTTCGCTGGCAAAAGGTAAAACTCCACTCTCGCCGAGGCGTCATCCACATATGGCAGGTCCACATACTGCTCGGCCGTTCGATATCCCGGCGCCTCCACCTTCACCGTGTACTGCACTCCGGGCCGCAAATTCTGGAACTCCCATTCTCCACCGCTCTTCTGCGTCAGATGCTGCATGATCGGGCCGCCGGATGCGGCGATGGTGATGGAAACGGCCGAAGGTAGACCGAGTGGCGTACCCTGCTCGTTTCTTACCGACACATAGACGGTCCCCGTCGCCATTACCAAGGTCGTGCCTGGAACGGCTGGCCGCTCCTGGCCTCGCGCCTGTTCGGCGCAGGGCAGGCAGGCGGTAAGCAGCGCACTGGCGGCCAGCGCCGCTCGCCACGCCCTCCTGTTCATGGCACCCCCTTCGGCTCGCGTTAAGAAGCCTTGCTTGAGTCCATTCCAGGGTGGCTCGCCAGCGTCGGATCGAAAGTCGTTGGCATTGGATTTTCAGGCGAGATGGGAGTGCTCGACGTAGTGCACGGTGCCATGCGCAGAATGGGACCTTTTCTTCCCATCTTTTTTCGTGTGCTCCCTGAGCCGCATCGTGAGTCGGTGGTTGGCGCTGGGTCTGCGATTGCGTTTTCTCGAGTATATATACCCGAAAGCGATGACCCCGTCATTTATAAAGCTCCTCGCTCGCGACGGTCACGAGACCGGGAAGCAAACGAAGCCGTCACGGATTTTGCAGTTTCTGCTTCGGCTTCCCGAATTCCTGCGCCGTCCCCACCCAGAACAGCTGGAAATTGCTGAAGCGCGAATACTCGTGGTAGGAATGCCCCTCGTACCGGAAATACGCGTCCACGCTCTTGGGCAGCCACAGCGCCACGGGCTGAGAGTGAAATCTCACCAGTCCGAAGTCGATGGCGAAGTGCTCCCGCTCCAATCTCACCTGCTCTAGCGCCCTCACCAGATCCGTCTCCAGATGCACCAGATGATTTCCGTTCGCCGCCACCCACGCGCGCCCTTTCAGCGGCAAGGCGTAATCACCGCTGGTCTTGCTGGCGAAGGCTTGCAAGCGGCTCGTGGGCCGGTTCGCGCGCTGCTCGAAATGGATCATCCACGCCGGCTCGCCCTTCCATTCCCCCATTCCTTCGCACTTCCAATCGAAGTCGCCGGAGAAGTCCGGATGAAACGCCAGCGCCAGCGCCACCGACCCCGTGCTGATCAGCGGTACGCCAACCAGTCGTTCGAAGGGGTTGGGCGCGCGCATTTCGTCGACCGAGATCAGGTCTGGGCGGATGTGCTGTATGAAGGCAAGGTAGCTGAACTTCTGCGTCAGCGGCTGGCGCAAAGCCCCGTTGCGGCCGATCTCCACTTCTTCAAAATCCTCAGTCGCGCTGAACTTCTCGAGGTTGCTCACCAGTTCCTCGGCGTGCTTCGCCGCTTGTTCCAGGATCTGCGGTAGATGGCACGTGGCGTTCGAGACTCTCTCCGGCTTCTCCGCATCGATATCCGGAGGCATCCAGCCTTCTTTGGCCGGAACGGCTGCGAGTGGAGGTGTCGCCAGCTTGGTGGCTGCAACAATCGGTGTGGGATTCACTTCTGTTACGGACGTTGGCTCCGGCGGGCGTGCCGCCGCGGTGTAAGCATCCTCTCCCACGGGCGCGTTGGTGGCCTGCGATCGCTTCCCCGTCGCCGGCGTCCTCGCTGCTGTCTCTGTCCCTCGTTCAGGCTGCTGCGGTTCCCCGACCGATGCGCGCACCTTCTCCGCCTGACGATCGCCCGGATGTCGTTTCAGGTATTCGTCGAGCGTTTGCAGCGCTTCGTTCCGCTTGCCGAGCTTCGCCTGCGCCACGGCCAGAATCAGCCTCGCCGAATCCGCCCGCTCCTTCCCGTACTTCAGTGCCGCCTCGGCGTCCTCGCTGGCTTTCTTGTAGTTTCCTTCGCGCAAGTACGCCCCCGCCAGCAGCCAATGCGCTTCCCACAATTTCGGCGCCGCGGCCACGGCCCGTGTCAGCAACTCGATCGCTTTCGCCGTGTCTCCCTGCTGGTAGCGCACCGTTCCCAGCGCCAAGAGCGCCTGCGTCTGCTTCGGATCGAGCGAAAGCGAATTCTCCAGATACCGGATCGCTTCATCCACCTTCCCCGCTCGCAGCGAACATTCTCCCATCAGGTAATTCACCAGCGGGTTTCCCGGAGCCATTTTCAGCGCCTTCGCCAGATGCTTCTGCGCGGAACTGATCTTCTTCGCCTCGAGATCCTTGATCCCTTGCTGCACTTCCTTCTGCGCCCGCGGAGCCAGAATCGCTCCCCCGGCCGGCTTGGCCTTTTCGTTTTCCCGGTCTTTCGGTACAAGGTAAAAGTCGACGCGCACCGAGGGATTGTTCACGAATGGCAATTCCACGTATTGCTGGACCGTCGCGAATCCCGGCGTTTCCACTTTCACCACATACTGCATTCCCGGCGTCAGGTTCGAGAACACCCACTCTTCGCCGCCCTTTTGGCTCTGAGCTTCGATCATCGGGCCGCCCCGCGCGGTCGCAACGGAGACCGAGGAAGGAATGCTGATCGGCGTGCCCTGTTCGTCTCGAATCGAAACTGTGATCGATCCCGTCGGCTCCATCACGCCAGGAACCGGATTGGTCGGTCTTTGCGCGAGCGCAGTGGAAGGCAGGCAGACGGCAAATATCGCAACCGCCAGGGCCATCGGCCATCTCTTCCCGTTCATGGCACCCCTCCGACTCTTCGCGATGCTGCCCATGAGCTCGAAAGCAAGAACGGCTTGAACACCGGTTGTTTGTGCCGGATAAGTGATGGATTTGTTTCGAGTATACACCCGAATATCTTCACGCCGTCATTCATGCCGCCGCACGGAGTCAACGAGGAAGTGATGATCGGATCGAAGTGTGTTTCTCTTCGCGCCGCGCGGCTCAACTGGCGCTCTTGGCGATTCTTATCGTCATCCCCGAATGCAATACGTGCAGCGCGGTGTAACCCCCAACGACGATTTCCTCGCCCGGTTTCAAGCCCTGGCGCACCTCCACGGCATTTTCCCCCAGCACGCCGATTTCGACCGGGGTGAAGATCGCGCGTCCCGATCGCACCACGAACACGCCCGTCAGCCCCGCGCTCTCCTTCGACGCCTTTGGCGACGCCGGCGCGGCGCTGATCTCGACCGGCGCGGCTTCCGGCACCTTAGGTATGGAAGTTCGCCCAGCCTCGCTCTTCGGCCGTAGAACCAGCGCCTGGAAGGGAACGGCGACCACTTGCTTCCTGTTCGCCGTCTCAATCACGCTGGTTACCGTCATCCCCGGCCGCAATTCCGCCGGCGGCCGGTCGAAAGCGATGTCCACTTTGTAGTCCGTGGCTTGTTGCGCCGTCGCTCCCCCGGTCATTTGCGTCGTCGTCACTCCGGTTTCGGTTACGACGGCCTGCGTGCCCACCGCGACGATGCGCCCGGCGAAAGTCTGGCCGGGAAAGGCGTCGAGTCGGACCTCGACCGGCTGCCCGTTCCGAAGATTGAGAATGTCGTTTTCGTCCACGCGGACTTCGACCAGCGGATCGGACATGTCGGAAATGGT
>JAGWOX010000185.1 GCA_028877145.1 Acidobacteriota bacterium | reverse complement strand
TGCAACTGCGCGGGAAAGGGAAAACGGCGATCGATCGCACGAAACTGCTGCGCCAACTCGCCGGGATCAAGCCCGAGCCGAAAAAGCCGGAGAAGCCGGAGAAAAAATCCGCGAAGGGAGCGTCGAACAGCAAAGAGGCGGCGGCAAAACCGGCCAAAGCCGGCAAGGCCGGCCGCACGGAAACGAAAGCGCAGCCCAAGAGCGCGGAATCGACGAAAGCGGAGCGGGGAGCGAAAGGGCGGGCGCGGGCCGCGACGGGGCGGTGAATTCCGACCCGCTGAAGAGGTTCCCAGGGACAGAGAGGGCGACCGCAGGTCGCCCCTGCCGAGCCGCGATCGCTGGTCACGTGTGAGGCTGGGTCGGCGTCGCATCTGAGTCCGCCATTCGGATGTCCTATCGCGCCGATCGCAACAAAACATTGCCCCGCACCGCGTGAAGTTTTCTTCGCGAATCAGGAAATCGACTGGGGACTCTGCGGTCCGGCGCTCGTGGGGGCGCACGTCTGGTACAATACGGCGCGGAATGAATTCTCCCGGATTTGTTCACCTTCACCTGCACACCGATTTTTCGCTTCTGGACGGGGCCTGCGGCGTCAAGGACCTGGTCCGGCAAGCGGCCGAGCAGAATATGCCCGCCGTTGCCGTCACCGACCACGGAAACCTGTTCGGCGCGGCGCATTTCTATAACCAGGCGACCAGTCATGGCGTGAAGCCGATCATCGGCTGCGAGGTCTACACGACGCGCGGCAGCCGGCGTGACCGGGAAGGGAATGGCGAGCGCGCAAACCACCTGATCCTGCTGGCGGAAACGACCGAGGGCTATCGCAATTTGTGCGCCCTGGTGACAGCGGGATACCTCGAAGGGTTCTACTACAAACCAAGAATCGACTACGACCTGTTGCAGCAACACAGCCGCGGGTTGATCGCGCTCTCGGCGTGCCTGCGCGGCGAAGTGGCCGAGTCGCTGATGGACGAAAAAGAGAAGCGCGCGCGGGAATCGGCCGGCCGGCTGCGGGAGATTTTCGGCCCCGGCAATTTCTTCCTCGAAGTCCAGGACCAGGGCCTGGAGATACAGAAGCCGGTGAATCAGGGCCTGGTGCGGCTGTCGCGGGAGCTGGAGATTCCACTCGTCGCGACGAACGACTGCCACTACCTGACGCGGGCGGATTCGCGGGCGCAGGACGTGCTGGTGTGCATCCAGACGAACCGGACGATCAGCGATCCGAACCGGATGCATTTTTCGACGGACCAGTTTTATTTCAAGACGGCGCAGGAGATGGCGCGGGTGTTCGCCGAGTTGCCGGAAGCGCTGGCGCGGACGGTGGAGATCGCGAATCGCTGCGACGTGAAGATCGAGCCGGTGGCGGACCCGTTTCCGGAATTTCAGGTGCCGGAGGGGGAGACGGTCGACAGCTATTTCGAGCGAACGGTGCGGGCGGGATTCGCGGCGCGCAAGCAGCGGCTCGAAGCGCTGGCGCTGCAAGGGCGGCTGCGGCACTCGCTGGCCGAATACGAGGAGCGGCTGGCGGCCGAGATCGAAATGATCCGGCAGATGCGCTTCGCCGGCTACTTTCTGATCGTGTGGGATTTCATCCGGCACGCGCGCGGGGACGGGATCCCGGTGGGGCCGGGACGCGGATCGGCGGCCGGGAGCCTGGTGAGCTACGCGCTGGGAATCACGAACGTGGATCCGCTCGAATACGGGCTGCTGTTCGAGCGATTCCTGAATCCGGAGCGCGTGTCGCTGCCGGATATCGACATCGATTTCTGCGTGCGGCGGCGCGGCGAGGTGATCGACTACGTCCGCCAGAAATACGGCGAAGAGAACGTGGCGCAGATCATCACGTTCGGAACGCTGGGGGCGAAGCAGGTGCTGCGCGATTCGGCGCGCGCGCTCGATTTCGCCTATGGCGAGGCGGACCGGCTGGCGAAGCTCGTGCCGAGCGAGTTGAACATCACGCTCGAGGACGCGCTGAAATCGGCGCCGCAGTTGAGGGCGCAGGTGGAGCGCGAGCCGCGGGTGAAGGATTTGATGGAAGTGGCCGAGCGGCTCGAGGGTCTGGCGCGCCACGCCTCGACGCACGCGGCGGGCGTGGTGATCAGCCCGCGACCGTTGCGCGAAATCCTGCCGCTCTACCGGATGGGCGAAGAGCAGGTCACGACGCAGTACGACATGAAGGCGCTCGAACGGCTGGGCCTGCTGAAGATGGATTTCCTGGGCCTGGCGACGCTGACGGTGGTTTTCGACGCGCTGGGACTCGTCGAGAGCAACCGCGGCGCGCAGCTCGAACTGGATGAGCTTCCGCTCGACGACGCGGCCGTCTACCAGCTTTTCTCGCGCGGCGAGACGACCGGAATTTTCCAGTTTGAATCGCACGGGATGCGGGACATCCTGCGGCGCTACCAGCCGACGCGGCTCGAGGATTTGACCGCGCTCAACGCGCTCTACCGGCCCGGGCCGATTCAGGGCGGGATGATCGACGATTTCATCGATCGCAAGCACGGGCGCAAGAAAGTGGCCTTCGAGCTGCCGGAACTGAAGGACATTCTCGAGGAGACGTGGGGCGTCATCCTGTACCAGGAACAGGTGATGCAGATCGCGAACCGCCTGGCGGGCTTTTCGCTCGGCGAAGCCGACCTGCTGCGGCGCGCGATGGGCAAGAAAAAGCGCGACGAGATGGCCGCGCAGCGCGAGAAATTCCTCTCCGGCGCGAGCGCGCGGAAAGTGCCGCAACGGAAGGCCGAGAAGATTTTCGATTTGATGGCGGAATTCGCCGGCTACGGATTCAACAAGTCGCACTCGTGCGCCTACGCGCTGCTCGCCTACCAGACGGCCTATCTGAAGGTTCATTACCCGGTGGAATTCATGGCGGCGCTCTTGACCTCGGAAATCGGGAAGACCGAGAAGCTGGTGCGCTACATCCACGAAACGCGCGGGATGGGGATTCAGGTGCTGGCGCCGGACGTGAACGAGAGCGGGCTGTATTTCACGCCGGTGGGAGACGCGATCCGCTTTGGTTTGGCGGCGCTGAAGAACTTGGGCGAGGGAACGGCGCAGGGAATCATCGCGGCGCGGGCGGAGAAGAACCGGTTCCGCAACATTTTCGATTTCTGCGAATCGATCGAGCCGCGGCTGGTGAACCGCCGCGTGCTCGAGAGCCTGATCAAATCAGGCGCGATGGACTGCTTCGCCAGCGGGCGCTCGCGCCTGCTCGCGGCGGTCGATCAGGCGCTCGCCTGGGGACAGAAAGCCGGGCAGCAGCGCGCCACCGGCCAGCACGGCCTCTTCGCCGGGCAGCCGGCCGAGGTGGCGCCGGAGCCGGAACTGCCGGAAGCGGCGGAATGGAGCGAGGAGGAACAGCTCGAAGCCGAGCACTCGGTGCTTGGGCTTTACATTTCCGGGCATCCGCTGGCGAAATACGCGACGCGGCTGCGCGATCTGCGCGTGGTGGAGCTGGGAGCGATCGAGGAAGTGGAAAACGGAGAAGAGGTGCTCGTGGCAGGCGTCGTGGTGAATATGCGGCCGATGCGCTCGCGCAAGGGCGACCGGTGGGCGATTTTGACGCTGCACGACATGACGGGAATGGCCGAGGTGCTGGCGTTTCCGGCGGTCTTCGCGCAAATGGAAGCCACGTTCAAGAGCCGGTCGCCGCTGATCGTGCGCGGCCGCGTGAACGTCGAGGAAGTCGGCACGCGCATCGTGGTGATCGACGCTCGGCCGATCGAGCAATCGGCGGCGGCGATTCCGGCCGAGCTGCGGGTCCGCATGGCCCTCGATACGGTCGACGAGCAATTGCTCGGGCGATTGGACAAGCTGTTCGGCGAGCGGCCGGGATCGTGCGCCGTGATTTTCGAGCTGGTGAGCGAGGACGGAACCGCGGTGACGCTCGAAGCGGACCGGCGCGTGAAGGCCGATCGGGAACTCGCGGCGAAGGTGAAGGAATTGTGCGGAGCGGAAGTTTCCGGGCCGGTGAACTGAACATGACGGAATCGAAGAAGCGGAAAAAGCAACGGCTCGAACGCCTGGAAAAGGAAGTGGACGCAGTCGATCCATCGGCGGCGGGCGCGGGCAAGGAGATCGAGCGGATACGGCGCGAGATCAGCGAGCTGCGCGAGGAGATCGTCGCGCACCCGTCGGCGTGGCAGCGCACGCAGCTCGCGCGGCATCCGCAGCGGCCCTATACGCTGGATTACGTGCGCATTCTGTTCGAGGGATTCAGCGAGATCCACGGCGACCGCGGGTACGGCGACGACGCGGCGATCGTTTGCGGCATGGCGCGGTTTCACGGGCAGCCGGTGATGGTGATCGGCCACCAGAAAGGCCGCGACACACGCGAGAACGTGCGGCGCAACTGGGGCATGCCGAAGCCGGAGGGATACCGGAAGGCGCTGCGGGTGATGGAACTCGCGGCGAAATACAAGCGGCCGGTGGTGACGTTCGTGGACACGATGGGCGCGTATCCCGGCGTCGACGCCGAGGAGCGCGGTCAGGCCGAAGCCATCGCGCGGAATCTGCGGGAGATGGCGCGGCTGCCCGTGCCGGTGGTCGTGAACATCACCGGGGAGGGCGGCTCGGGCGGCGCGCTGGCCATCGCCGTCGGCGATCGCGTGCACATGTTCGAGAACTCGATCTATTCCGTGATTTCGCCGGAGGGTTGCGCGTCGATTTTATGGCGCGACGCTTCCAAGGCCGATCGCGCGGCGCAGGCGATGAAAATTACCGCGCCGGACCTGCTGGAACTGGGCGTAATCGATGAGATCGTGCCGGAACCGGGAGAAGGGGCGCACACGAATCACGAGGAAGCGGCACGCCTGTTCGAACCGGTGCTTGCGCGGGCGCTCGAGGAACTGTGCCGGATCCCGCCGGAGGAACTGATCGAACGGCGGTATCAGAAATTCCGGAAGATGGGACAGTATTTCGCCGCTTGAGCCGTTTCTTCTTCTGAGTCCGATTCTCGACAGGCAACGGACCACGCAGATCCGGCGATGGCGTTTCGCGGCCGGACCCACCCTTCGGGCAATAGGCGCCCGAAGAGTGGGGCACCCGGACAGGCACGCGGGAGTCATACATTGGCGGAGACGCCAGGTTAGGGGGCGAAAAAACGGCGAGGCGGGTGCGTTAAGTAGACGAAGTTTCGGGATCCTTCCCGGCATACTGCGTCGGGACTCACTTCGTTCGTCGCAAAGGGCATCGCTCAGGATGACAAGAGTTTCACAGGGGCAGGGACGGGAACTCTACTCATTACCGGGGTGGGTGTGGGATGAGAAGGCAACATCCCCAGGCGCAACGACGGCGCCTGGGGCACCCGACGGCGACCTATGTGGGTAAGTACTCCTCCGAGCTTTCGGGATCCTTCCCGACAGAGTTCGTCGGGACTCACTTTGTTCGTCGCAAAAAACTTCGCTCAGGATGACAGCGGTTCTTTGTCGTGGTTGCGGACCTGCGGAATACAACCGGGAAAGAAAATGGAACTGCGGGCTCTCCTTTGACGTATGAGGTTGATAGAGGAGCAGAGATCCATGTTTTGCAACGCATGTGGCAATCCGATTCCCGATGACGCGCGGTTTTGCGCGAAATGCGGCAGGCCGGTAGCGGTGGTGGGACCGCCGGGAGGAACGCTATCGGCGCGGACGCGTTTGGAAAAGCATTTGCCGGCGCTGGCATTGATCTGGATCGTCTATTCGCTGCTGAGGGTGTTTGCCGGCGGCGCGGTGCTTTTCGTCGGCTCGATGTTCATCCCTCACATGTTCATGTTTGGCTGGCCGTTTTCTCACTTATTTCTGCCGGGCCTGATTACGACGGTGGGCGTGGGGATACTGGTGCTGGGCGTTATGGGAGTGGCGGTCGGCTGGGGCTTGTGGCAGCGAGAGTCGTGGGCGCGGATCGTGGCATTGATTCTGGGCGTGGTGGCGCTGGTGCACTTTCCCATCGGGACGGCGCTCGGGATTTACACGCTTTGGGTGCTGCTGCCCAATGACGCGGCAGCGGAGTATTCGCGCACGGCTCGGCCGGTGTGATGAGAGAAGAGTTGGCGACCTGATATAAGGGCACGTTGCTGCGCGCCCTTGATTTTTTGCGATGGGGGAGCAGGGAATCATGGCGGCTACGGGAACGACGGCAGGGGGTGTGCGGACCATTCATTGCGACGGGTGCACTGTCGAGGCCTCGCCGGAGCATTTGAGGCAACGCATCGCGCGGCTGGAATGGGGCAGCCGGTTTCGGCCGATTCATATCGGCACCCTGTTTTTGGCGCCCGCGCCTCCCGCGGCGCTCGAGGATTTCTTCTATGCGCCCGAAGGAGTGCCTCGCGAGCCGGACGCGCTGGCATTTTATGAAGATCTGCTCGCGGCTTGCGGCATTGCGGGCGCGGCGGAGGGGCGGGAGAAAGCGCTCGGCGCGTTTCAGCATCAGGGATTCTTTCTGGCGGAAGCGGTGGAATGTCCGGTCGAAGATGGCGGCGAATTGGATTCCTTGATTCTACGGCTGACGCCGACGATTTTGCGCCGCGTGCGATTCTCTTACCGGCCGAAGTCGGTGTTGGTGCTTTCGGAACGCCTGGCGGGAGTGGCGAGCGCGCTGCGCGGGGCGGGGAGCGAAGCTGAGGTATTGCTGTGGGAGGGGGCGCCGGTGGCGCTAGCAGGCGCCGGGGATGCGGCCGGGAGAGAACGCTTTCGGACGCAGCTCAAGCAGCTGCTGGGTTGAGTTGAGGAAAGTCGTTCCAGGTGCGGACGATACGAGCGAATTGATTTCGGACAAATCGTCCTGTCTCTGCTAGAGCGAAATGCCACAGGGCCTAAAAATCGGGGTGGGGGATTTGGCGCAGGTCCGGCTCGCCGTGTCGAAGGACCGTTACAGGGCGCACGACCGCACCTGGCACCGGGCAGAAGGGATTGGCGTCGCTCGTGTTGCCTGCGATTCTCCGGTTGCGAAATTGGGATTGGTTTGAAGCAGAAGCGCTATTCGATTTGACCGCTATTTTGGCCGTAGTTATCGCTGATTTCCCATTTCCAAAGCAGCCGCCCGCAAAAGTGTTGCGTGAGAGATGCTGTTACAGCTCGACTTGCGAATTTTCCTGGCTTGCCGGGAAGCGCGCGAACGGGGCGAGCAGGCGAATGGCAGGACGGAACGCGGCGTGCAAGGATGGGTAGCGGGAAAGGCGGCTCGCAGTGGTCGCCATTGCCTGATAAAATGATGGCGTTTCAGCTGTTGAGGAGGTCCTGTTGAAAGCCCGCACAAAATTCATAATCGGCGCCGGAATCATCATCGCCACACTGACCTGGCTTGGGTGGCTGGGAGCGACACAGAGCAAGACCTATTACCACACCCTGACCGAGCTTTCCGCAATGCAGGGTCCCGAACTCCAGCAACGCATGCGGGTTTCGGGATACGTGGAACCGGGCTCGATCCAGCGGCTATCGAACCAGGTGAATTTCGTTCTGACCGAGCAGGGCAAAACGCTGCCGGTGAGCTACGTGGGCACCGACCCCCTGCCGGACACGTTCTACGAGAAGGACGCGCAGGCGCTCGTGCAGGGGCGGCTACAACCTGATGGGCGATTCGTCGCCGAGCAGGTGGAAGCGAAATGCGCTTCGAAGTACGTTGCGGCGCCGGGTCAGGCGCAAGCGGGTTCGCCGGCCGGAGGGGGAACGCAGTCACCGGCGGCAGTGGCGCACTAGGTAAGAACGTCGTGCGCGGAATGACAGAGGCTCAGTGGATATCGTAGGTTCTTTCGCATTAATCCTGGCGCTGATTACGGCCGGGTACGCCTTCATCGCCGGCATCGTCGGCATCAAGACCCGCAACCCTTTGGCCATCCGGAGCTCGCGGCGCGCCGGCCTGGCCATGCTGCCGCTCGTCTCGCTGGCGGTGGGCACACTCGTCTGGGAATTTTTCACCAACAACTTTTCCATGGCCTACGTGGCCGAACACAGCAGCCTGCACCTGCCGGCTTTCTACAAATTTGCGGCGCTGTGGTCGGGGCAGGAAGGTTCGCTGCTGTTCTGGACCTGGCTGCTTACGATTTACGCCTTCGCGGTCTTGTTCCTGAACCGGAGGAAGCATCCCGAGCTGATGCCGTACGTCGGCGTG